>JBGPJM010000045.1:0-26761 GCA_041485385.1 Phycisphaerae bacterium | reverse complement strand
GGGTCGGCCCGGACAAAGCTGAGTGACGCGCCCATCGCGGCGACGTCGGATAGATGGTTGGAATTACCCCGCAGATTCGTCCCGCTCGCCCTTGACTTCGGCCTGCTCATAGATGGCACCCGGCTCACTCTCGGTACTCGCAGGCCGTGCCGAATCGCTTGCAGATCGGGTTCTTCCCGCACTGGCCGGGCTTGCCCCGGGCCGTGCAGGCCGTACGCCCGTGCGAGATGATCATGTGGGAAAGGTCGCACCAGCGGTCGCGGGGGAACTGGGCCATCAGGTGCCGCTCGATCATCGCGACGGTGGCCGTCTTCGGGGCCAGAGCGAATCGCTTGGAGATCCTCTCGATGTGCGTATCGACGACAAACCCGACGTTCACGCCGTAGGCATTCCCCAGCACGACATTGGCCGTCTTGCGGGCCACGCCGTGCAGCGTCAGCAACTCGTCCATGGTTCGCGGCACCTGGCCGCCGAACCTCCCGGCCACGTCGGTCATCGCCGAATGCACCGCCTTGGCCTTGTTCCGGAAGAAACCCAGGGACTTGACGTAGGGCTGGATCTCCTCGGGCGTCGCCCCGGTATAGTCCGCAGGCGTGGGGAAGCGGGCAAAGAGCGCCGGCGTGGCCTTGTTGACGCCCACATCCGTCGTCTGCGCGGAGAGGATCGTCGCGACCAGGAGCTCGTGCGGATTGGTGTAGTTCAGCGCGCACCTGGCGCCGGGGTAGGCCTTGACGAGCGCGTCCAGCAGGGCGGCGGCGCGGCGCATCTGGGCAGGGCTTCCGCTGGGGAGAGAGACCGGCAGGTCGGAGGGGGGGGCATCAGCGGGGGCGTCGGCAAGAGCCGCCCGGCGTTCGCCTCGCGTCATGGGCTTCCTGACCTTGGCCATGCAGTTCCTCCGCTCGTCGCGCCCTCGGCGTGGCGATGAGGATACACGCGAGGAGGCCAGCCGCGGCACACTCATCGCTGGGTGCGAAGCAGGAGCGGCTCTTCGAGCTTGGCGGGCCGATGGGTCTGGGTCGGAATGCGGGGGAGTCCGGTCCAGGCGTCGTTGCGCTCGGGCGTTGAGGCGGCCCAGGCGCCGAAGACCATGGCGACAAGGACGGCGAGTGTGGCAACGCCGAGGAGGTTGGTCGCAACAGGGTGCAACTTGTCGAACGCGGCCTGGGAGACTGCGGCGGCGGCGTTGTCGCCGCGCTGTGCGGCCGCCCAGAAGCTGAGCATGTGGCCGTTCATTCGCGGGGCCAGGAAGAAAAGCTGACCGCCGAGGACGGCGATGGCGATGCCCAGCGTGGCAAGTCGAGCCAGCACCGCGGGCCGCCGGACCGAGACCCGGGCGACAATCAGGAGGACGCAGACGCTGACGCCCGCGAGAATCGCGCAGATGAACTGAACGACATCGCATACAAGGAAAACGCGCGACGCGATCTGGCCCCCGGCGATGCGCCAGTGGTCGCCGGTGTAGCCCGAGAACTCAGGCAGCGACGGCCGAAGCGCCTTGACGGTGGGGAAGATGATCGCCGCCGCGGCACCGGTCATCACGAGCGAGCCGAGCCAGAGGCCCAGGGCAGTAAGGTGGATGGTCTCCGAAAGAGCGCGCCAGGAACGCATGCCGGGATGGTATGGGAGGGCCGGCGAGACTGGCTCTCAAGCGGTAACCCGCGGCACCGGCGCAAGGAGGGACTCGTAGGCCGTGAGGACGGCGGTGACGTAGGCGCTAACCGAGTGATGGTCGTGGATGTGCTGGCGGGCGCTGGCGCCGAGCTGATGGCAGCCGGCGGGGTCCGCTAGGAGTTGATGGAGAGCCTCGGACCATGCGCCGGCGTTCGTGCCGGACACAAGCCGGGCGGTGCGCCGATCCAGGAACGAATCGATCATGCCGTCGGCATGGGCGACGACGGCCATGCCCGCGGCCATGGCGGCGAGGGTCAGGGAGCGATGGTGCCCGCGGGCCTCCGGCTGGATGAGCAGGTCGGTGTGCAGGATGGGCTCGCGACGCGACTCCACGTCCCCCACGACCGAGAGGCGGTCCATGAGACCGAGCTTACGGACCCGGCGCCAGATCTGCGCCCGGTGAGCGGCGCGGGAGTCGAGGAAGACAAGAAGCTCCGGGAACCGCTCGGCCGCGGACCGCAGTCCATCCAGCGCCGCGATGACGGCGTGCGGGTCGTCTCCGGAGGCGAGGACGGAGGCGGCAACCGCCGCGTGATCGCCGGGCTCGCGCGCCCGGCGCACGGCCTCCGGGACGGGGACACCCCACGGCGCGACGTGGATGGCCGACAACGGGGCGTGCTTGCCCATGGCCTCGCCCAGGGCCCGCCCGGGGACCATCAAGGCGGGCAGCTGAGGGGCACGCCCGGCCGGATGAAGAGGGGGAATGCGCGAAGCTTCATGGAGAAGCGACGCCGACCAGACCTCGAAGACCACGCGCGCATCGAGGTACCGCGCCAGCGCCAGCGCCAGCGGCCACGCCTGATGACCGAAGACGTGGATCACGTCGAGCGCGAGGTCATCCTCGGGCTCGTCAAGGGCGGCGGCAATGGCCAGGATCAGGCGGCGGGCTCGCGCCGGGACGGAGAACGCGAAGCCGACATCCTCGTAGGCGACGAGCGTGGAGTAGAGGCCGCTGCCACCCGAAAACGGGTCCTGACCCGAGGCGGATCCAGAGGCGTCGCCAGCCGGAGGAGCCATCAGGTCGGCAGCCGCGGAAGGCGCAGGATCGCTCCCCGAGCTGGGGAGGGCGTGGATGACGCGGGCGCCCTCGTCTGCCAAGCCGATCTCCAGGCGGGCCAGCAGGGAGTGCTCGCGGCGGGCGAAGTCTGCGTCGGTGAGGATGAGGACGCGCATTTGGGAGCGTTATGGAGCTAGGAAAACTAACCTATGCAAGAGCGGCCACGGGCGTGGACAAGATGTGGACAAGCGGAAGTGCGTTGCCGGACGAATCGAGCCGCGAGCGGAAAATCCCGGGGAATGAAGACGGTGTTAAGCAGCAACTCATTGTCATTTCTATAGTTATGATCTCATGACAACAACCGACAGCCCGGCGAATTCGGGCTCCCGGTGGCCGCAGCAAGTGCGCTGATGCAGAATGTGCGTTGTTGAAAACACGGTGGGAATCTCGGGTGACTGCGGGCCGCCGAGGCACAATTCTGGCAAGCAAGAGGCAATCAAACGGCGGCCGTCGGGGCGTGCATCGGGCTGTCCGCGATCCGATACGACAGGTCTGGGAACCGGCTTTGGTGGTCCTTCACCGCCCGGGTCCGCCAGACGCCCACCCAGTGGTCCTTCGTGACCTCCTGAAGGTAATAGTCACCGGCCGGGCCGTCCTGCGGCGTCAGGTCGGCCGGGGGCTGGTGCCAGGGCCACCAGGGCCGGACTCCGTCGCTCGCGCCGGGGAGGCGCGCGAACTCGGCGGGACTGTCAACGACATCGCGGATCGTGACGAGGCGGTCCTTCCGCTGGCCGATGCTGGGGATGCTGGCCAGCAGGCCGCGCGTGTAGGGGTGGAGCGGGTTGTCAAAGAGCTCAAAGACGGTGGCGTACTCGACGACGCGCCCGGCATACATGACGCAGACGACATCGGCGTTCTCGGCGACGACGCCCAGCGCGTGGGTGATGAGCATGATGGCCATCTGGCGGGTGCGCTGGAGGTCGCGGAGGAGCTCGAGGATCTGCGCCTGGATCGTGACGTCGAGGGCGGTGGTGGGCTCGTCGGCCAGGAGAAGCTTGGGGCGGCAGGCCAGGGCCATGGCGATCATGACTCGCTGGCGCATACCGCCGGAGAACTGGTGCGGGTAGGCCTTGAGCCGCCGCACGGGGTCGGGAATGCCGACGGCGTTCATGGCGTCGACGGCGACGTCGCGGGCCTCGCGCCCGGAGACATTCTGGTGGAGGAGGATGGCCTCAAGGATCTGGTCGCCGATCGTGTACACGGGGTTCAGCGAGGTCATCGGCTCCTGGAAGATCATGGCGATCTCATTCCCGCGGATCGTGCGGATCTCCTGCTCGGGCATCTTCAGCAGGTCGCGCCGGCCCTTGTCGGTCTCGAAGATGACCTCGCCGCGATCAAAACGCCCGGGCGGGCGAGGAATGAGGTGCAAGGTGCTCATCGCGGTCACTGACTTGCCGCACCCGGATTCGCCCACCACCGCGACGGTCTGCCGCGGATAGATCGTGATGCGGACACCATCCACGGCCTGGATGCGCGGACCCGAGCCGTTGTCGAACGAGACGGCGAGGTCCCGAACGGTCAGGAGCGGCTGCGATTCATCGAGTTGGCGGTGGGCTTGGGCCATTCGGAAGAGTTCTTACCACAGAGAACACAGCAGCGCACAGAGAAGAACAAGAGTAACGAAATGAAAAGGGGTTGGAGGAAACATGATCGACTTGGTCACAGCCTTGTAGAAATACTCCTCCGGCTCCTTCAACTCATCCAGCTCATCAGGCGCGTCAAGGCCGTCCACCGCAACGCTCCTTCTCTCTCCCATGCCTTTCTCTGTGTTTCTTAGTGTTCTCTCTGTGGTAGGGACCCTCAGACCCGGGCCTTCTTGAGCTTGGGATCAATCGCATCGCGCAGCGCCTCGCCGATCAGGTTGTACGACAGGACCGTGAGGAAGATGGCCAGGCCGGGGAAGATGGCCAGCCACCACTTGAACTCCCCCTCGGCGCTGGTCGCGCTTGAGAGGAGCTTGCCCCACGAGGCCTGGTCCACGGGCCCCAGTCCCAGGAAGCTGAGGGTGGCCTCGATGGTGATCGCCGCGGCGATGGCAAAGGACGCATCGACAAGAACCGGCGTAACGCCGTTGGGGAGCATGTGCTTGAAGAGAATGGACCGCAGCGGAAGGCCGACGGCCTTCGCGGACTGCACGAAGTCCTGCGAACGGAGCTTGAGGAACTCGGCGCGTGTGAAGCGCGCAGCGCCGGTCCACGTGAAGCAGCCAATGATCGCCATCATGGTGTAGGTGGTGCGCATCTGCTCGTCGAGCACCGCCGCGGCGACGATGAGCAGGAAGAGCAGGGGGACGGCCATGAAGACCTCGACCACGCGGTACAGCAGCAGGTCGACCATGCCGCCGAAATACCCCATCAAGGCGCCCATGGTCACGCCGATGAGCACGGCGATGCCCGTGGAGACCAGGCCGATCGAGATCGAAAGGCGGCAGGCGTGCAGCAGTTGCGAGAGCACGTCCTGACCAAGCGCATCGGTGCCCAGGAGGAACGTGCGGCGTGCGCCGGGCGTGCCCGCGCCCAGCTTGAGACCCTGGCCCAGCGTGGTACCGGGGGGCAGGCGATCCAGCGCCGAGAATCGCTGTCCGGGCGACCAGGGGATCACCGTGTAAGTGGCCTGAATTCTCCCGTTCTGTTCGTCGGCCGTGTAGCTGCTGAACGACTGCAGGGGCCGGTTCCACGTGATGCCTGTGGCCGCGCCGGCGAGGAGGCAGGCCGACACGCAGACAAGCAGTCGGCGCGGCAGACCGCCGATGGCGGGGACGAACACGGACGCGCCGAGAACAAGGGCGGAAATGAGGGACGGGACGATGATGGCCGCGGACTTGTGCTGTCTGAGCCACAGCGCCCAGCCGGAGGGCTCGCGCACGGAAATGGTCCCCTGGACCATCGAAACGATCAGGACGATGGCGGCGGCGAGAACGCCGCCGAAGATGCAGGCGCCCAATCGGCTGGCGCGGTCTCGCCGCGAAGGAACGATCCAGGCGGCGGCGAGGGGGACGCCGATGACGAGGATGAGGTCGGCTGCGCGGAGGTGTTCAAAGAGCGGCGAGGTCGTGCGCACCACCGCGCCCGACGCGTCGAGCTCGCGCATGACCACCGGATGGCCGCTGGCAAGAAAGGGGGCGAAGACGGCGAAAAAGGCGACGATGGAGAGCCAGCCGAGTGCCGCGGCCGCGGGGCGCCGGGTGAGGACCTGCGCCCAGGCATCGGCCCAGAATCCCTTGGCCTCGGCAACGCCGATTCCCTGGGCGAGCTGGACACCGGTGACGGCCTCGGTGGGCTGAGCGCGGAGTGTTTGGGGAGGAACTGAGGGCATGAGCGGAGTTCGGGGTGCTGAGTGCTTGGTATTGAGCGGGGAAGGAACGGAAAGAAACCCGTCGTTCATCGTGATGCGGGTCAGTCGTACGCGACCCGGGGGTCGGCCAGGGCGTAGAGGATGTCGGCCAGGAGCAGGGCCAGGAGGTTGACGGCCGCGATCATGAGCGTGTTGGCGAGCAGCAGCTCGCGGTCGCGGTCCGCGATTGACCTGAGGATGAGCGTGCCCATGCCGGGGACGGAGAAGATCTTCTCGATCACGACCGACCCGGCGAGCATCGCGGGGAAGATGGTGACGAACATCGTGATGAGCGGCAGAAGGCTGTTGCGGAACACGTGGCGAAGGATGACGTCCCTGGGCGCGACGCCCTTGGCCTTGGCCGTGCGGACGTAGTCGGCCGAGAAGTTGTCGAGCATGGCGGCGCGGCACTGCTTGCTCAGGATCGCGAAGCCGCCGTAGACCAGGCACAGGACGGGCAGGCACATGTGCCAGACGGTGTCGACCACGTACCCGACCGAGAACCTTCCGTCTGCTCCGGAGCCCGGCAGCCAGCGCATCTGCGGGGCGGCGTTGGAGTGCAGGCCGCTGACGGGGAAAGCGCCCAGGTAGTCGTTGCTGGCGAGGAACCCGATCGCGAGCACACCGGCGAGAACGACCGGGAACGACCACAGCGCGATGAAGAGCATGCCGAGGACGACGTCGAGGGCCGAGCCGCGCTTGGTCGCGGCGAGCATGCCGCCCGGAATGGCGATGAGGTAGATGATCGGGAAGGCGATGGCGTTGATGAGCAGCGTAACCGGGAGATGGTCCTTGACCAGGTCGATCACCGGACGCTGCGTGCTGAACGTGGTGCCCAGGTCGGGCGCGGCCACACTGAGGACGCCCGGGATGATGGACAGGCCCGCCCGGCGATACGGCCGCGCGTTGAACGCAACGATCAGGTCCTCACGGGCGTCCAGCGCGCCCTGATAGTCCGCGAGGGCTTTCTCGGCCGGCTTCTTCAGGACGGACCATTCGGGTGAGGCCTGATCGGGCGGGTAGTTCTTCAGGACGGACGGACGGCCCTGTCCCTTCGCGTCGGCCCCGCCTCGGATGTCCCTGGCCTTGGCGTAGTCGCCGAGACCCTGCTTCATCGCGGTAAGCGAGGAGATGTACTCGGCGCGGGCGTCGGCATAAAGCCGATCGGCACGCTTGAAGGTCTCGATGCGGAGGTCATCCGGAGAATCGGAAGCAACGCTCAGTTGTGAGGCCCGCGCCCGGGGCAGATCCTTCGCGAACCACTCCCACAGGGGCGGCGCCTTGAACGGCTTGGGGCGGCGGATGGTCTCGCCGGAGGGGCCGATCAGGTCGCGCGTGCCGGTCTTGATGGGACTGATGCGACCGAGCCAGCGGATGTACTGGACGGGCGCAGGGTCATCGAGCCCGTACCGGTCCTCGAGGCGGGCCTTGGCCAGGGCGACGCCCCGCTGCGAGGTCATCTGCCCGCCGGCCTGGGCAGTGAGCGCAGCGCCGATTCCGCCGGGCGAGAGCGCGACCAGCATGAACACCAGGAAGGTGATGCCGATCAGCGTCGGGATCATGAACAGCAGGCGTCGGAGGATGTAGGAAATCATGAGAGAGATTCAAACGGCGGGCGGGCCATAGGCAACTCGAGGCGAGCGGTTGTCGCACCGGCCGCCGTAACGCCGGTTCCGGCCCCGTGCGACGGGTGGTTCATCAGGCGCCGCTGGCGGGGACGGCCGGCCCGCCCTTGTAGAACTCCCAGATCTCCAGGCCCCTTGGGTAGGGGTTGACGTTCTTGACATCGCTCTTGATGAACCGGATGAACGGCGCGACGCGGACCCAGGTGTAGGGTTGCTCGTCATACATCACCTGCTCGAACGTCCGCCAGAGTTTCAGCCTCTTCTCGGCGTCCATCTCTCGACGTGCGGTGTCGATGGCCGCGTCGGCCTGGGGAGAGATCCACTGACCAAAGTTATCCCCCTGGTTGGCGATCGAGGACGAGTGGAAGATCTGCTTGGGGTCAGACTCCGGGGCGTTGGCGCCCCACGCCATGAGCATCGCGTCGAAATCCCGCTCCTGGCGGATCGGCTCGCCGACGGCCCAGTCCATCTGGCGGATGGAGACGCGGATGCCCGCGGCGGCGTACGAGTCCTTCACGAACGTCGCGATCCGCTCGGCGATCTCGCCGGCGCCGAAGCTGGTGAGCTCGAAGACGAACTCGCGTCCGTCTTTGTCCTCCAGCACCCGGTCGCCGTTGCGGTCTTCCCACCCGGCTTCCTTGAGCAGGACCATGGCCCGCGGCGGGTCGTACGGCCAGGGTTGCATGGCCGGGTCATCGCCCGGCGTGCCCGGGTTGGCAAACCCCTTGGCGACCTGGCCAATCCCCTTCCAGATGTCGCGGACCATCTTCTCCCGGTCCAGCAGCAGGGTCATCGCCTGACGCACGCGCTTGTCGTGGAACGGCGTGAGCTTCCCGGCCTGGCCGGCGCGCGGGCCGCAGTTCCAAATAATGCCCGACTTCCCCGACCGCATGTTCACCCAGTTCAGGCAGTGGTTGCTCTTGACCCACTCGGGGTCGGCGATCCCCGTGACGAACTGCGGCGACGACGGCGTGATCATGTCGGCGCCGCCGTTCTTGTACTCGACAAGGCGGGCAAGCTCGATATCGATCGCCTTGAACCGGACCCTGGCCAGGGGCGTCTTGTCGCCCCAGTACTGCTCGTTGCGCACGAGCACGACGGGGTCCGGCGGGGTCCACTGGCGGTCGACGTCGGTGGACTCGAGCTTGTAGGGTCCGCTGCCCATGAGCAGGCCGGTGCCCTTGTTGATCTCGGCGGGGGTCAGCTTGCTGTAGTAGTGCTTCGGCAGCACGAAGAGCGTGAGGGCGTTGTCCACGTTGGCGAAGTACGGCTCTTTGAAATAGAAGTCGACGACGAGATCGCTGACGACCTCGACGCGGTCCATGGTGTCAAGGGTGGAGCGGGTGCGCTCGGCCTCGATCTGCATGTTCATGACAAAGTCGTGGTAGCTGTAGCGGACATCCTCGGCGGTCACCGGGACGCCGTCCGAGAAGCGCGCCTTGGGGTTGATCCTCACCCGCATCCACTTCCCCTCGGGGTCGACCTGCCACGCCTCGGCAAGCCAGCCGCGCATTCTCAGCGTCTTGGGGTCGTACGCCCCCAGGCACTCGGTGACGAGGTCGACGATGCGCCGGCCATAGACGTCGGTCTGGACGTTGGGTGTGAGCTTGGCCGGCTGCGCCTCAAAGACCTCGGTGAACTCGCCGCCGGGCGCGAAGCCCTTGCTGAGCCGCGGGTCGGTCGCAAAGGTCCATGCGGGCTGCCATTCGACTTTCACGCCGGGGCGGGCCCAGGATTCGTCGCGGGCGACGGAGCCGGCCGGCGCGTCGGTCTTGGCCCCCTTGGGCTGTGCGACGGCGACGCCCGAGTCGAGCTTGCTCTCGATGCGGGCGAGCTGGACCTCAAGATCAGCAGCCTTCCTGCTGAAGCCCTGGATCTGGTCCCACTCGCGATCGCGCTGGTACATAGCCAGCACCACGGCGATGCCGACGATCGCGACCATGACCATCAGAACGAAATCCTTCAAGCCGAATCGGCTCTGCATGGCCGGCTCCCCGATCAGCGGTTCCTGCGCTTGGGGTCGAGCGCTTCCCGGAGCCCCTCCCCGACAAAGTTCAGCGACAGGAGCGTACACGCCAGCAGCACGCAGGGGAAGAACAGCAGCCACCAGTTCGACTTGTAGCGGTTCAGCTCCTGCAAGCCGTCCGCCGCGAGGTTCCCCCAGCTCGGCAGCGGCGGGTGCACGCCGATCCCCAGGAAGCTCAGGAACGACTCCTGCAGGATCGCCTGCGGCACCGTCAGGGTGGCGTACACGACAATCGGACCCACCAGGTTTGGCAGCAGGTGGCGCAGGAAGATCCGGCGCAGCGGAACTCCCATCGCGCGCGCCGCCTCGATGAACGGCTGGGCCTTCAGGCTCAGCACCTGCCCGCGCACCACCCGCGCCATCGTCAGCCAGCTCACCCCGCCGATGGCCACCAGCAGGGTGATGATGTTAATGGCTTGGACGGAGGAGGCGGAAAGTTCCCCGGTGCCGAAACGATGCGCGGCCTCCTGCTCGGCCCGCTGGCGCGAGGCGGGGTCGGCGCCCTTCCCCTCGGGCAGGGCGGCCAGCGCCCGTTGGATGTACGCCTGCTTCTGCTCGCCGATGCGCTTGACGCGCAAGGTCTGCAGGTGTTCGAGCCTGGCGTCGACCGCGACCGCGAGCAGGACGACCAGAAGGATGTAGGGGAGGCCGTAGAGAATGTCCACGATGCGCATCATCACCGCGTCCAGCCGGCCCCCGATGTAGCCGGAGAGCGCGCCGTAGAACGTGCCCAGGAGCACCGACAGCAGGGCCGCGGCGATGCCGATCGTGAGCGAGATCCCTCCGCCCGTTAGCGACCGGATCAGCAGGCTCCGGCCCAGCAGATCCGTCCCCATCAGATAGAACGGGCGGGCCGCGGCCACCTGGTCGGGCGTCGGGGCAACCCCCGCGGCCGCGAGCTGGTCGACGGTCTTCCCCTGCGAGAGCGCCAATCGCTGCAGCGCCCGATGCGCGGCGACAGCCGACTGGCGTTCGGCCGTCGCGGGATCTGGCTTCGCGGGCCACCACGAGGGCGGAAGCGTTCGCCCCAGACGGTCCTGCGCGTCGTACCGGACAGTGCTGCCCGCCCCCGGATCGGCCGGGTCGACCGCGACACGCGCCAGCGTGTACGGCAGCGTCGCCACGCACACCAGGAAGATCATCGCCAGGAACGAGAGGCCGATCACGCCGGCGACGCTGCGCGAAAAACGACCGGCACGCGAGAACGGCGGGGCGTCGAGAACTGGCGAGGTGTCCACCGGCATTGGCGCGCGCACTATACCACCACGCCGCGCGGGTCCCACGGAGCGCAAGCGCGGGGGAGGGGGGGTGCCACGGCTTGACCGGCCCCAAGAGAGTGCCGCGCCATACCAGTCACCCAAGGCCGGCAAGCCGTGGGGATGGACGTCCAACTCAATGCGCACGCGCGCGGGCGACACCGCCACCCGTCGGGCTTGCGCCCAGCTCAACGCCGACTAGTCCAGTACACGGCGCTCGCGGAGGATCAAGGTCATCTGCGCAACCGTGTCGCCCGTGTGGTCAATCTGGTGGGCCAGCCATCCGGCCGCGCGGGCCGCGTCCACGTTCTCCTCCAAATCGTCGAAGAAGATGATCTGGCTGCCGCCGCCGGAGCCGGGCTCGCCGGGACGGAAGCCGGTGAGCCGCTCGAACTGGCGGTAGATCGCGGCGTCGGGCTTGGCGACGCGAAGGAGGTGGCTAGCGTGCATGTGCCGGATGAGGCGGAGGCTCGGGTATTCGGGCGCGGGGTGGCCCACCGGGGGCGAGAGCCGCGCCCAGTGGGAATGGTTGGTGTTGGAGAGCACGCCGGTGTTCAGGCCCGCGCCGTGGAGGCGCCCGATGAGCTGCGCCACGCCGGGATACTCCTCCAGCGTCCAGGCGTGGTGGATGCGCCGAATCTCGTCGGCGGTGTACAGGCCGCGCGCGGTGGCGGCCAGGCCGGCAAAGTACTCATCGCTCTCCATCCCGCCCCGCTGATACACGGTGTTGAGCGCCCTGCGCACATCCCTGGACTCCGGATGGTCCCATCCCTCATGCGCCGGAAGCCCGGCGGCGCGGCACCCTTCCTCCCACGTCCGGCATATATGCACGAGTACGCCGCCGAGGTCGAAGACAACGATCTGGATAGGGGTCTCTGGCATGGGGGTGGGGGGGCGATGGTAGGAACGAACCGCCCGGGTCAGGCGCTCGGCGGCCGATCGGAGGGCACCGCCAGGTCGGGCTTCATCACCTCGCGAAGAACGACCGTGGCGAATGAACCAGGCGGGAGCTCGAAGACACACTTCACGTAGGGGCCGTGCTCGTCGACGCCGCCCTCCACGTCAGGAAAACTCAGGGGCACCCGCAGCGCCCGGCGCTTCCCCGGCACCGGGTCGCGCGCACGCTCGCCGTAGCCGATGATCATCTCCGGCGTGATGCCGGTGGCCTCGAGCGCGGCCCTCTCCACCTGGCCGCTGACCCCGCTCGCCTCCATCATGTCCGGCCCCCACATCGGCCCCGAAGGGCTGATCTCCAGTCCCGAGAGCCGTTCCCTCGTAGACGAGTCGGCGAGTGTCGGCGCATCGACCGCGAACACCGCGCCGTTGTCGTGCTTCCACGCCAGGTCGCCCTCTCGCAGCCCGCCGAGCAGGCCTTCACGTAGGCGCTGGTCGAGCACCGAGTTGAACACCGCCGATTGGAACGCGGTGATGAAGTACCTCTTCTGCATCTGCTCGATCACGTACACGGCCTTCTCCGGAGACCTGCCGCGGATGAGGGCCCGCAGCACGCGGCGCTCCGTGTCGGCGTGCGGCGAGAACGCGGCGAGGGCGCTCTCGTACTTCCCCTCGGCGTAGAGCCCCCGCGGGATCGCCTGCACATCGGGGAGCCGCCGGCTCGGCCCGAGAAGCTCGTCCACCAGCGCGCGGTGCTGGCTGCTGAGGAGCAGCCGGCCGATGACGTGGTTGTTCCCCATGTGCCCGAAGCGCTGCTCACCGGCGCGGTTGGGGACGCCGACGGAGGCAAGCCGCTCCAGCACGCGGTGCGCGTGCACGGCCTTGGCGGGGGGCGCGCCGCGGATCCGGATCATGAAGCGGTTCCCCGCCAAGTGCCCCTGCCGGAGCTTGTTGGCGTGCAGGTCGGACCAGAGGACGTGGATGCGCGGGTGCTCGAACGCCGGAAAGCTCTCCGGCCCTTTGCCGGGGACGTGCACGGAGACAAGCTGGCGCGTGACGGCAACCTTGTCCTTCAGGCCGGCGTACCCCACGTCCCGGTGCCGCACGCCGAAGTGACGGGCGATGGCGTACACCATGTGCATGGTCGAGATGTCGCGCTTCTCGACGTACAGGTAGAGGTGCTCGCCCGACCCGCTGGGCTCGTACGCGGGCAGCTCCTCGACAAGGAAGTCCTCGGGACGCTCCTTCAGCCGCCCGCCGACTGGGGGCACGTCGGCGGTCAGGTACGCGCACGGGTCGAGGTACGCATTGTCGTCGGGAGCCGGAGGCTCGCCGGGGGCGCCGCCGGGGGCATCGTCGGTCGCGTCGTCGGAGGAAATCGCGGGGTCGCTCATGGAGAGATCAGGCGGCGGCGTCCGAGCGCTACTCCTCGTCGCGCTGCACCGAGTCCAGCACGTGCTCGGCCACGAAGATCGGGACGTTGTTGGCCACGCCCAGGGCGATCGCGTCGCTCGGACGCGAGTCGATGTTCAGCACCTTGCCCCCCTTGTCGCGGATGTTCAAGAGCGCGTAGAACGTCTGGTCCGACAGGTCGTTGATCGTGATCGACTCGAGCTTGCCCCCCATCGCCTCGATGATGTTCATGAGCAGGTCGTGCGTCTGCGGCCGCTTGATGTGGATCCCCTTCAGCCGCCGCTCGATCGCCTGCGCCTCGGGCAGCCCGATGACGATCGGGAACGACCGCCCGTTCTCGACCTGCGAGAAACCGGTCGATTCACCCGCGCCCTTGCCCGCGCTGCTCCCACCCCCCCCACCCCCCCCATTCCCACCACCGCCGGCGCCATTGGCCGTCTCGCCATCCTCGGCGACGGGCGCAACCTCCCGGAGCTCGATGATCTGGTAGTCGTTGAGCTCCCGGATCAGGATCCGCGACAGTTCCATTCGCACGGCCATCGGGTGCGCCTCCAGTACAAGTGTATTCGTTCCCCAACGGAGGCAAGAGTCAACCGGCCGGACGGGGCGGATCACGCGCCGCGGCCATCCCGGGAGGGCGGAGACTCGTCCGCCTCCGGATCCCGCAGACGCCCCGGAAAGGACGCAGCCGCGAGCGGTGTGCCGAAACGGGCAACGAGCTCCGGCGGCACGCCGATACCCACGACGGTGATGTCACCCAGGAATTCCTGGGCCGCCAACGATAAGAAACCAGGCTTCAACCCCACCATCGTCACCGTGAGGTCGGCCCGGACGATGGCGGGCTCGGCGCCGTCAGAAACCCCCAGCGGCTCGCCCGTATCCGCGTCCATGCCGGAGGGAAGATCAACCGCCAGCACGCGAAGATCGCCCCCCCGACGCTGGTTGATCGCGTGAATGAGCCCGGCGACGGGCCCGCGGACCGCCCCCGTAGCGCCCGTTCCCAGCAGGGCATCGACCAGGAGGTCTGGCGGGCCGAGCCGTTCGATGGCGCGGTCCACCGCGGCATTCGGGTCGGCCTCGGTCGCCTCGTGGACGGGCAACCCGCTCCGCTGACAGATCAGCAGATTCACCGCGGCATCGCCGGCATAGGCCGAAGGCGGCGCGGCCAGCACGATCCCGATCCGCCAGCCGGCGATGCGCAGGTGCCGGGCCACCGCCAGGCCGTCGCCGCCGTTGTTGCCCCGACCACAGAGAACGATCGCCCCCGGCCGGTCGACGTCGCGGACAAGACCCCGGGCCGCCGCGGCGATGCCGATGGCCGCATTCTCCATCAGAACGATCGACGGAATCCCCAGCTCCGTGGACGCCGCCCGATCCAGCTCGCGCCCCGCCCGGCGCGAGAGCACCCACGTGCTGGCGCCAGCGAGCGGGGGCTCGGAACGCCAGGAGTCGTCCTCCCCCGGGCGAGCCGGGTTGCCCGTGTCGACGCCGTCCCTATCCTCAGGCCGGGCCATGCGCGAAGTGTACGGGTGGGGGGACGGCGGTGGGTGACCGGTTCGCATGAAGGTGTTTCTCGACACGCTGCTGTGGTTGCTGACCGCCTGCTCGGCCGCGTTGGCCATGTACTGGGCGGTCGTGGCGTTCCACATCGCGCGGACCGTGCGAACGATCCCGACGCTGCGGGACGCGCTGCGCCTGCCACCCGCGCCCGCCTGCGCGGAAGGACGGGCCCCGCTGCCGGTCTGCATCATCGTCCCAGCGCACAACGAGGAGGCGTGCATCGGCGATCTGGCCAGGTCGCTCCTCGCGCAGGATTACCCCTCGCTGCGGATCGCGTTCGTCCTCGACCGCTGCACCGACCGCACGGCCCAGGTTGTCCGCGACATCACCAGCCACGACCACCGCTTCGAGATCCTCCAGGTCAGCCAGTGCCCCCCCGGATGGACCGGCAAAGTCCACGCGATGTGGCGCGGCGTCCAGGATTCGGCGGGCGCCGCCTCCGTCGGCACCGGCGGCGCCCTCCTCTTCGTCGACGCCGACACCGTTCTCGATCCGGCAGCGGCGCGCGCGGCCGTGGCGCTGCTGCAAAGCCGCGGGCTCGACATGGTGAGCCTGCTGAGCACGCTGACGGCGGATCGCTGGTTCGAGAAGCTGGTGCAGCCCGCCGCCGGCATGGAGCTCCTGCGCCAGTACCCGATCATCCGGGCCAACGACCCGCTCAAGCGACGCGCCTTCGCCAACGGGCAGTTCATCCTCGTGCGCCGTGCAGCCTACGACGCGGCCGGCGGGCACGAGGCGATCCGCGCCGAGGTCCTCGAGGACGTCTGGCTGGCGCGGAAAGTCACAGCGCTGGGGCACGGCGCCGGGCTCTTCCTGGCCGACGGTATGCTCCGCTGCCGGATGTACACCTCGTGGCCGGATTTCCAGCGCGGCTGGCTGCGGATCTACGGCGAGTGCGCCAACCGCAAGCCCGCCCGCCTTCGAAAGTCCGCCCGGCGGATCGTCCTCACCGGCGCGATCCTCCCGCTCGCCGGGTTGGTCAGCGTCACGCTCGGAGCCGCGACCCTCGCCGGGAACGGCGGCTGGGAAGCCGTCTCCGCGACGGCGCTGGGCGCCGCGGGCCTGCTCATCTGGGGCGGAGCCCTCGCCGCCATCTATCGAATGGGGCGTGTTCCAATGTGGACCGTCCTCGGCTATGTCGCCGGCGTATTCCTGGTGTCGCGCCTGCTGCGAAAGGCCGCACGAAACCTCGAAACCGGTGAGCCGACCGTGTGGGCAGGGATGGCGTACCAGCGGCAAACGAGGTGAAACGAGTGTGTGGCGGCCTCGCCGCGAGGTATGATCAACTCACAGGAACCGCAAGATGGCATTGGACACGACCTCCAACCCAAAGAGATTCTCGCTCAGTGGGACACTCTGCTCTGCGTTATTCGCAATCGTGTTCGTGCTTGTTCTCGGCGGCATCGTGCGGCAGCAGTTCCGAACCCGCTCTCTCTCGCTCGTGAACCTGACTTCGCAGCCCCTTGGCTACCGGCTCGGCCAGGTCACTGCCTCCTCGGACCAGGGACGCCCCGCGGGCTGCGTCGGAGCGAGTTCGTCCGGAGAAGTGACCTGGTCCGATGACAAGAGCGACACGCTCTGGAGCTGGGTCGACAACGTCGACAAGGTCCGCATCGTTCTCGGGCACACCCGGACCCGCATTTCCGTCGCCATCGTCAATGGCCGGCTCTTCCTGCGCGAGGAGTGACCGGCTACGCCGTGTTTCCCGCCGGCCCGTCGTACGCGTGGTTCACCGGATCAATCCGCCGCATCGGTTTCTCGCGCGTCTGCTCCTCCGTCACGTGCGCAACCAGCCCCGGCGTCCGCGCGATCATGAAGAGCCCGTTGAACACCCGCGGGTCCAGCCCCAGATCCGCCAGGATCGCCCCGATCGCCCCATCAACATTGATCGGTAACGGCTTCCCCGTCGCCGCAAACGCCCGCTCCACCGCCCGCGCCGCGCCGATGTGCGTGCCCGCCGCCCCCTTGAGCCCCGCCTCGCCCGCCAGCTCGAACAGCCGCCCCGTCCGCGGGTCCTTCGTATGGATGCGGTGCCCGAACCCCGGGATCCGCTCGCCGCTGGCCTTGATGCGGGCGACCTCGTCCGCGGCCACGGCATCGATCCCTCGCCCTTCCTTCTTCGTCTTCTCCAGCAGCGACCCCATGTACCTCGCGCCATCCTCGATCGCCCCCCCATGGTGCCTGTTAATCGCCAGGATCCCCGCGGCCACGCTCTGGCTCAGGCTCGCCCCCGTGCTCGCCACCGTCCGCGCCGCCAGGCAGCTCGGCGGCGTCGCCCCGTGATCGATCGACGACACCAGGATCGCGTCCATCAGCCGCCCCACCCGCTCGTCCGGCAGCTTCCCCGTCAGGATCAGGTACACCGCCGCGCCGAACGACACCTTCCCCATCAGCCCCGCGATGTTGTGCCCGCGCACCGCCACCTTGTTAGGCTCGATCCTCGTGATCGCCGTCGTCCACACGGCCTTCTTCTCGGCTTCTGTCATAAGGCTCCTGCTGCTTTGCGCATGGAGAACGCCCGCGACCGCGCCGGGCAGTTCGCCGAATGAATCCACCACCGTCGCCCCCGCGCCCCGCAGCGCCGCCACCTTCCCCGCGTGAGTCCCCTTGTTCCCCTCGATGATCGCCCCCGCGTGGCTGAACCGCGTCCCCTCCTTGGCCGCCTTCCCGCCGATGTACGCCACCACCGGCTTCGTCACGCGCCCCCTCGTCACCAGCTCCGCCAGATCCTCCTCCTGCGAGCCGCCGATCTCGCCGAACAGCACGATCGCGTCCGTCGCCGGATCATCCTGGAACATCTCCGCCACATCCGGCACGCGCAGCCCCAGCACCGCGTCCCCGCCGATGTGCACGATCGAGCTGATCCGCACCCCCGCTTGCCCCAGGTAGTACGCCGTGCTCGTCGCCATCCCCCCCGACCTTGAAATGATCCCAACTCCGGTCCCGCCGGGGAGGGGGGGCTTGAACCACTCCCGCGCCGACTCCGCCCGCCCGCCGATCATCCCCACCACCCCCCTCCCCGGGCTCGCCACCCCCAGCGTGTTGGGCCCGACGAACCGCGCCCCCTTCTCCTTCGCCGCCGCGGCGATCTCCATCGCATCCCACACCGGCACCCGGTCCGCCACCAGCACCACCATTTTCACCCCCGCCCCGATCGCGTCCATCGCCGCGTCCTTCAGCGCCGCCGCCGGCACGAACAGCACCGAGATGTCCACCCCCCCCACGCCACCCAGCGCCGCCACCGCCTCCGCGCACGAGTTGAACACCGGCACCCCCAGCACCTCCGCCCCCCCCTTCCCCGGCGTCACCCCGCCGACGACGCGGGTGCCATAGTCCAGCATCAACCGCGTCCGCGCCTGCCCCTCGCGCCCGGTAATGCCCTGCACAATGACACGTTTGGTTTCGTCGATCAGTATCGCCATTCATCTCACCACAGAGAACACTGACGGACACAGAGAAAGGCCTCTCTGTGGCTAGATCTTCAGCGGCCACGCAAACCGCGACTTCAACGCGATTCGCCGGCCGGTGTCGCCCGACTCCCTCGCCGCCTGGATTACCTCCAGCACGTGCAGCGCATGCTCCGCCGTGATCCGCGGCTCCTTCCCCGTCGCCAGGCACTCGCAGATGTGCGATGCCCCCTCCTGCCACTGGTACGTCCCCGCGTCCGTCACGTTCCGCACCGGATCCGGATGATCCTCCGTCGAGACGTCCACCCCCTTGGGCTCCCAGTCGTACCCGATCAGGTGCATGCTCCCCTTGTTCCCGATCACCGAGATCGTCGATCGCTCCATCCCCGCGGCGTCATGCCCGTGCGGATCGAAATAGTTGAACCCGCACATCACGTGCGACATCACCCCTTCGCCGTGGTCCATCAGCACCATCGCGTTGTCCTCCGCCTCCACCGCGATGTCCCCCTTGTCCTCCACCGTCCGCCGCTTGGTCACGATGCTCGTCATCGCCGTCACCGCCTTCGCCGGCCCCAGCAGCCCCGTCAGCGTCGTCAGGTTGTACACGCCCAGGTCCGGCATGCTCCCGCCGCCCTTCTCGTAGAAGAACGCCGACCAGTGCGGCCCCGTGTGCCCATACGCCGCATGCGCCGCGGCCATCTTCCCCAGCGCGCCCGCCTGGACCTGCCTGGCCATGAACACGAACTGCGGGCTGTTCACCACCACCGGCGCCCCCCAGATCCGGAGCCCCTTCTTTTTCGCAAGCTCGAGCAGCTCCTGCCCCGCGGCCAGCGAGTTGGCCATCGGCTTCTCGCTCCACACGTGCTTCCCCGCCTCCAGCGCCTTGCGGTTGAGCCCCTCGTGCGCCTGCATGTCGGTCGTATCGACCAGCAGGTCAAACGGCTCCCCCGCCAGCATCAGATCGATGTTCGGGTACTGGTGCGCCACCCCGAACTCCTTCGCCCGGTTCGCAGCCCGCTCCGGCTTGATGTCGCACACGCTCACCACCTCGGCGTACGGGCACTCCTTCAGGTGCGGCAGGTAGCGGCCGGAGACGCTCCCGCAGCCGATCAGGCCCACGCGGATGCGCCGTGTGCCGGCCGCCGGGCCGGGCTTCGGCTCCGGCTGCGCTCGCGCCGTGGCGCGAGCGCCTGCGGAGAGTGCGGAGAGCGCGGCGGTGCCGGCGAGGGTCGTCTGCGCGCCGCGTGCGAGGAACGTCCGGCGATCAATATGTGGGTTCATGAGTATGCTCCGGTTAAGAGATCCAGCTTACCGCGCGGATCAGCCGGGACGATGCGGAGAGACATCGAGCCGCTGCCCGCATCGGTGGTGGACCCCGCCCTCCCATTCACGTCCGTCATCAATCAAGAACCGCCATCCACAATGGGGACACCTGACCCAGCCCGCGGCGTTGGCCATCGCCGACAACACCGGGACATCAGGCACGATTCGTTCCAAACGGTCCGCTGACCGGCGACGCTCGCCCATGAGCTCCGGACGCCCTCCCTGATGCCATTCGACCATCTGCCCCAGGAACTCCGCGAGCCCCGGCCAGCGGTACGTCAACTCGGCAAGCTCGTGGTTGTACCAGGCCAGCTCCGCGTCCACCGGAGCATCGCCCCACGCCGTCTCCGCACGGAGCAGCAGGCAATCGCCGCTGAAATCGCTCCCCACCCAGCACCAGTTCTTCTCCTCGTCCCCACCAAGGCGGAACCCATACCGGAACGGCCCGGTGAGCAACGCATCATGCACCGTGATGTCGAATTCGGTCTGGTTGCCGCACGCGTCGCCAACCTGGAACGCATTCCGCGCCGGGGGTGCCCGATCGTCCCGCTGGGGGTGTGCTCCACTGCGCACCCAGATCCGGCCGGCGCCGAACTCGCCGACAAAGCGGCGCCACGATCTGGCGATGGGGCGGCCGAGCCTGCGCTCCGCGGCGACCCACGCCTCCGCCGGTTCGGGATTGCCCAGGTCGAAGTTGACTTCCTCTCGCCCGAGCGCGACGACCTTCGAGATCATTTCGTCGAGGTTCACCTCCCGCCCCCGCGGTCGCCCGGTGGCGGGTGCAGGCCGGGTATCTCCAGCTCCACAAACAGGCCCCCCACGCCGTCGCGTCGACACTCGACCTCGCAGGCGATCAGCTCGCTGTCCTTGCCCATCAGCTCGTCGGGCTTCACGGTGAGCGCGGGCTTGCCCGCGTCGTCCTTCAGCAGGCCCGCGGCACGAGCGATGATGGCGGCGGACCTGGAGTTCCACACGCCCGTGTCGATCCACAGAGTGCCGCCGTTGACCGGGAAGCATGCCGCGCTCTTTGTGCCGACGAACGACGGACGACGTGGCGGGCGCGGCCGCCAGACGCGAACTCCGGCACCCGACCTGGGTGCCACCACTGGCGAGTCTTCGAGCGCAGTGATGCCGCGCCGATGCGAGACTTCTGCGCCACCGAGGTGCTCCCCCACCAGCTCCGCGAACCTCCTCGCGATCTTCGCCGGCGGATCCGTCTTCCTGTACCCCTCCACCCTCCCCGGCAGCCCCGTGCACGCAGTCTCCAGGATCTCCACCGCCCGGTCCTCGGTGTTCCCCCCCAGCCGGATCACCGCCGGGATATTCAGCTCCATCTCCCAGAACGCCTTCGCCAGCCCATACGCCGACCAGTACTGCTCCTGGCTTGCCACGCCCGAGCCGGACCCGAAGTACCCGCACAGCCCCGGCTGGCTCAGGATAATCCGCGCCGCCCGGTACACCTTCGCCGGCGACGGGTTCCCGCTCGTGTCGCAGAAGTTCGCGATCGTGAACCCCTCGTTCGTAATCGCATCCATCGACATCATCGACCCACCCCCGCCGGCCCCATGGAACCCGATGAGCCCGCGCGACCCCGCGAGCGCCACCGTGTTCATCTGCGCGAAGTAGAACGTCCCCCGGTGGTCCGCCTGTTCCGCCGCGTACGCGATCCGCTCCAGCTCTGTCGGCGGATGGTCAAGCTCCCGCGCGATCTCGATCCCCAGCTCCGGATGCCGGAACACCGCGTAGTCATCGATCGTCACGCGGCAATCCGCCGCCACCACCCGAGGATGGGCGTCCGCCGTCACCACCAGCGGGTTGATCTCCAGCGACCTCGCCTCGTTCGCCCTCGCCGCGCCGAAGACGCTCCGCACCGCCGCCACCAGCGGCTCGTGCACCTCCCGCGGCAGCGCCGACCCCGCCAGGAACGCCCGCACCTCCGCCTCCTTCGGCCCGCTCTTCACATCACACTCGAACCGCCTCACACCACCACCACCACCGCCCCCACTCGCGTGCGCCCGCTCCTCGATCCCCGATCCCCCCGCCAGCGACACCAGCATCGCCGGCCCCCGCGACTTGTCATCGATGAACACCGACACGAACAGCTCGTGCTTGATCGCCAGCATCTCCTCCACCAGCACCTGCACCACCGGGAAGTTCCCCACCTTCATCCCCAGCATGCGCTCGGCGTGCCCCGCCGCCTCCTCCGCCGACCCCGCAAACGCCACACCCCCCAGCGCTTTGCGGTTGGTCGTCCACGCTTGCATCTTTACGACCACCCTCCCCCCCACCTCGCGCGCGATCCGCCCCGCCTCCTCCGCCGACCCCGCCACCCTACCCCGCGGCACCACAATCCCATGCCGCGCCAAGAGCGCCTTCCCCTGATACTCGTGCAACCGCGCCATGCCCGCTCCTTCTGGGTGGTCATGGTAGTGGAATCGCCGGAGTGCCGGCGCGCCGACCCCGTCACCCAATTCGCTGCCGCATAACCCGTTCCGGTCAGTCCCTCCCGGCGTCGCTCCCACTCCGGAGAATCGCTCTACCGCAACTGAGAGACGCCGCTCCTCCAGCCGCGGCCGAGATCAGCCACCACCGCGCTGGCGATCCCGCGCCCACGCCGGAACCGGCTCTCCTCCTCCGTTTGTCGGCTGCATTCCTCCAGCCCGCTCACACGCTCACCCTCTTCCGGTAGGGTCGCCGCGCCGAGCCGCGCTCCGATCCCTCCGGCACCGCCGCTGGCACCAACGTTGTTCTCCGAATCCCATGCGAAGGCTTCGCACACGTACGTCCCTCAATCCCCAAGCGCCCGAATGACGGAGCCCGCGCGCCCACGGTTCATACCGCGCCGCCCCGTCTTCCGCGCCAACCCCAGAAAGGAGTTCCTGATGAGACCATCCCGAACCATCCCCAGCGCCCTCGTCCTCCTCGCCGCCGGGGCCGCGACCTGGTCCGTCGCGCTCACCGCCGCCGGCCACCCGTCGTACGTCACCGCCTTCACCACCGCCTACCCCGCCTCCACTCTCCCCGCCCGCATGCTCGCGCAGACCGGCAGCAACTGCAACGTCTGCCACCAGCCCCCGAATACCAGCACCGTCGGCAACTGCTACAGGGAAGCCCTCGCCACCCGCCTCGCCGCCGGACGCACGATCGCCCAGGCCATCGCCGACATCGACGGCGCCGACTCCGACGGCGACGGCACCTCCAACCACGTCGAGATCCTCGCCGCCAGGACCGATCTCCCCGGCCAGGTCGGCTACAACCCCGGCCTCATCGGCGCCACCGGCACCGATCCCTGCGGCCCCAACCCCGCCGCCCCCGTCACCGGCGTCAGCGAGACGCCCCCGCCCCCATGCGCCGCCGACTTCAACCACGACGGCCTCGTCAACTCTCAGGACTTCTTCGATTTCCTTTCCGCCTTCTTCGCCAACGCGCCCGCCGCCGACTTCAACCACAGCGGCGTGGTCAACTCCCAGGACTTCTTCGACTTCCTCACCGCCTTCTTCGCCGGCTGCTGACCGACCTGAACCGATCGAACCGACTCGATTGACTGTCCGAAGAACGCGTGTGCTCCCACCGGCCCCGAGCGCTCCACCCGAGCCTCGGGGCTTTCTTCGCTCCCTTCAGACGATCCCTCGAGGTGCCCCCCCCTACCCTCACGGACAGCCACGGAAGAAAGCGGTGAGGAAGTCAAAGAAATCCTGGGAGTTGATCAGGCCGTCATGGTTGAAGTCCCCCAGCCCGGCGAAGAAGTCGATCAGGAACGAGAAGAAGTCGAAGGAATCAACCGAGCCGGAGCGATCCCAGTCGGCCGGGCATGCAGGCGGGCAGGCGACCAGCCGAGCAACACGCTGAGCATGGGAATCGCCAGCGAGCTGAAACTCACCGCCGACAAGCAGCGAAGGGGCGACCGGACCCTCAAGGGTCAGCAGGGCGTTCACCGGCGCGTCGAGGCCGCCGGCCACACGGGACCACGTACTACCGTCCCAACGGGCCAGCATCCCGGTCCGGCCGGTCTGCCCGTAGCGGAAGCTGCCGCCCACGTACAGGGCGCGCGAGGTGCCGTCGTCGAGCGGCGCCAGCGCTCTGGCGTAGATACACCCAACGTCGGGGCAGGGTTCGCCGACCGGCACCAAGGTCCGCCAGGACACCCCGTCCCAGCGCGCAACGCCGAGCGATTGGCTGTTGGGGTTGCGAACCACGGTCCCCCCGACGTAGAGGGCGGGGCCATCACCCACGTCGGCGACCGTCATCGCGACGAGTCGGCTGTACGGATCGAGGAAGCCGGGGCCGACGGCTTCCCACTGCGTGCCGTTCCATCGGTTGAGCGGCGGGATCAGGTTCCCGCCGGCGTAGAGCGCCGGGCCGTGCCCATCGTCGAAAACGGCGAGCGAGTTGACCTGACCGGTGAGCCCGGCCCCGGCCGCCGTCCATTGAGAACCATCCCACCTGGCGACGTTGCTCGACGCGATGCCACCCGCCGAGGTAAACAGCCCGCCCACGAACAGGCCGGGCCCCCGCCCATCGTCAAAGACCTGGAGGGCATAGACCGTCGGCGCGCCTCCACCGATCGTCGGCCCGAGGCCGTCACCGAGCGCCGACCAGTGCACACCATCCCATCGCGCGATGCCGGCGGTGCGCACGCCGCCCGCCGCGGCGAAGAAACCGCCCACGTAGACAGCGGGCCCGTGCGAATCTCCGAACGCCCGGACCGCGTTGACGCGCGCCGTCATGCCGGGATCGCCGGTCACCCCGCCGCCGACGTCCGACCATTGATCGCCGTCCCAGCGCGCCAGGTTGTGCACCGCAGCGCCGCCGGCGCGCGAGAACAGCCCGCCGGCGAAGACCGCGGGGCCCGCGCCGTCATCGAACCGTTCCAGGGCGTCGACGGAGGTCATGAACTGGACATCCCCGCTGATCCCGCGGTCATCGCCCACCGTACCCCAGGCGTTTCCGCGCGCCGCGGCGATGTGGGCGGCGGGAAGGGAACCGGCCATCTCGAACTCGCCTCCGACAAAGAGGACGGGCCCGGAATCGTCGTGGTAGGCGAGCAGGGCACGGGCAACCGAGCCGACGCCGCCGGCGACTGGATTCCATCGACCATTCTCGAGGCGCGCGACGTAGCGGGCGGGCCGTCCGCTTCCGGCGGAGGTGAAGTTGCCGGCGGCCACCAGCTCGTCACCCTGGCTCGTCTCGAGCAGCGCCAGCGCGGACACGAAGCTGTTGACCCCGTCCCCCACGCCCGTCCATTCACCTCCCTGCAGCTTCGCAACCCCGAGGGCCGGAGCGACGCCGGCAACGCTGAACAATCCGCCGGCGTACAGCGCAGGGGGCGTGGCGGCCGGGTCGGAGAGAAGGGTGACAACCGTTGAGTTCATACCGGCCCCAACGGCCGACCAGGCAGCACCGTCCCAGCGCGCGATACGGCTCGCGCTCACGCCGCCCGCGCCGGTAAAGTTGCCGCCGACGAAGAGCGCCGGGCCGGTTCCGTCGTCGTGCGCCGCCAGCGAATAACCCAAGCCGGTGAGTCCTCCGCTGACGGGTGACCAGGCCTGCCCGTCCCACTTGGCGATGCCCTGCGCGGGAACTCCGCCGGCCTCGGTGAAAAAGCCCGCGGCGTACATCGCCGGGCCGTGGCCATCGTCGAAGGCGGCAAGGGCCCGGACGAGGTTGTCGACGCCGCTGCCAACGGGGTGCCAGTGTGCGCCATCCCACCTGGCAATCCGGCGCGCGGGTGAACCGCCGGCATTCAGGAAGTTGCCGGCGGCGTACAGGGACGGGCCGGTGCCGTCGACAAGCACGGCCATCGCATAGACATCGCCATCAACCCCGTCGCCCAGAGCGTGCCATTCCGTCCCGTCGAACTTCGCGATATGCGGGGCGCGGGCGGCGCCGGCGGCGCCGAAGTAGCCGGCCGCGTAGACGGCCTCTCCGGCGCCATCGTCAAACAGGACCAGCGCGCGGACGTGGTTGTCGGTCCCATCGCCGGTGAACTCACCCGACCATTGCGGCCCGCAGGGCTGGGCCCGAACGCTCGTGCACAATGCCAACGCGGCCACAATCACAACAACCAGGCGATGCCCGTTCATAAATGCTCCGCTGTTGAAGTGACAACGCAATCCCGAGATGGCACGCCACGTGTGGGCGACGCGTGAGGAGCGTGCCTCAACACCATACGAGAGAATCCGGCGCCTGATGCCGGCCGACGCCAGATTGAGTATGGTTTGCTCGTTGCGCCTCCTGCCAAGCCAGGAAGCGGCGAGCGCACGCTCGGGTCCCTCTCCGCCCGCCTCGGCGATCGTTGCGGGGGAGGGGGGGTGGAGCGACCGAGTCCCCGAGGGAGCGCAACCCCCGGAAAGGACCCGCCCTTGACTCCCAGGGCGGACATCCGGCAACCGCCCCACCCCACGCCCCCAACCGCCCGCAGAGGCCGCGCACCATCTCGGCCCGCAGGGGTGCATGCGCTCCCCGACCACGCACAGAGAAACGCCCCCAAGCCCTTTCTTTTCGTCATGCCGATCTTGCCCTGGTCCCCGGTGGCTCGTGCGCCCGGTCATGATGCCGTCCATGCTCTAGCGGTGCTGTTCCCGCGGCGCCGCCACCGGTGGGCGAGGTAGATCACCAGGCCCAGCCCGCCGGCGATGGCTGTGTCGCGGGCCTCTCGCGCCGTGCTGTTGGAGAGCAGCCAGACCACCAGGGCCAGAGTCCCGACCGCGAGGATGGACCCCGCGGGCACGCGGAACATCGCCGGCGGCGCCCCCGGCCGGCGGCGCAGGAGGAGGAGGGCCACGCACGTCGCGCCGTAGGTCATCAGGCGCGTGAGCGTGCTGAGCGTGAGCGCATAGACGAACGTGCCCGAGAGTGTCAGCACCAGCGCGATGCCGCACGTCAGGATGATGGAGCACCACGGCGTGCGGAAGCGCCGGTGCGTTCGAGCGAGGAACCGCGGCAGTTCACCACGCTCCGCCATCGCAAACGGGAGCCGTGCGCCGGCAAGGCCAAGGAGGCTCAGGTTCCCGACGATCGACACCACGGCCCCGGCGGAGATGATCGCCGCGCCCGCCGGTCCGAGGAAGCGGCGGCTGGCATCGGCCAGAGGGCGCTGCGAGCCGGCCAGTTCCGGCAGGGTGCCGATGCAGACGACCTGAATCAGCAGGTAGACCAGCGCCACGACGCCGATGGCCGTGAGCAGCGCCATCGGC
>JBGPJM010000044.1:0-26839 GCA_041485385.1 Phycisphaerae bacterium | reverse complement strand
GATGAGGTCGTTCTTCTTGTAGGTCCGCGGCGGCGGCGGTGTGACGGCGAAGAGGCTGGCGGCGCGGAGGGGCGCGGCGGCATCGGGGGCGGCGCCGTCGGCCGGCGGGGGCGGGGGCCTGCGCTCGAGGAGGCTCTGCGCGTGCGCTGAGGGGGCGAGCGCGAGGAGGAGGAGGACGGGGAGGGTGGCGCGGTTCATCGGTTGGCCTCCGGGGTGGCGGGCGTCGACGCGGAATCGGGGGCGATCTCGACAACGGCGTGGCTGCCGCTCATACGCGCGGTGAAGGGCTTCTTGGAGCCTTCGACGCAGAAGGAGACTTCCTCGCCGTCGCGGCCGTCTTCCAGGGCGCGGGCCTTGAGCGTGATGCTGACGTAGCCGGCGAGGCAATGGACGTCGACGAGCTCGCCGCGTTTGACGACGATGGGGGGCTGGATGAGGTCGGCGGTGATGACGCGTCCGGCGGTGATGCGGGCGCGGGCGGTGGCGCCGATGGCCTGCTCGATGGTGCAGGAGATGCCGGTGCTGGGAGGGAGCCACTGCTGGCTGGAGGTGATCTGATCGGCGGTGATGGGGGCGCGACGGTCGATGGTGGAGGCGGCGGTGACGACCGCGCGGAGGACGAGCGCCCGGACGGAGATGGTAGAGGAGGAGACCAGGCGGTCGCCGGAGAAGATGAGGATGCGGACGGGGACGACCGCGGAGGAGTTGGTGGCGCCGGGCTGGACATCGATGCGGCGGTCCCGGACGGGGGTGGAGAGGAGCGTGTCGTCCTTGGGGTCGAAGGTGAGGCGGAGGTCGGAGGCGGCGACGGCGAAGAGGCGCGCCAGCGATACGGCGGCATAGGTGCGGATGGTGGCGGGTCCGGAGACATCGACGACCTGGGCGGCGGGCTCGGCCCGGGCGGGCTTGTCGGGCCTGGCGGCGGGCGCGGGGGTGGCGCCGAAGCGGACGGCGCAGGTGGAGCCGCTGAGGGTGGTGCGGCCCCAGTTGACGTTGTGGTCGTCGAGTGCCGCGCGGACGCCGGCGAGGTCGAGCTCGAACCACCCGACACCGGCGGCGCCCGGGGAGGGGTGGGCGGCGGGGTCGGCGGCGACGACGATGTCGGAGAGGGAGGCGGTGTCGGGGCCGGAGACGGACGCGACGTCGGCGAGCCGGACGGGGGAGCCCGGGGCTACGCGCGCGGCGGTGTTGAGGGAGATGGTTGTCTGGGCGGCGCCCGTTCGCGAGAACAGGGCGAGGGCCAAGGCTGCAACAAGGAAGCGGCTCACGATGGACTCCTGGCGGGCGTGCCGGACTAGCGGCGGAGCTGGGCGATGGTGCGGAGGGCGTCGTCGGCGGCGCGGACGGTCTGGGAGTTCATCTCGAAGGCGCGCTGGGTGCGGATGAGGTCGATGAGCTCGCGGGTGGGGTCGACGTTGGAGCCTTCGTACTGGCCCTGGATGAGCTGGCCGAAGTTCGTCGTGCCGGGGATGCCGGAGATGGGAGGGCCCGAGGCGCTGGTCTCGACGAAGAGGTTCTCGCCGATCTGCTTGAGGCCCGCCGGGTTGATGAAGTTCTGGGTCTCGATCTGCGTGAGCTAGGAAGGCGTGGCCGAGCTGGCGGTGAGGACGGAGACCTTGCCGTCGGGGGCGATGGTCAGGCTGATCGCGTCGTCGGGGATGGTGAACTCCGGGTCGAGGCGCCGACCCTGGTCGTTGACCATGACGAGCTTGCCCTCGGAGTTCTTGGTGAACTGGCCGGCGCGGGTGTAGGCGAAGCCGCCGTTGCCCAGGTCGTCCTGGACCTTGACCCGGAAGAAGCCCGACCCCTTGATGGCGACGTCGTACTGGCCGCCGGGGATGAGGTTGCCTTCCTCGAAGTTGAGCTGGGTGCCGGCGACCTTGACGCCCAGGCCGACGTACAGGCCGGTGGGGGTCCGGTCGCCGCTGGCGTTCTCGACGCCGGGCTGGGTCTTCTCGACGTAGAGGAGGTCCTGGAAGTTGACGCGGCTGGATTTGAATCCGGCGGTGTTGACGTTGGCCAGGTTGTTGGCGGTGACGTCGAGGGCGGTGTTGAGGGCCGAGAGGCCGGAGGCGCCGGATTGGAGGGAGGTGATTGACATGGTTGTGCAGGGGAAGGAGGTGGAGGCGTCAGGCGACGCGTCCGAGGGTGTTGATGGCGCGGTTCATGAGGTCGTCCTGGAGCTGGATCATGCGGGCGTTGGCGGCGACGCTGCTTGCCGCATCGGTGACGCCCATGATGGCCTGGATGGGGTCGACGGCTGATCGCTCGATCGCACCGGGCTGGATCTGGCCTGTCGCGGGGCGGAGGCCTGCGAGCTGGCCGGGGGGGATCTTGAAGAGGCTCGCGCCCTCTTTCCGCAGCGCACCGGCGTCGGGGACGTCGACGAGGTTGATCCGCGCGACCGTGCTGCCGTGCTGGGTGATCGAGCCGTCGGCGTTGATGCCGATGGGCCCGGCGGCGCGGTCGAGCGTGATGGGGCGGTTGCCGGCGTCGAGGATGGCGTGGCCGGTGGTGGCCATCTGGAGGCGGCCGCCGGGGCCGAGGGTGAAGCGTCCGTCGCGGGTGAGACGGAGGGTGTCGGCGCCCCTGCCGTCTCCGGCGGCGACGACAAAGAAGCCGGGGCCGTTGATGGCGGCGTCGAGTTCGTTGGCACTCTTGTCGATGGCTCCCTGGGTCATCGACGCGCGGTTGGGTGCGACGAGCACACCCGCGCCGAGGCGTTCGAGGAGCGAGTTGGACGGGAGGTTGAACAGGCCGTCCTCGATGCGGGCCGCGGATCTCTGGCGGAACGCGACGTTGTCGGGCTTGAAGCCGACGGTGTCGACGTTGGCCAGGTTGTTTGCGAGAACGTCCTGACGGTACATGCTCGTCAGGACGCCCGAGGCGGAGAGTTGCAGGCCGTAGTTCATGGTTCCACCTCCGTGTGGACCCGTACGGGGCGCCGCCTGAGGCCGGCTGTGCCCCGCGATCCTGTCTCGTTCCGCCCGTCCCCTGTCGGGGAGATGCTCTGAGCCATGTGAAGAGCCGCGGCGACCTGCGCGAACCGGATGAGTCTGGTCCCCAGACTTTCAGAGCCGGGATCGGTTGGGCCTTCGCCTTGCCGCGGGTACACGATGGGTCTGGTCAGAGCCTGATGCATAACCAAGGCACTCCGTTGCCAAGCGAGCGGGGAAGCCATCAACAACCGGCGTGCCAGAGGGTGGAAGGGAGCCGGGCGGCCCCGAGGGGCTGCCCACGGCGGGACCGGGCGCAGGCCGTGCGCGGGGGGGGTGGGTATTGCGCAGGGTGAGCGACAGCGGGGCGCCGTAGTTGGACCGAAGGCGGTGGTCAGTTGCTTCGGCAGGAACCCCGGGGTTTGCCGCAGGGGCAGCAGCCGCTGGAAGGGGGCGCGCCTGAGGGCGACGGCGCCGCGAAGGTGGAGAGTTTCCGCTTGAACACACGTCCGCGGTTCTTTGGGTCTTTCACGGGCTTTTCGGCGTCGGAGATAGGGCGGAGCAGCTCGATAACCGTGCCGTCGGTCTCGCAGATGTATTCGTAAAGGGGCATGTTGAAGAGTATCGGGTTTCGGACAGGAGATCCTGGCTCGGGCTCAGCGGCCGATGACCCAGCGGGAGGGCGTGAGCGTGCGCGCCACGGCCGATTTGTGCTTCTCGTAGCCGGGCCGGCCCATAAGGCCGAACGTGGCCTGCTTGCCGAGCTCGACGGCGGGCTGGTCGTAGGTGTTGATGCCGAGCATGAGGCCGGCGTAGGACGTGGCGACCTCCCAGAGATGGATGAACTGGCCGACGTGGAACGCGTCGAGCTTCGGGAACGTGATGGTGAAGTTGGGGCGCTGGGATTCAACGAGGGCGTACTCGGTGGCGCGCTTCTCGGCGGCGAGGAGCTCGGCCATGCGCCGGCCCTCGAGATAGCGGATGGCCTCGACGCCGAGGCCGGCTGGGATGGCGAGGTCGTCGTGGAGCGCGGGGTCGCCGGGGCCGCCGGGGGCAACGTCGACGAAGCCGATGACCTTGTCGTTGGGGCCCTCGCGGTAGAGCTGGACCTGGGAGTGCTGGTCGGTGGTGCCAAGGGCCTTGATGGGGGTGAAGCCGGCGTAGACGGTCTCGCCGTTCAGATCGGATTTCTTCCCGAGCGATTCGGCCCAGAGCTGGCGGAACCAGTCGGCGAGCAGGTACAGGGCGTTGCGGTAGGGCATCAGAACGTGGTTGGTCTTGCCGTTGCGGGTGCCGAGTTCGACCAGGAGGAAGGCGAGCATCGCGGCCGGGTTCTCGAGGAGCGTCTCGCGCGAGCAGGGGGTGTCCATGGAGGCGGCGCCGTCGAGAAGGGCGGCGGCATCGATGCCGCACATCGCGGCGGAGAAGAGGCCGACCGGCGAGAGGACGCTGAACCGCCCGCCAACGCCGTCGGGGACAGGGAGGGTGGAGTAGCCCTCGGCATCGCAGATCTTCCGCATGGTGCCCTTGGCGACATCGGTGATGGCGACGACGTGCTCGGCGGCCTTCGGGCCGCGGTGCTTCCCGAGCAGATCGCGGATGATCATGAACTGGGCGGCGGTCTCGGCGGTCTCGCCGGATTTGGAGACGATATTGAAGATGGTGCGCTCCAGGGACGGATCGGTCTGGAGGCAGGCCTCGATGACGGAGGCGAAGTAGGCGGGGTCGACGTTGTCGACGACGAAGAGGCGCGGACCGGGGCGCTTGTTGTCGGGGAGCAGGTTGTAGTTGTACGGGTTCAGGGCGCCCTGAAGGGCGATGTTGCCCAGGGCGGAGCCGCCGATGCCGAGGACGACGAGGTTGGAGGCGCGGGCTTTGAATCGGGCGACGAGCTTGGTGACGGCGGAGAGGTACTGATCGCGCAGCGGCGGGAGAGGGAGGTTGCGCCAGACCTCCCAGCCGCCTTGCTCGGCGGGCGTGGAGCGCGACTTGGCGAGCGAGCGGGTGAGGCGTGTGACGCCGCGTGCGCCGTCGCCATCGGGGTCGAGCCGGTCGGGGTCAACACCATGGGCGCCGACGCGATCGGACAGGCAGTTGGCGTAGTCGAGCGTGAGCATGCAGGAAGCGTATCAGGACGGCGGGACGGAGGGCGCGGCGGAGGAGGCCCGTCAAAAAGACGACCGCCCGGTCGTGCGACCGGGCGGCCTGGGAGTCAGAGCGAAATGCGTCGTCTCAGCTGCGACGACGACGGGAAGCGGCCAGGAGGCCGAGGCCGAGAAGGCCCGCCGCGCCTGGGGCGGGGACGATGCTGAGGTTCACGTTGTCCATGCCGATGCGGTTGCCGGCGCTGGTCGGGGCGCCGCTGCCGCCGCCCGCGAACATGCGGAGGTCGGTCGGGAGCGTGTAGCCGAGCACGTTGCCGCTGCCGCCGGTCAGGAAGAGCCCTGCGCCGACAAGGTTCACGGTGGTGATCGCGTTCGTGTGCAGGTCGGTGACGCTGGCGGAGGTCAACATATTGCCGCCCATGTCGAAGGTCTCGGAGAACCGGTACCAGTGGTTGGTCTGCAGGTTCTGCCACGCGGCGCCGACGGTGAAGAAGCTCACGGCGTGCGCGCCCGACCCGGCGTTGTCGACGGCGCCGATCGCCTGCTGCCAGCCGGCGGCGGGGTTGTTGACGTCCTGCCAGATCGACAAGGTCTGGAATGACCGAGCGGTGGCGGAGGGCTGGAGCGAGAAGCTGGCGATGTTGTTCTGTGCTACCTCTGGAGGAGCGCCGTTCCAAGGCAGGACGCACTGGTCGAACGTGAGCGTGTAGCTGTTGGTGCCGAGGATCGTCGCGGTGTGCTGCGCGCGACCCAAGTTGGTGACCAGCGCGCCGTAGGCGAACTGGGTGCTGCCCTGCGGGTTCTGAACGACGCCCTGGGGGTTGCCGACGTAGTTGTACACCGTCCAGTCGTTGCTACCGGCAACAGGGTTGTACCAGCCATCTTGGCCGCCACCGCCGAAACCATTGGTGAGGGGGAACGGACCGTACGTCTCGGGCTCGAAGTCCGACGCGTACTGCGCGTTCGCGGCGGAGGCCGCGAGCAGCACCGTCAATCCAACCAGGCTCGCTGAAGCGCGCCCACAAGCAGGAACTCTCATGATCTCTCTCCTCGGACAGAAGACTCAGGAGCCGCAGGGGACCGGAACGATCGAATCCCGACGAGCTGCGACCTGGAAGGAACCAATCACCGAGCGCGGACGCGTAAATCCCGACCAAACGGGAGCGCGCGGCCTGCACGGCACGCAACCGAGTTGTTCTGATCCTGAAGCCTCTCTCTCGACTCAGGACTCTCTCAATCTCCCGAGGGCGGCTTTCCAAGCCGGCTCAGGAATCTACGATGGCGCTTTGAACGCCACCCTAGATAAGGCTGAAGATACTGCGCGGTCGCGTGGTTTGCAAGAGAGATTTGAAGCGTTGCGTAAATAAATGTTTGGAGCAAGGAGCCGCGGCTGATTGACTGTTAAGCTGGGTAAATCCCACATTTCAGGGAGGGGTGACTCGGAGGTCACCCTGCAGGGGTTGTTGGGCGGGCGAGAGGGTATCTTGTGCGGATGTATCGGGAAGCCAGCCACGTGCTGATCGCGCGAGATCGTATTGCGGGCAGGGTCGCCGAACTCGGGGCGACCATTTCCCGCGACCTGGCGGCGGAATGGGCGGGCGGGGAGGGGCGGGCTGGGGCCGGCGCGGGAGTCGATGAGCAGCGGTTCGTGCTGGTGCCGATCCTGACGGGCGCGATGGTGTTTGTCGCGGACCTGATCAGGCACATGCCGCTGAAGATGAGCGTTCGGGCGATGACCGCGAGCAGCTATCCCGGCGCGAGCACGGAGTCGCAGGGGGTGAAACTTCGCGGCGATCTGCCGACGGACCTTGGGGGCGCGCACGTGCTGGTGGTGGACGACATCCTGGACACGGGGAAGACGCTCGGGTTGATCCGGCGGATGATCACGGCGCAGCGTCCGGCGAGCCTGCGGGTGGCGGTGCTGCTGAAGAAGCGCAAGGCGCTTGGTCGCGATGAGGACGTGTCGGTGGACTACGCGGGGTTCGAGATCGACGACGAGTTCGTGGTGGGGTACGGGCTTGATTACGACGGGTACTACCGGAACCTGCCCGACATCATGGTGCTGGGGAGTGAGAGGACGTGAGCATTCCGACTGGGAAGGTCGAGCACGCGGCGGAGGGAGCGGGGGGCGTGGCCGCCGACGGTGTCGCGGTCGTGCGGAGAGAGTGGCTGGGGCAACTCGTGCCCGACGGGGAGACGGTGCTGCTGGCCCTCAAGCCGCACCCGCTGTTCGTGGTGCTGAGCGTGCTGACGCCGCTGGCGGCCCTGGTGGCGACGGCCGGGGTGGCGTGGTGGATCGGGGGACGGTCCGCGGCGACGGGGGACCTGATGGAGCTTGTGCTGCGTCGGGCGGTTGTCGTTGCGCTGGGGTGCGCGACGTTGCTGGTGGCGTGGCAATGCCTGGAATGGCTGACGCGTTTGTACGTGCTGACGGACAGGCGGGTGATGCGCGTGTCGGGGGTGCTGCGGCAGACGACGTTCGATCTGCCGTTGAGGCGGGTGCAACACGTGGTGCTGTACCGGTCGCTGCGGGAGCGGCTGGTGGACCTGGGGACGATCGGGTTCTCCAGCGCCGGGCCGGGGAGGGCGGCGGAGTTCTGGTGGTATATGGTGGCGCACCCTGTGGAGCAGATGGAGACCGTGCGCCGGGCGATCGAGCGGTACGCGGGCGGTGGCGAGGGGGGGACGGGCGGGTGCGGCGGGGGCGGCGAAGGGGGCGTGGCGTGACGTCCGGGCGGCGGTGCGTGGTGATCGGGCTTTCCGGCGGGATCGGCGCCGGGAAGAGCGAGGTGGCGAGGGCGTTGGGGAAACGGGGGTGCGTGGTGAGCGATTCGGACGCCCTGGCCAGGGCGGCGCTGGAGAGGCCCGAGGTGGTCGCGGAACTGGTGTCGTGGTGGGGGGAGGGGATCCGCGATGCGTCGGGGCGGGCGAGCAGAGAGGCGGTCGCGAAGATCGTGTTCACCGATGCGGCGCAGCGGAAGCGGCTGGAGGGGCTGGTTCATCCGCTGGTGCGGAGCGCAAGGGCGGAGGTGATCGAGAGGGCCGAGCGGGAGGGGGCGCCGGCGGTGGTGGTCGATGCGCCGCTGCTGTTCGAGGCGGGGACGGACCGGGAGTGCGAAGCGGTGATCTTCGTCGACGCGCCGCGCGAGCAGCGGGCGGCACGGGTCGGGGCGGCCCGCGGATGGGACGAGGCGGAGCTGTCGCGCCGGGAGGCCTCGCAGATGGGGGTCGAGGAAAAGCGGCGGCTCTCGCGATATGTTGTGAACAACACGGGCGATCTGGCCGAACTAGACGGCCGGGTGGGCGAGGTTCTTGATGAGATTCTGCGTCGGCATGGGTAGCGTTGCGTTGCGGCGCGGCGATCGGACGCTGCCCGCGCGGCGTGATGGACTCATCGGTATGGGTTGGGTGCTATACTGGTGTGCCGAGCGGGGGGCGAAGGCATCGGGGAGGGGACGGCTCCGGCTTTCCACCTTCGAGGCGGTTGGGCAGGGGCAAGGCCAGGTTCCAGCGGCACGTGGAGTGCGGCGCCGCGAGTTCCATTGCACAAGGTCAGAAGAAGGGTTGTGGCGTCGGGCGAAGCACCGATACCCGAGCGGACCGCGGGGTTCAACCCAAAGCACACACACGGTCTATGAGGATTCCGGTGTCAACGGCCCGAATGCCGGCGTTCGTCGGCATTCCGGGGCGAGGACGCCCGGACCAGCAACAGCGAAGAAACGGATATGGCCAAGCAGGCGAACGTCGTAGACGAGTCGAAGAGCTCTTCGAAGGAAATCAAGCCGCCGGCGAAGGAGGCAGTCGTGGAGAGCAAGGGTTCGAAGGGCGCGTCGGTGCGCGGGCCCAAGCCGGGCGGACAACAGGACGAGGGGCGTCCATCGGGCGGAAGCGAACGGGCCGACACCCCCCTGCCACCCAGCGCTCCGCCGGCGTCCGTCCAGGCCCCGGCGCCGGCGCCTCCGGCGGTCCGGCCGGCGCCTGATCGCGGCGAACGGCCGGACCGTGGCGATCGACCGGACCGGCCGGATCGGATGAACGGCTCCGGCGGCGGGATGGGCCAGGGTCAGGGCGGCGGGAACGGCGGGGGCGGCATGGGGGGAATGGGCGGCGGCGGCGGTGGTGGGGGCGACATGGGGATGAAGCATGGACGCCGGAAGCGCAAGAAACGCAAGGGCGGCGGCTTCGGCGGACCGGGCGGCGGCTTCGGAGGATCGGGCGGGGGCGGCTACCAGCAGGGACCGCCCGATTTCGTGCTCCCCAGCGATGAGGAGCTGGAGCGCGAGGCGGCGGAGCTCGAGCGTATCGCGGCCAACGCGGACCCGGCCGCTCTCAAGAACGCGGTGAGCATCTCGCAGCTCCAGCGGATGGAGATCGACGCCCTGCACGGGGTGGCGAAGACCGAGGGGCTGGAGGACTTCTACCAGATCCCCAAGCAGGAGCTGATCTTCAAGATCCTGAAGGCCCGGGCGGCCAAACAGGGGCTGATGCTGGGCGACGGGACGCTGGAGATCATGCCCGACAAGTTCGGGTTCCTGAGGAGCCCGCAGCAGTCGTACCTTGCGGGGCCGGACGACATCTACATCTCGCCGACGCAGATCAGGCGGTACGGGCTGAAGAAGGGGATGGTCGTCCGCGGGGCGATCCGCCCGCCGAAGGAGAGCGAGCGGTACTTCGCGCTTCTGCGGGTGGACGACGTGAACGGGCGGCCGCCGGCGAAGATCCACGAGCTGTCGATTTTCGAGGACCTCACGCCGCTGCACCCCGAGGAGCGGTTCATTCTGGAGACGACGCCGGACCAGATCGAGATGCGGATCGTGGACCTGGTGGCGCCGGTGGGGAAGGGGCAGCGGGCGCTGATCGTGGCCCCGCCGCGGACGGGCAAGACGGTGCTTTTGCAGAAGATGACGCAGGCGATCAACAAGAACTACCCGGACGTCAAGATCATCGTGCTGCTGGTGGACGAGCGGCCGGAGGAAGTAACGGACTTCCGGCGGCACACCTCGCCGGAGGTGGAGGTGGTGGCGAGCACGTTCGACGAGCAGAGCTCGCGCCACGTGCAGGTGGCGGAGATGGTGATCGAGAAGGCCAGGCGGATGGTGGAGTTCGGGGACCACGTGGTGATCCTGCTGGATTCGATCACGCGCCTGGCCCGCGCGTACAACTCGGAGATGCCGCACTCGGGCAAGATCATGACCGGCGGCCTGGACTCCAACGCGCTGCAGCGGCCCAAGAAGTTCTTCGGGGCGGCGCGGTACATCGAGGGGGGCGGCTCGCTCACCGTTATCGGCACCGCGCTGGTGGACACGGGGTCGAAGATGGACGACATCATCTTCGAGGAGTTCAAGGGCACGGGCAACAGCGAGCTGCACTTGGATCGCAAGCTCATGGAGAAGCGGATCTACCCCTGCATCGACATCCCGGCCTCGGGGACGCGGCGTGAGGAGCTCCTCATGGACAAGAAGGAACTGGAGCTGGTCTACCGGCTGAGGAAGGTGCTCAGCGACATGAACGTCGTGGAGGCGATGGAGCTGATGAAGGCCCGGCTCTCCAAGGTCAAGACCAACGCCGAGTTCCTCATGACGATGAACATGGGATGATCGCCGAGCGTAGCAGCGGGCATTTCCTACTCGGGAGTGACGACTTGAAAGGCGCGACGATCAGGGGTGGCCCGGCGCGGTCCCCCGGTGAGAGTCCGGTCCGGCGGGGCGCGTGGAAGGGCGCGGCAGTTCTGGCGTCGGTGGCGGTGGCGTGCGGCGTGGCGGCGGGGGCCGGCCTGGCCCCGTCGGGGCAGCCGGCGACGGCGCGCGCGACGGGAGCGGGGGGGATCGCGGCCAGGTCGGTCGCCTCGGTCGCGCTGCTGGATCTGCGGCTGGTCCGTGCTCCCGAGGGGCGGGATTACCGGATCGCGTCGGCCTTGCTGGAGGTCGCCAGCGACCTGGCCCCCGATGACGAAGAGGTGCTGCGGCTGTTGATCGACGCGACGAGCGCCGCCGGCGACAAGGATCGGCTGCTGGCGCAGACGAGGCGGCTGATGCGGATGAATCCGGAGGACACGGTCGCGCAGCTGCGGCTGATCTCCGGGAAGCTCGACGCGCTGCAGGACGCCGACCAGCGCCTGGCGGTGTACGAGCGGTACCTTGGACCGGAGGGTGAGGGGATCGACCCGTCGGTGCGGAGCCGGCTGGCGCTGGACGAGGCGCTCTTGCTCCGCGAACGGGGCGACATCACCGGGTTCGCCGACAAGCTGGCGCGGGCCACGGAGCTGGACTCGACGAACAAGGACGCCGCGTCGCTGGCCGTGACGTTCTTCACGCAGACGAAGGAGGACGCGGCCGGGCGGCTCACGCTGCTCTTGAACCTGCTGCTGGCCGACCCGATGGACGAGGCGACGCACCTGGCAATCGCGCGCGAGCTGGCGGCGGGCGGCGAGTACGAGGGGGCGCAGCGGTTCTACAACATCCTGTCGATGCTCTACCAGGCGCAGCGGCAGTCGATCCCGCCGTCGGTGTACGCCGAGGCGCAGACGGTGGAGTGGAATATCGGCGGGGCCGAGCGGCTGGTCTCGACGTTCCGCGCCGAGATGGAGAGGGGCCGGGCGGAGCTTCTCGAGCAGCGCAGGCGTGCCGAGGCGGCACACCAACCGCTGGACAAGCTCACGGCGCCGGAGAGCCTGCGCCTGACGCTCGAGCTGGAGCGGGTGCGGGCGGCGGCGGCGAGCGCCAGCGGCGACGAGGCGCAGCTGGATTTCGCCTTCGGTGAGCTGGAGACGACGTTCCAGAGTCAGATCGAGCCGCTCGAGGATCCCTCCAAGCGGGCGGCGGGCGTGAGTGCCGAGCAGGTGCAGCAGACCCTGGCCCAGCTCGAGGCCGAGTTGCTGTGGATGCGGCTGTGGTGCGGGCGGAACCTCGAGGCGGCTGCGCAGGCGCTGGAGCGGCTCAAAGCCGATCCCGCGGTGAACCGCGCCGCCCTGGAGCGGATGGTGGGGTGGCTGCAGCTGAGGCAGGGCGACCTGGACGGGGCGCAGAGGACGCTGGCGCCGCTGAGCGTGGAGGACCCGCTGGCGGAGCTGGGGCTGGCGCTGCTGGAGGAGAAACGCGGGTTGGTCCCCGACGCGGTGGTGAAGTACACGCAGTTCTGGCAGCGGATGGCGGGCACGCTGGCGGGCGCCTGGGCCCGGACGAGGGTGATCGTGCTGACGGGAGGACCGCCCGCGCCGCCGGCGGGCGCGGCGGCGCTGAAGGACCTTGTCGCCGGCGTGCCGTCGTGGATCGACGAGCTGGCGAGCAACCCGCGCCGGCTGTGCGCGTTGCAGGCATCGCTCGAGGAGACGCGGATCGGCCCCCTGAGGAGCGCGGGGGTGCGGCTGAGGATCAGGAACCTGGCGCCGATCCCGATGGGGATTGGTCCTGACCGGCCGCTCAACACACGCCTCCTGCTTGCACCCTCGGTGACGCTGGGGGTCGAGCCGGTCGGGGCGCGCATGGCGGCGGCCGTGGTGCGCATGGACCGGCGGCTGCGGCTCTTGCCGCAGGAGGCCGTGGAGGCCACGGTCTGGGCGGACGCGGGGATGCTGAGCCGTTTCATGGACGATCTGGCGGGGCTGCCGGCGCAGATTCGCTGGAAAGTTTTGCAGGGATTCGTGATCACGGACCAGGGGTTCTTCTCCGAAGGACCGCTGAACCTGACGACCGACACGGGGATGCTGATGAGGTCGAAGTCCCTACGCTGCGGGGACGACGCCAAGGGGATGGCGTCGTGGATCCAGTCGGGGTCGTCGGAGGACGTGGCCGAGTCGCTCTTGGCGCTGCGGTGGAAGCTGCAGAACAAGGATGGCACCCCCGGCGCGCTCACCGCCGACGAGAAGACGTTGATCGACCAGGCGGTGGCCAAGAGGTGGCGGACGCTGGACCGTTCCGCGCGGCTGATGGTGGTCGCGCTGCTCCCGCCGGGGAAACAGTGCGGCTGGCTGACGGAGCTGAGCAAGGCCATGGCCGAGGAGAGCGACCCTGGGGTGCTGACCGCGGCGTTGGTGTCGCGCGTCTATGACGTCGGCGATCCGCTGCTAGCCAGGGCGCTGTCGTCAGAGGACCGGCGGCTTTCGGAGGTTGCCGGCCTGATCAGGGCGCGTCTGGAGGCGGGGATCAAGACGTTCTCGGCGATCTCCGATCCGATCGGGGTGTCGATGAGGTCGGGGCCCGCACCCGCGCCGCCGGGGGCGGCGCAGCCGCCGACCGCGCCCGCTGTGCCGGGCGCGCCGGCATCGCCGGGGCCGGGCGCACCCGCGACGCCCGCGGCACCCGCGCCGGCACCGGCGGTGACCGGGCCGGCGCCTGTGCGTCCGCCGGGGTAGTCAGGGGGCATTCGGCCGGGCGGGGGCTCGTGCGTGGGCGCCGGGGGGATGTGCGGGGACCGTGGCATGCCGTCAGAGGTTGAACCCGGGGTCACGCTGAGGCGGCGGCCGATGCGATCGATCGCCGGGTTTGTCGCCGGGCTGGTGCTGCTGGGGACAGCGATCTGGACGGTGGCGCAACGGCAGGACCAGCTCGGGCGGGCATGGGAGGCGGCGCGGGGGGCGGACGTCTGGATCGTCGTGCTCTGCGTGACGCTGCCGCTGTTCAACTGGCTCTTCACCTCGGGCATGTTCGTCGTGCTCAACGGGCGGTACGCGCGGGTCGGGGCGGCGGAGATGAGCGCGCTGATCGCCTCGGCGTGGCTGTTGAACCTGCTGCCGCTGCGACCGGGGCTGGTCGGGCGCGTGGCGTACCACCGGCGGGTGCACGGCATCCGTGTGCGGGATTCGATGAAGGTTCTCGTGCTCTCGGTGGGGAGCACCGGGACGGCGCTGGTGCTCCTCTTGCTGGCGGTGGCGGCCTCCGGGGGCGGGGCTGGGCCCGGGCGGGCGGGTGTGTTCATCCTGGCGCCGGCGCTGGCGCTGGCGGCCGGCGCGGCGGTGCTGCGCCGGCGGGCGCCCCCCTCCCCCACCCCGGCGGGCGATGGCGCCTCCCCCCCCGGCGCATCGCACGCGTGGCGGCTGCCCGCGGCGGTGCTCATGCGTTACCTGGACATGGTCGTCTGGGGAGTTCGGTATTGGCTCATGTTCCGGTTGCTCGGGGAGCCCGTGGGTGTGCTGACGGCGGCGGCGATCACCGTTGCGGCGCAGTTCGCCATGATGACGCCCGTGCAACTCGGCCTGCGCGAATGGGTGGTCGGAGGGGCGGGGGCGCTGCTGGCGGTGGGCGGGAATGAAGCGGTGGTGCAAGGGAGCAAGGGACATGCTGCGATCGATGCGGCCACGCCCGCGCTCATGGCCGACGTCGTCATGCGGGCGGCGGAGTTGGCGGTCGTCATCCCGCTGGGCCTGGTGTGTACGGCGTGGCTGTGGGGGCGCTTGCGCGCCGCCACGGAGGGAATCGCGGATCCTGGCGAACAGCCGCCTCCCGGATGCCCTATAACCTGATAGGGATCGTGCGGGGGAACACCCGATCGCCGGTTGCGTGATGGAGGTGGACCGGACCGGCCGGGCGACCGATGGAACCGGATACGGCACGCCGGCGCACGACTTAGAGTCAGGGACGACGAGTCATGGTCAGCAAGATCGAACAGGACCACCAGCGGTTCCGGCAGATCATCCGCGGGAAGATCCGCAAGGACCTCCGCCGGTTCATCGCGCGCGGCGAGATGATCGGCAAGGAGGGCCAGCGCTACGTCGCGATCCCCGTGCACGATATCGATATCCCGACGTTCCGCTACGGCGACAACTCCGGGGGCGTGGGCATGGGCGAGGGGGAGGAGGGGCAGCCGATCGGCCAGGGGACGGGCGCCGGCAAGGGGGGCGAGCAAGAGGGCAAGCACATCCTCGAGGTGAACGTCTCGCTGGAGGAGTTGGCCGACATCCTGGGGGAGGAGTTGAAGCTGCCGCGGATCGAGCCCAGGGGCGAGCACCGCATCACGACAGTCAAGGACAAGTACTCGGGGATCCGGCCGACAGGGCCGGCGTCGCTGAGGCACTTCAAACGATCGTACCGCGAGGCGCTCAAGCGGCAGATCTCGCTGGGCACGTACGACCCGAGGAACCCGATCGTGGTGCCGATCAAGAACGACCTGCGGTTCCGGAGCTGGAATGAGGTCAAGAAGCCGCAGTCCAACGCGGTGATCGTGTACATGATGGACGTGTCGGGCTCGATGGGCGAGGAGCAGAAGGAGCTGGTGCGCCTGGAGGCGTTCTGGATCGACACGTGGCTGCGCCGGAACTACGAGGGGATCGAGAGCCGGTACATCGTGCACGACGTGGTCGCCAACGAGGTGGACCGCAAGACCTTCTTTTCCATCCGCGAGGACGGCGGCACGCGGATCAGCTCGGCCTTCAGCTGCTGCAAGAGCCTCCTGGAGGCGCACTACGACCCCGGCGACTGGAACATCTACCTGTTCCACTTCAGCGACGGGGACAACTCCAGCGAGTCGGACAACAAGCTGTGCGTGCAGATCCTGGAGAAGCACCTGGTGCCGGTGTGCAACCTCGTCGGGTATTGCCAGGTCACGAGCCCGTACGGGAGCGGGAGTTTCCTGAACGTGCTGAGGGAGGCCTTCGGCGGCGGGAAGGGAGGGGCGGGCACGGGGGAGCCGGCGTCGAAGGTGGTCACCAGCCGCGTGAACGACCGGGACGATATCTACGAGTCGTTGCGGACGTTCTTCAAGGCGGGGAAGTAGAAAGCCGACGCCGGGACCACGAAGCCCGGAGCGGGCGGTTATCTACGGATGGTTTTGTCCGCAATGGTGACGATGTTTCTTCGGCGGGCCCCACGAGCCGGGCGCGGGCGCGTGTAGAATTGGACGACCGAGAGGTGGCAGGGGGCAGAGCATCGTGCTGGCGTTCCCGTTCTTCGCTGTGATGATCTGGTTCCTGGCGGCGCACTTCCGTCGCCGGTGGCAGTCGTTCTTCGCCGTCGCGGTGGGGACAGCGCTCCTGTGCCTGATCGAGTTTCTGCTCTGGCGGGCCCAGTTCAAGTATGAGCGCTGGATCGTGCCGCAGCAGGTGATCTGGCTGCTCATCCCGTTCACCGTGCTGGTGCTGGGGATCGGGCTGTTCATCGCGTGCCTGCCGAAGGCCCCGCCCACCGACCACCATTGCCCGAAGTGTTTCTACGACCTGGCCGGGCTGGACCCGCTCAACCTGAGCTGTCCCGAATGCGGGTGGCGGTGGACGGGCAGGGGGTCGGACTCGACCGAGGAGCGACACCGGCTGGCGGAGCTCGGGGCGATACGAGAGCACGAGGCCGAGACGGCTAGCCTCGCAGAAGCCGCCAGGCAGCGCCGAGAAGCAGCACGAGCGCAGGCAGGCCCAGGATAAGCGACCAGCGGATGGCGGAGAGCTGCGCGCCGGTCAGGGGACGGATGATCGGCACGGCCTGCGCGGCGGGACTGCGGGCGATGAGCTCGTCCTGGCCGGCGAGCCAGTAGACGCCGGATTCCAGCAGTTCGAGGTTGCCCGGGGAATCGAGCAGGGGGCGCCCGTCGATGATCGAGGCCTGCTGCGTCACGGCGTCGAGGAACCACCCGTTGCACCCGACGACGACCAGGCGCTGGGTGGGCGTCTGTCCGGAGGTGCGGCGTTCGACCGCCGCGGCGACCGTCCAGGGTCCGGCGCCGTCATCGCGCGGCGAGTCCAGCTTCGGCGGGTCGATGATCTGCTGCCGCTGGCGCGCGGGGACGCGAGCGAAGCCGAGCCATTCCGATTCGCCCCAGGTGCTCTTCTCGTCGGAGATGTTGATCAGCGGCGTGATGGTGGCGCCGGAGGGGACGTTGCCCGCGTGGAGGGCGACGGGCCAGAAGAAGTGGGTGCGCAGCCCGTCGATTGCGCGGGCGATGGGGTAGTCGCCGGTGGCGCGCGTCAGATAGAAATCCGTGAGGACCGTTCGCCCGGCAGGGCCCTGCGCCTGCTGCATGAGAGGCCGGCCGGAATCCGCCGAGAGACCCAGCGCGGGCAGGAACTCCACCAGCGGGTCCTTGTCGCCCATGCCCGGGAGGGTCGAGACGTTCACCGAGAGCAGCAGCGGCTTGCCGTCGGCGACGAGCCTGGCCAGCGCGTCGGCGAGCTTGCCCATGCGGACGGCTGACTCGGCCGTCGTCGGCGCCGTGGAGATGCTCGCATAGACGACGGGGCGCTTGCCGGAAGGATCGAGCTGCGCCGGCGAGGGGCGCTGGGCGTCGACGGCGACGGCCCACTCGGTGACGTCGATCCCGCGCAGCCCCATCCGGTCGATCAGGGCCCGCACCGCCTGGAACTCCGGCCCCAGCCGCCCGGCCTGATCGTGCACGAGCACGAGGATGGGGCTGGCGGTGCTGCGCAGCGAGGCGATGCCGGTGGCGAGCATCTCCTCGGTCCGGGCGCGCATATCCAGCGTGGGGGCGACCGGCGCACCGGGGGCCTCGGGCAAGCGGGGCGGGAAGAGCGAGTTGAAATCCACGGCGGTGATGCCGCCGCGGAGGGAGCCGGGGGGGCCGATGATCAGGGCGGCGCTCGTCTGCTCGAGCGTGTGCGCGACGGTGATGATGGTGAGTTTCTCGAGACGGTCGACCTCGCCGGCGGCGCGGGCCGCCAGGTCGCGTTTGAGGAGCATCTGCTGGACGATGGGGTGGACCTTGTCGCGAACCGGCGCGGGTGACTGGTCGGAGGACTCCAGCACCAGCACCTGCTCGCGCAGGCCGGAAAGCTCGGTCGCGATTGTCGAGAGGATCGGGTGGATGGCGCGGGCGGCGTCGTCGAGCGGGGGGATGGGCATGCCCGCGACGCGCCCGCCCAGCGCGGTGCGCGCCGCCTGCGCGCCCTTCTGGAGCTCGTCGCCCAGCACACGGGCCCGGGCCGCGGCGTTGTTGAGGAACGTGCGGATCGCCTGGGCGCTCGCGTCGCCGGCGGGCACGGCGTCCTGGGCGGCGAGCAGGTCGGCGGAGAGGGCCTTGAGGAACTCGACCAGGATATCGGCGCTGTCGGCGGCCTGGGAGAGAACGGCCTTCTGCGAGTCCGCCTGGCTCTTGAAACGACCGGCGAGGCGGGTGAGGAGGTTGTCGTAGTCGCTCAGGCCGCGGGAGGAGCCGGTGTCGATGAGCGTGACAGTGATGCTGGGCGAGGATCGGGCGAAGGTGTCGAGCACGTCGCGGGTGCGTTGGAAGGCGCGGGGGTCGATGGCGCTCTTGTTGGCCGCAACGGCGATCTCGTACGGCTGGTCGAGGCCGCGCAGCAGATCGAGCGTGCGCTGCGAGAGCCTGTGCTCGCGGGTGGCGGTGACGTCCCATCGGATGGGGAACCTGGCGGCGAGGAGGGCGAGCAGCACGCACGAGGCGGTGATGGCCAGCAGCATCGCGCCGGTCTGGAGGGCGTATCGCCCTCGACGGCGGCCGGCGGTGGCGAGGTACGGTGCCGCAGGTGCAGGGGTGGTGCTCATCGCCACCTCCGTGACTCGAGCGCCAGCGACGCCAGGGCGAGGAACCACGCCGAGGCGACGAGGAAGAATACCACGTGCTTCATGTCGATCAGGCCGCGGGCGAAGTCGCTCATGCGCTGGTCGACGGAGAGCGCGTACAGGAACGAGCGCACGACGGGCGGGGCCACCGGGGCGGCCACGAGTGCAAGGATCTCCACCAGGAAGAGCGCGAAGAACGTGCCAAGGAACGCCAGCGTCTGGCTGGAGGTCAGCGATGAGGCCAGGCATCCGACCGAGAGGTAGAGCATGCCCAGCAGGAGGATGCCCAGGTACCCGGCCAGGATCGGCCCGTAGTCCGGGCGGGACAGCGCCTCCAGCAGGGCGACGTAGGCAACCGTGGGGGCGAGCAGGGTGATCAGGAACATCACGGCCGCGGCGTACTTGCCCAGCACCACCACCGCTTCGGCGACGGGGGCCGTGAGCAGGGGCTCGATCGTGCCCGAGCGGAGCTCGTCGCTGAACAGGCGCATCGAGATCGCCGGCGCGACGATCACCAGGAGCGTCCACCAGATCTCGAAGAACGGGCGCATGGTCGCCGGCTGGCCGGGTTGGAGCCCGCGTCCGGAAAAGACCGCGCCGGAGAGCGCCAGGAACAGCGCGACCACGACCCACCCCAGCGGGATGCGGAAGAGCGAGCAGTACTCGCGGCAGGCGATGGTCCAGAGGCGGGTCATGGGGTTCTGGTGTCGCGGGATCGGGTTTCCGGTTCAAGGGGATCGGGCGTCGTCGGCCTCGATCACCTGCAGGAAGAGTTGTTCGAGAGTCGGGGATTCACGGTGGAGTTCGCGAACGGTCAGCTGCGCGCCCGCGGCGGCGACGGCGAGCGGTTCACGCAGGTCGATGGCGCCCGTTGTCGAGGTCACGGTCAGGCGGGCCCACCCGGCGCTCAGCGGGCTCGTCGTCCCCATCCCCGCGCCCGCCTGAGCGATCTCGACTGTGGCGACGCCGGAAACCCTCGAGAGGACCTGGCGGGCTATCTCCGCCGCGCTCGTCTCCACCTCGACGACGTACGGCGACGACTCGCGGAGCCTGGCGAGCAGATCGGCCGGGGCGCCGTCGGCCCGAATGCGGCCGCGAGCGATGATGATCACCCGGTCGCAGGTCTTCTCCACCTCGGGCAGGATGTGCGAACTGACGATGACCGTGCGCTTATGGGCCAGCTCGCGGATCAGTCCCCGCGTCTCGCGGATCTGCGCCGGGTCGAGCCCGCTGGTCGGCTCGTCGAGGATGAGCACGGGCGGGTCGTGGAGCATCGCCCCCGCGAGCCCGACGCGCTGCTTGTACCCCTTGCTGAGGTGGCCGATCCGGCGACGGCGCACGTCCGTCAACCAGCACCGTTCGAGAACGCGTTTCACCGCGGCGGTGCGGTCCCGCCGACCGAGGCTGTACAAACGCCCGCGGAAGTGGAGGTAGTCCACCACCCGCATTTCCAGGTAGAGCGGTGCGGATTCCGGCAGGTATCCAAGTGACCGCCGGGCCTGGATGGACTCGGCGATGGTGTCGTGCCCGCACACGGTCAGGTTTCCCTGCGTGGGCGGCAGATAACCGGTGATCATCCGCATTGTTGTCGTTTTCCCCGCCCCGTTCGGGCCAAGAAGGCCGACAATCTGTCCGGAGGGCACCTCGAACGACAGGTCGCTCACGGCCTGAACCGGCCCGAACCACTTGCTGACTCGGTTGGCGACGATCATGTGAGGAGGGGCAACGCTCCAGGCTCTTGGGTGGCTTTCAAGCGTCAGAATTCGGCCCGGTGCAGTGGCCTTGCCGCATCGGCCGATTGGTAGGGTAGCGAAACCGGCGATACACTCTACGAACAGCTATCGGGTGGAGGGACAGATCCTAACCCAATGAACGACACCCGGCCGAAGTTGCTGGTGCTGGAGGGTCCGCTTGTCCCCGCTGCGGAACTGGCGCGGGTGCTCGGCGATCGGTACGACGTCGCCGTGGCGGCACCGGGCGTGGGCCAGGCCACGCTGGCGACCGGGCAGTACCAGGTCGTCATCGGCGGGGCCGGGGACATTGCCCAGGACTCCACTCTGAGCGACAAGGATGCCGGAGCGATGCTGGGGGCGATCGGCGAGGGCATGTGCCTGGCCGCGGCGGACGGGCGAATTGTCTGGGCCAACGGCCGATTCCGCGCGTTCGACGAGCAGACGCGGGCACGCATCTCGCAGGTCTGCCGTCTGGCGGCCCAGAGGTTCAACGACCTCCAGCGTGATCCGAAGACCGCCATTGGCCCGGGGAGCGGGCAGGCGGGCGCTGCAGGGGCCGGCGGGGTCAAGGGCGCCTCGGTCACGAGCCGGCGCTTCGAGGTCGCCTCCCCTGATGAGGCGAAGTACTACGAGGTGGTGGTGTCGCCTGTTTCGGGGTCGTTCGGCGATGGGGGACTGGGGCCGCCTGCGGCGATGGGGACGGCCGGGGGCGTCAACGGGCCCGGCCGGATCGAGCGGGTCGCCGCGGTCGTGTGGGATGTCACCGCGGCGCGCCGCATGCAGCAGAAGATGGACGCCATCGACCGCGCCGGCTCCGAACTGGTCCGTCTGGACGCCGAGTTGATCCGGAGGATGCACGTCGGCGAGCGCCTGAAGCTGCTGGAGGAAAAGATCGTGAAGTTCTCTCACGATCTGCTCCACTTTGACCATCTGGCCATCCGGCTGGTGGACGAGCGAACGGGCAGGCTCGAGCTGGTGATCGCCTCGGGCCTGCCGCCGGAGGCGATGGAGGTCGAGCTCTTCGCGCGCCGGGAGGGGAACGGGATCATGGGGTACGTGGCCGCGACGGGGCGGAGCTACCTGTGCGGCGACGTGACGCAGGATCCGCGGTACGTGATGGGGCTGCACAACGCGCGCTCGTCGCTGACGGTGCCGCTGCGGCTGCACGACAAGGTCATCGGGGCGTTCAACGTCGAGTCGGAGAAGGTGAACGCGTTCACGGAGGAGGACCGGCAGTTCGCGGAGATGTTCGCGACGCACATGGCGCTGGCGCTGCACATCCTGGACCTCCTGGTGCTGGAGCGGTGCGCAACGGGCGAGTCGGTGGCGGGCACGGTGGAGGGCGAGCTGAGCGAGCCGCTGGACGACATCGTGCACGAGGCGGACTGGCTGCGCGACGCGGCGGAGCACGATCCGAAGCTCCGGGAGCACATCGACCGGATCAAGTCGGACGTGGAGGCGATCCGCCGGCGGGTGCGCGAGGCGGCGGAGGGCCCGCAGACGATCCTGGGGGCCGAGAAGGCGCTCTCCGACCTCTCCATCGACCCGGCGCTGGTGGGCAAACGCGTCCTCGTGGCCGACGACGAGGGGAGGATCCGGCAGACCGTCAGGGACCTGCTCCGCACCCGCGGCTGCACGGTGGTGGTGTGCGAGAACGGCGCCCAGGCCATCGGGGCGCTGGAGGCGTCGCTCCCAGCCGTGACCTCGGCACCCGATGGGGATGGGGCGGGCAGGGTGAGCACGCGGAAGTTCGACCTGGTCATCAGCGACATCCGGATGCCGGACCGCAACGGGTACGAGGTGTTCGCGGCCGCCCGGCGCATCGACCCTGGGCTGCCGGTCATCCTGATGACGGGCTTCGGGTACGACCCGCATCACTCGATCGTGCGGGCCTCGCAGGAGGGGCTGCAGTGCGTGCTGTTCAAGCCGTTCCAGGTCGAGAGGCTGCTGGAAGAAGTGAAGAAGGCGCTGGGGGCGGGCGTCAAGGCTTGATTCGATCCTCATCCGGCCTTTCGACGGGCGACGAGCACCCGCGCGAGTTGCTCCATGTCCATCTCGATGCGGGGGTTTTCCAGCAGGGGGTGAGACTTGGCGAGGTCGAGCACCGCGCCGGCGGTCGCCGCGGCGATCTCGATCAGGATCAGGCCGCGCTCGCGGAGGAGGGGGGGCGCCTGTTCGATGAGCGGCCTCACGAACTTCAGGCCGTCGGAGCCGGCGCGGAGGGCGGCGTGGGGCTCGAACTCCTTGACGTTGGGCGCCACCGTTTCCCACTCGCCGTCGGGGATGTAGGGGGGGTTGGCGATGACGTAGTGGAGATTGCGCCCGGCGGGGTGGTCGGCCAGTGGCGAGACGAGGTCGCCCTGGAGGAACTCCATGCGGTCGGCGACGCCGTGACGCTGGGCGTTGCGGCGGGCGACCTCGAGGGCCTCGGGGGAGATGTCGGTGGCGATGGCCCGGGCGCCGGGGAGATTCTTGAGCAGCGTGACGGCGATGCACCCCGAGCCGGTGCAGACGTCGGCCAGGCAGATGCCCTCGCCGGTCTTGCCGCCGAAGCCGGGCTCGACGCGGGCGTGGTGGAGGACCTGCTCGATGATGGTCTCGGTGGAGGGGCGCGGGATGAGTACGCGCGGGTCGACGTGGAAGGGGAGGCCGAAGAACCAGGCCTCGCCGACGAGGTACTGCACGGGCTCGTGCTTGAGGGCGCGGGCGACGAGGTCGCGGAGGGTCTGGCGCTCGAGGGGCGCGGCGGGGCGGTCGGCCTCCATGTAGAGCTTGAGACGGTCGCAGCCGAGAACGTGGGAGAGGAGCAGCTCGGCGAAGAGGCGCGGGGAGTCGAGCTTGCTTTTGGTGAACGCGTCGCTCATCCAGGCGAGGAGCTTGCGCGTGGTCCAAGATTCGGCGGTGGAGGTGGTCACGGTGGCGAGTCTACCTTCAATCTTTGCGATGAACTCGGATGTTCTCGGGCGAGACGACAACGAGGGAGCCCTGTGCCTGCTCGAGGTCAAGCGTCTTGAGCATGAACTCGGCAAGTTGAATGTACCCGGCCCGGCTCTCGCGCGGGAGCCGCAGGAGAACCACGCCGCAGTGCGTGCCGGGGGCGTAGACGCGGACGTCACCAAAGCCCTTGTCGGCGGTCATCAAGCATCGCTCCTCGTGCTGCACGATGGGGAAGAGGTCCTTATCCGGTGTGCCGGTGAGTCCCTGCTCGACGACGGAGAGGGCGTCGAAGCCAGCCCCCCGCAGGACTGTCGCCACGTCGTTGGGGAGGTCTTCGTCCACCTTGAACTTGACAGCCATGCTCAGCCGTTCCGGGCAAGGCGCACAAGATCGATGTGATTGACCGCCTCCGCCGCGCAGAGCAACGCCGCCTGGACGTCCTCCATGCTGAGCTGCGGGTAGCTTTTCAGAATCAGGTCGAAGGAGTCACCGTCCGCCACACTTCCGACGATCACGCTGATCGGCACGCGTGTGCCGGTGATGCAGGGATCGCCGTGGTGAATCGTTGGATCGATCGTGATTCGTTTTCGCCATTCCGTCAGGGCCACCATGAGTCACCTCACTTCTGAAGGTTATTCGCTGTTCTCGCCGGTCGTGTGGTTCAGGTTCATTTTCCGTCAAACCAGTTCGTCGCGATGCTTGCATCGACTTTGAGAGGGACGGTCAGGTCCATCGCTTTCTGCATGCGGTCGACGATGATTTGCTTGGCGGCCTGTGCGGTTTCCTGGGGTGATTCGAAGACGAGTTCGTCGTGGATCTGGAGGAGCATTTTCGTGCCGCGGAGGGCGGGGTCGGGCTCGGGAAGCACCTGCCGCCCCCCGCCGCCGGGGAGGGCCTTTGTGGGCGGGGGGTACAGGCGCTGGTGGAGGTCGACCATGGCGAGCTTGATGAGGTCGGCGGCGGAGCCCTGGACGACGCTGTTGATGGCGGTGCGCTCGGCCATGGCGCGGCGGGAGGGGTTGCGGGAGTCCATGTCGGTGATGGGGCGGCGGCGCTTGAGCATGGTCTCGACGTAGCCGTAGCGCCTGGCCTGGCTCATGCACTCCTGGAGGAAGGTGGTGATGCCGCTGAATCGCTTCTTGTAGCCGGTGATGATCTCCTCGGCCTGGGTGTTGCTGATTCCGAGGCGCCGGGCCAGGCCGAAGGGGGTGATGCCGTAGACGATGCCGAAGTTGACCATCTTGGCGCCGCCGCGTTGCTCGCGGTTGACCTCTTCGGGTTTGATCCCGTGGATCTGCGCGGCGACGGCGGTGTGGATGTCCTGGTCCTCGAGGAAGGCCTGGATGAGGGCGGGGTCGCGGGAGAGGTGGGCGAGGAGGCGGAGCTCGATCTGGGAGTAGTCGGCGCTGATGAGCACGTGGCCGGGAGGGGCGATGAAGGCCTTGCGGATCTCGCGCCCGACGTCGGTGCGGATGGGGATGTTCTGGAGGTTGGGGTCGCTGGAGGCGAGGCGCCCGGTGATGGCGGCCGTCTGGGTGAACGAGGAGTGGATACGGCGGGTCTCGGGGTTGATCGCCTCGGCCAGCGCGACGAGGTAGGTGCCGACGAGCTTGGTGAGCTGGCGGTGCTCGACGATGAGGGCGGGGATGGGGGTGGTGATCGCGGCGTCGGCCGCGAGTTTTTCGAGGACCTCGATGTCGGTGGAATGGCCGGTCTGGATGCGCTTGAGGGAGCGGAGGCCCAGGCCGGGGACTTCGTCGTCGGGCTTATTGAAGAGGACGGCGCCGAGCTGCCTGGGGGAATCGGGGTTGAAGGTGCGGCCGAGGGCGTCCCTGGCGGCGCGGTCGAGCTGGGCGCGGAGCTCATCGATGCGGAGCTGGAGGCGCTTGCGCTGGTGCTCCAGCTCGGCGGGGTCGACGAGGATGCCGTTCCATTCCAGCTCGGCGAGGACCTCGACGAGCGGGAGCTCGACCTTGGCGAACAGGTCCATGAGTCCCATGGCCCTCAGTTGCGGGAGCATGATGCTCTGGAGCTGGAGGGAGACGTCGGCGTCCTCGGCGGCGTAGCAGGTGGCCTGGTCGAGGGGGACGGTGTCGAAGGTGCGCTGGTCCTTTCCGCTGCCGATGAGTTCCTTGATGGAGATGTTGGTGCGCCCGAGGAGGGCGAGGGCGAGGGCGTCGAGGGAGTGGGAGGAGCGGGAGGCGTCGATGAGGAAGGAGGCGACCATGGAGTCGAAGGAGAGGGTGCGGAGGGCTATCTGCTGAGTGCTGAGGGAGGCGCCGAGGCCGAGGCCGCGGAGGGTGATGCCGTGGCGGCGGAAGACGAGGAGGTCGTACTTGAGGTTGTGGCCGGTCTTGGGGATGGCGGGGTCTTCGAGGATGGGGCGGAGGGCCTCGAGGACGGTCTGCTCGTCGAGGTGGGTCTCGGGTTTGGGGGAGCGGATGGGGATGTAGACGCCGGTGTGCGGGCGGGTGGAGAGCGAGATGCCGCAGAGCTTGCAGAGGATGGGGGAGAGGGAGGTGGTCTCGGTGTCGATGGCGACGATCTCGGCGGCGCGGAGGTCGGTGATGAGCTCGTCGAGCTGCCGGCGGGTGGTGATGCAGCGGTAGTCGGAGCCGGCGATGGTGGTGGGGGCGGAGGGGGGGGCGGGGACGTGGAGGGCGTCGAAGAGGCCGCCGGTGATGGGAGGGGGCGTTGGTCTGGATCGGGCGAGGGGGTAGGCGGCTGCGGGAGAAGGGCGAGCCGGCGCGGAGCCGGTTGTTCTTGGTGCGTGGCCGCCGAGGAGGGCCTGGACCTCGTCCTGGTAGCGGTTGAAGCCGAGTTCGCGGAGGATGGGGAGGAGCTTGTCGAGCTTGATGTGGCTGGTGCGTGACTGTTCGAGGTCGAAGTCGATGGGGGTGTCGTGGCGGAGGGTGACGAGCTGTCGGCTGAGGGGGAGCTTGTCGGCGGTGGCGCGGAGGGCCTCGCCGCGTTTGCCCTTGATTTCGGAGGAGTGGGCGAGGAGGTTGTCGAGGGAGCCGTACTGGACGATGAGCTGGGCGGCGGTCTTGGGGCCGACGCCCTCGACGCCGGGGACGTTGTCGACGGTGTCGCCCATGAGGGCGAGCATGTCGATGACCTGGGGGGGCTCGAGGCCGGTGTCTTCCTTGAGCCTGGCGGCGTCGATGAGCTCGTCGGTGTGGACGTCGTACATCTCGACTGGGGGGTCCGACGAGGAGAGGAGCTGCTTGAGGTCCTTGTCCTTGGAGATGAAGCGGATGCGGAGGTCGGGGTGCTGCTGGCGGAGGCGGGTGACGAGGGTGGCGATGACGTCGTCGGCCTCGAAGCCCTCGGCGCCGAGGACGGGGACGCCGAGTTCCTTGAGGATGGCCAGGCAGCGATCGACCTGAACGAAGAGGTCTTCGGGCGGGGGCGGGCGGTGGGCCTTGTAGTCGGGGTAGAGGGTGGAGCGGAAGGTCTCGGTGTCGCCGGAGACGTCGATGGCGACGGCGAGGAAGTCGGGGCGGCCGCCCGCCTCGCCGACCTTGCCCTCGGCGCGGAGGAGCTTGAGGAGCATGCCCACGAAGCCGTAGGTCATGTTGGTGGGCTCCTTGGTGACCGGGGAGGTCATGGGGGAGCGGATGGCGTGGTAGGCGCGGAAGAACTGGGCGTAGCCGTCGATGATGTAGAGG
>JBGPJM010000043.1:0-27034 GCA_041485385.1 Phycisphaerae bacterium | reverse complement strand
CCCCCCCAAAAAGTGGAGCGCGCCCGCGCGCGCAGAACAGGCGCGCCCGGCGCGCACAAAAGCGCACACCTCACAATTTTCTTCTCCTTGTGCCACAAGCACTTGCGCGATTTGACCCGCGGCTATTACCCGCTTTGGGCGCGCAAACAGGACCTTTGGCCCATAGGTAGAGGGGCCACACCCGCGCCACTGACTCAGTTCCTCCAAGGTCAGCGCGTCACCCCAAGCGCCCCGTCCGCGCGCCGCCACCCCACGCCTCAACGCCTGAACGCCTCAACGCCTCCCCCATCCCCACATCCCCATTCCGACATCCACATGCCTTCCCATCCCACATATCCCACATATCCCACATCTCAAATCCGACATCCCACATATCCCACATCCCCGAAACCCCAACCCCTTGCGCATCACCCACCAATCCCGGCACCAAAACCCCATTCCCTCGGGGATACCCCACCCCCCCCTCTTCGCGAGAAACTCCCCGCCAAAAATCACAACTCCGGATATCACAAGTACTTACGCAAAAAACCTGCCCTGCTTTTCTCGATCTTTCTCCGCCCTTCTCTGTTTTTCTCAAAATCTCTCGATCCTTCTCAACATCTCTCGATCCTTCTCGTCCCCTGTCCCCCGCACCCTTCCGCTCACTGCCCGCTCCTCGCATGTGTGCGCGCATATTGGCAGCCGCTAACCGGATTAACTCACGCTACTACAAGCACTTACATCAAAACACACCCCCGCGCGAAGTCGCAAAAAGTCGCAAAAAGTCGATCGAAGTCAACGAAAGTCGAAGGAAGTCGCACCAAAGTCGATGCAACCCGCTCCGAAGTCGCCCCAAGTCCCCCCAAGTCGCCGGAACCGCGATTCCCGCGTCCCCCTCCCCTGTGGTAAGAAACCCCCATGACCACCCGCATCCTCAACTTCGCCGTCATCGGCTGCGGCCTCATGGGGCGCGAGTTCGCCTCCGCCGCGGCACGGTGGAACCACCTGGTCGGCATGGACATCCGCCCCCGCATCGTCGCCGCCTGCGACACCGATGCTAAGACGCTCGCGGACTTCTGCGCCGCAAACGACGGCGTCGCCGGCTACGCCGACTACCGCCAGATGCTGGACGATCCGCGGATCGCGGCGGTCTACGCCGCCGTCCCCCACGATCTGCACGAGCGCGTCTACATCGATGTGCTCCGCTCGGGCAAGCACCTGATGGGGGAGAAGCCCTTCGGGATCGACCACGCGGCCAACGCGCGGATCATGGCCGAGGTCCGGGCCCGCCCGCGCCAGCTCGTGCGCTGCTCATCGGAGTTCCCCTTCTTCCCCGGCGCCCTCAAGGTGATGGCCCTGGCCCGCGAGGGGAAACTGGGGCGCGTGCTGGAGGCGCGCTGCGGCCTGCTGCACTCCAGCGACATGGACCCGATGAAGCCCATCAACTGGAAGCGCCGCGTCGCCACGTGCGGCCAGTACGGGTGCATGGGCGACCTGGGGATGCACGCGATGCACGTGCCCCTGCGCCTGGGATGGATGCCGCGCCGGGTCTTCGCGATGCTGACCAAGGTCGTGGCGGAGCGGCCGGTGCGCGCGGGCGCGAGCGAGATGGCGCCGTGCGAGACGTGGGACAACGCGGTGCTGGCGTGTGTGGTGGGCGGGGGAAAAGTGGAAAGTGGAAAGTGGAAAATGGAAATCGGAGGGGAAGGGGAGTTCCCGCTTCTTCTGGAGATGAAGCGGATGGCGCCGGGGCATGTGAACACTTGGTTTTTGGAGGTGTATGGGACGGGGATGTCGGCGAAGTTCTCGACGAGGTGGCCGCGGACGCTGGAGACGATGCCGTACGAGCGGGGCAAGCCGCAGGCCTGGCACGTGCAGGACCTTGGGTACGAGAGCGCGTACCCCGCGATCACGGGGTCGATCTTCGAGTTCGGGTTCGCGGACGCGATCCAGCAGATGTGGGCCGCGTTCTGCGATGAGCTGATGTCGCGCGGGGAGGAGGGCGGCGCGGGGGGGCGGCCGATGCGGCAGCCGGTGACGTGCGCGACGGCGGAGGAGGCGGAGGCGAGCCACGCGATCATGGAGGCGGCGCTGGAGTCGGCGCGGGGCGGCGTGGCCGCGGAGTTGCCGCTCACGGAAGTCGCGGATGAATGAACCCCAGGTGATGCTCCGCGTGCGCCAGGTGGATGTGCAGCCATTGCTCGTGGGTGAGCCTGCCGACGAAGGGGCTTGGGCGGGTCATCTGCTCGCCGTGCTTGAGGCGCGAGAGGGCGTGGCGGAGGCAGGCCGCGCCGGCGGGGACGGTCGCCGGTCTGGTGGGCAGCAACGTCCGGGCTCTGGCGGGGAGCTTGAGCCCCGAGGGGAACCGGTGAGTCAGGATCCAGCGCCTGGCCAGCGGCGCCAGGAGGCGCATGGGCAGCGTGGGTTTGAAGCCGAATCCGTCCAGAGAGCATTCGATGGAGCGGCCAAGGTGGTCGAGGATCTGCCCCGCCGACCAGTTCCCGGTCACGCGGATCTCGCCGCGGTCCGATGCCCGCACGATCTCGTCGATCTCCTCCAGCAGGTCGTCGAGGGTGGGCAGCGACAGATCGCGGCGCTCGGACTTCCGGGTGTCGACACCCCCCGCCCCCCAACCGGCGGCCGGGGTTTCATGAGGCGGTGCCGCCCGGGGCGAGGGACCCTGGCCGGCGGACACGGGGGCGTCCATGTGCATGAATGTACCCGCGCGGGCGGCTTCCGGGCAATACGCATCGCGGGTACGCTGGGGCGATGAGGAGCCGCATCTGGCGGATGCTCGCGGCCATCGGGGTGGCGTCGGGGGTGTACGCCGGTGGGCCGGACCGCCAGCCGCCGGGGGACTCGCCGAGGGAAGGCACCGGCGCGAAGGCCGCGGCGCCGGCCCGAGATGTCGGCCCGATCCTCCTACCCATCATCAAGCGGCACGACGTGCCTGGGATGTGCGCGGCGGTGGTGGAACTGGAAGCGGGCGGTGGAGGAGGGGGGATGCGCATCGAGGCCATCGGCGCCGTGGGTGTGCGGAAACGGGGCTCGCCCGACGCGGTCACCGCCGGCGACCAGTTCCACATCGGCTCGTGCACCAAGGCGATGACGGCGACGATGATCGGCGCGCTGGTCGAGGAGGGGAAGCTCTCATGGAAGACGACGGTCGGCGAGACCTTCCCCGAGCTGCACGCGAAGTTGAACGAACAGTGGCGGGCCGTCACGCTCGAGCAGTTGCTGACGCACCGAGCGGGCGCGCCGGCGGACCTGCAGTTCGACGGCCTGTGGGGGCGCCTCTGGGAGCGGCACGGCTCGCCGACCGAGCAGCGCATGATGCTGGTCGAGGGCGTCGTGGCCCGCCCGCCCGAGTCCGCCCCGGGCACGAAGTTCCTCTACGCGAACTCCGGGTTCGCCATCGCCGGCGCCATGGCCGAGAGGGCCACCGGGCGCGCCTGGGAGGACCTGATGCGCGAGCGGGTTTTCGTCCCGCTCGGGATGGATTCCGCCGGCTTCGGCGCCCCCGGCCGGAGGGACACGCTCGACCAGCCGCGCGGCCACCACGAGGACGGCTCGGTGCAGGAGGTGGGCCCGGGCTCGGACAACCCCGCGGCCATCGCCCCCGGCGGCGCCGTGCACTGCACGATCGGCGACTGGGCGAAGTTCGTGGCGCTGCACCTGCGCCGGCGCGCGCGCGCCGAGCCGAAGGGCGCCGGCGCCCTCGCGCTGAGCGATGCGACGCTCACGAAGCTGCACACGCCGCCCGCCGGGACGGACGATCACCAGTACGCGATGGGCTGGAGCGTGACGAAGCGCGACTGGGCACAGGGGAGCGCGCCCGGCGACGCGGGGCGCGTCCTCACGCACAACGGCAGCAACACGATGTGGTTCTGCGTGGCGTGGCTGGCGCCGGAGAAGAAGTTCGCCGTGCTGGTGATGTGCAACCAGGGCGGCGAGAAGGCGGAGAAGGCCTGCGACGAGGCCGCGTCGGCGCTCATCCAGGACCGCGCGGCCCACGCGATCGCCGCCGGCGGCAAGTGACGGTCGAGTCGCGGCGAGCACTCGCGTGCATCGTGCCGATGAGCGCACACTCACCGCGGGGCGCAGAGCGCATTGATGCGGCCTCGATGAACTCCGAACGGGTTTTGCACGCGGCAACGAATGGCCGCGGGTCGAACGATTCAGGGACGCGGCGTGACCGTGACGTAGCCCAGGCGAGCGAGAAAACGCGTGGCGCCCATGACTTCGTCGGAGGAGAAACCCCACAGGCATTTGGGCTCGCGGGTGCTGCCGATCAGCCTGGAAAGATCGGCCATCCCGCCTTTTCCGGTGGCCAAGGCGGCCATCACCGCCTCCGCGGCCTGGAAAAGCCGATCGGCATTCATGGGTCCCGAAGTGCTCATAGGTATCGCTCTTGACTTGTACCCCCATGTCGATACGCGTGCGCTCCACCATCAGGTTTCGCATGTTCGACAGAATCAGATGTGTCCGCGCGGTCGATCTCATGCGGAGTTCCGGGGGCGCACGAATCGCCGACCCGGTGCCCCCTTAGCGCGGGACGAGAACGACGCGAAAGCCTTTTCAACTCGACGCTTGGGAGGTGTCGAGACACTTGGAACCGGGCAAAGTCTGGCAACAAACCGGCCGCACGGGCGTATCTCTCCGGGCGCTCGCGCCGTTCGATCTCGCTGTCGTCGCCACGGAGCCCTTGCGACCTGCGCGGCCGCCGCCGGGTGTGCACAGATCGAGAGGGCGCGGAGCAGCGCGATCCCAAAACAACAGCCCTCGACCGGGTGGGTCGAGGGCCGTAGGAGCTTTGTCCTGCGGGCTGCGATCAACGCAGCTCCGTCGAGCTTGCGTTTACGTCCGCAGCCCCTTGGTACAGTCACTGCTTGTCACTGGATCACCTCCTGTCTAAGAAAGGCCCCTTCCCGGCCGTCGCGGCTTCTGTACTGGCCGCCGCCGAGACCTTCCCGTGGGCCGTCACCCACGGCTCATCGCCCGGATCCGTCTTGACGGAGCCGGTCGTCGCCTCGCCCGGACGGGGTGGCCAGGGGTTTCCCCTGCTCGTTCCACCCGGGACGGTCGGCGATGCAAAACTATGACGTAGATCGGCCCCGGAATCAAGGGATCTGGAGAAAAAAGCCGCGGGAGTGGTGAATCTGATCAGGTTTCCAGTTGGTCGAACGCCCCCTTCGCCGCCTGCTGGTCCAGATAGGCCTGGAAATCCCCCATCTTGTAGGAGATGAAGCAGAAGGCGTGATGCAGCGTCAGCCACTCGATGTCGGTCGGGTCCTCCCCCAGGTCCTTCCGCATCCGGTTCAGCTCGGCCAGCATCGTCTCGGCCTTGAACTTCTTCATTGGGGGCTCCCTTGCGGCGGCCTGGCGATTCGTTTCAATCGACTCGAGGCGGCGCACGCGCCGACGAACAGCACCGTCAGCGCCAGCACGATGCACACGCCGCTGGGGATGTTGGCCTCCAGGCTCGCCACCATCCCGGCGATCAGGCCAACCAGGCCGACGGAGCAGGCTATCCAGAGAACCGTCGTCAGGCGGTCGCTGGACCGCAGCGCCGTCGCCCCCGGCAGGACGAGCAGCGCGCTGGCCAGCACCACGCCGACCAGCTTCATCGCCGTCACCGTTGCCACGGCCAGGAGGATCATCAGGAGGTACCGCAGGCGCGCCGTCGGCACGCCGAAAGCCGCCGCGGCGGGCTCGTCGAACGCCCAGAAGAGGAGGGGGCGACGGAACCATGCCACGGTCGCCAGCACGACCACGGAGACGACCGTCGCCACCACCGCGTCGGCGCGGGTCACGTTCATGATCGAGCCGAACAGGATCGACTCCCACGAGGCCCCCGCCCCGCCGCGGTGCTGCAAGCGCCAGGCGATCAGCACCGCGCCCAGCGCCATCGACGCGACGAGGAAGACGCCGATCGCCGTGTCGGCCTCGACGCCGGCGCGCTCGCTGGCCATCGCCATGCCGATCGCGGCCGCCACGCAGAACGCCAGCACGATGAAGAACTGCGCCGTGCCGCTCCCGGCGCCCGCGGTCGCGACCCCGGCGATCGCCGCGACGCCGATCCCGCCGAAGGCCGAGTGGCTCACGCCCTGGCCGATGAAGGCCAGGCGCTTGAGCACCACCAGCACGCTCAGCACCGCGCACATGAGGACGATCGCGGCGCCGGCGATCAAGCCGGGGAGGAGGAGGGCCCGCTGGGCCGGGTCGGTGAGCCATTGGAGGGTGGTCATGGGGGACGGGGGGGACTGGGGGACGGGGAGACGGGGAAATGGCTATGCGTTCGGATCCATTCGTGCCTGCCCCTCTCCGTGGTCGTGCGGGTGTGCGTGATCGTGTTCGTGCTGGCACTCCGCCGCGGCGTGGGCGTCGACGTGCATCTCTCCAAACAGCCCCTCGACATCGTGGCTGAACAGCTCGCCGAGCACGGCCGGGGTCAGCCCCTTGGGCGTCACGTGGCTGTGCAGCCGGCGCGCCAGGCACGCCACGCGGTCGCATCCGGCCGCGATGGCGCGAAGGTTGTGGCTCACGATGATGATCGTCATCCCCGTATCCCGGTGGACGTTCTCCAGGAGTTCGGCGAACTGCCGCTGGCCCACGGCGTCGATCCCCACCGTCGGCTCGTCCAGCACCATGATCCTGGGTCGAGCCGCCAGCGCCCGCGCGATCATCACCCGCTGCACCTGCCCGCCCGACAGGCGGCCGATTGGCGTCTCCGCGTACGGCGCGGCCCCCACCAGCGACAGCGAGTGCTCGACGGCCTCGCGCGCCGCGCGCGGGGTGGACGCGATGGCGGGCGTCCGCCAGGCCGCGCCGAGCGTCACCACCTGGCGCACGCTGAGCGGGAACCGCAGTTCCGCCTCGTTGCGCTGGGCCAGGTACCCCACGAGGCCGTCGCGCCGCGCCTGCGTCGGCGTGCGTCCGAAGACGCGGATCCGCCCACCTTGGATTGGCAGCAGCCCGAGCGTCAGCTTGAGCAACGTGCTCTTCCCCGCGCCGTTGGGCCCCAGGATCCCCAGCCGCTCACCCTGCTCGACGTGCAGCGAAACGTTCTCCAGCGCCGAGACCGCCGCGCCCGGGTAGGTGAAGCTCACCGACTCGTACTCCACCGCCGGCGCGGCCCCCGATGACCGGGCGACGGCGGCCACGGTGGCTGCATCTGCGGGGGCGACAGGGTGTACGGAGGCCTGGTCCACGGGGTCTCACTTGTGCGGAGCGGGGGGCGCGCTGGGGGCAGGAGCAACGGGGGGGGTGAGGCCGGCGACGATCGCGTCCAGATTACTCTGCATCATGCCGAACCAGTCGCCGGTGCCCAGGGGGTCGAGCGTCGCCAGGCGTGACCCGGCGGTCTCCGCCAGGCGCTGCGCGGCCCCGGCGTTCATCTGCGGCTCGGTGAAGATCGTCGTTGCGCCGTGCTCGCGCATGGTCTGCACCGCTCGCGCCAGCGCCGCCGGCGTGGGTTCCGAGGCCTCCAGCCCCGCCAGCGGCGCCTGTACCAGCTCGTACCGATCCGCCAGCCGCCCCCACGCGGCGTGCGCCGTGATCAGCGCCCGGCCGCGAAGGTCCGCCAGTTCGGCCTTGTAGGCGTTGTCGATATCACGGACCCGCGTGAGCAGCACCATCTCCGCCACGGAGGGCCGGTCGGGGTCGGTCTCCGAGAACCGTACGCCGCGGGACGCCGCGGCCTCCTCGACCGCGCGGCGCACCGCCGGGATCAGCTTCTCCACCAGCAACGGATCGAGCCAGAGGTGCGGGTCGATTCCCCCATGCGCGTGCTCATCGTGCTCGCCGGCCGGCTCCGCTCTCTGTGGTGTGCGGATCCCAGCCACCTCCGCGAAGCACACCTCGTGGCGCGTCGGCGATGGGTTCTGCCGGAGCATCTTCTCGAGCTGCGGCTCAAGCCCCAGCCCGACGTAGACCACCACGTCGGCGTGCAGGGTCTGCGCCATCATCGCCGGGGGGATCTCGTACCCATGCTCCATCGCGCCGATCGGCACCAACAGCGAGACCTCCGCCGCCTTGCCGTGGATCGCCGGGACCAGCGGCTCGACCAGCCCCTTGAGGGGCGCGATCGACACCACCACCCGCAGCGGCCCCGTGTTCGCGCCGCCCGCCCCACCCGAACCGCCCGATCCCCCCGGCCCCCGCCCACACGCGGCCACGGCCGCGCCGATCAGGAGCGCAAGCATCATCGGCGAGAGCGAGCGAAGGGCGGCCACGGGCATGCGCGAAGGTTAGGGGGGCCCCTCCCTTCATGCAACTCAGGTGCATCTGCCGAGGCCGCCCTCCGGGCCGCTCCCCCTGATCTGCCCGTCTTTCTCGGCGAATCGCGCGCAAATCTCATTGCCCCGCGCCCCGCCGGCTTGTTAAGCTGCCAAGCGTCTCCGCGGCGTTCTGCCGCAGCCACCTCGGCCATCCCAATCCGGCCCTTACACGGGAGCGAACGATGTCCACCCGATCCCTGCCCATCGCACTGATCCTCCTTCTTCAAGGCGTGCTCGTTCCCGCGGCCGTCGCGCAGGTGCCGCTGGGGCCCTCGTTCACCTACCAGGGAAGGCTCGACAACAACGCCGCGCCCCTGAACGGCACGGCCGACCTGCGGTTCACCCTCTGGGACGGGGCGACGTCCCCGCCCGGCGTGCAGATCGGCGCGATCCAGACCGTCAGTAACGTCACGATCACCGATGGCCTCTTCACCGTCTCGCTCAACGCCGCGAGCGAGTTCGGCGCTGCGCCCTTCGACGGCCAGGCGCGCTGGCTCCAGATCGCCGTCCGCAGCCCCGCCGGCGGGGGCGTCTTCACGACCCTCGCCCCGCGCCAGGCCCTGGCCGCGGCCCCGTACGCGTCCTTCTCGGCGGCGCCCTGGCGCTCCAGCGGCGGCAACCTGAGCTACACCGGCGGCAACGTGGGCATCGGCACGGCGTTCCCGCAGACGCTGCTCTCGATCTCCCAGGGCGGGGACTTCAACACCTTCCTCTCGATCGATTCGGGCTTGACCGCGCCGCAGTACTCCGCCGTCCGCTTCTACGACCGCGGCTTTCCCATCTGGTCGCTTGGCAAGATCGGCAGCAACGACTTCTCGATCCGCGAGATCGCCAACTCGACCGATCGCCTCTCCATCCTCCAGGGCGGCAACGTCGGCATCGGCACCTCCAGCCCCGACGTGAAGCTGCAGATCCAGGGCGGGACCGACGCCTCGCCGGCCGGGGGCGGGTACCTCGCGATCGGCTCCACCACCTCCACCAACATCGTCATCGACAACAACGAGATCATGGCCCGCAACAACGGCGCCACCTCGACGCTTTTTCTGAACAACGACGGCGGCGACGTCGTCATCGCCCCCGGCTTCACCACCCGCGTCGGCGTGCTGGAGATCACCGGCGGGTCCGACCTCTCCGAGCGATTCGACGTCGGTGGCGGCGGGGCCGTGCCCGGCACGGTCGTCGTCATCGACCCCGAGCACCCCGGCGAGCTCACGCCCGCCACGCAGGCGTACGACCGCAAGGTCGCGGGCGTCATCAGCGGGGCCGGCGGCGTCAAGCCCGGCATGCTCATGTCCCAGACCGGCACCGCCGCCGACGGCAAGCACCCCGTCGCCCTCACCGGGCGCGTCTACTGCCTCGCCGATGCCGGCGCGGACGGCATCCGGCCCGGCGACTTCCTCACCACCTCGAATATCCGCGGCCACGCCATGAAGGCCGCCGACCCCGCCCGCGCCCAGGGCGCCGTCCTCGGCAAGGCCATGACGCCCCTGGCCGCCGGCCAGCGCGGGCTCGTGCTGGTCCTGGTCACCCTCCAATAGCCCGCCAGAAAGGAGGACCACACATGCCATTCAACACATGCATGCGGCTTATCGTCGCCGGATTCGCGGCCGTCTTCTCAGCGGCGTCCGCCCTCGCCGACGACGTCATCAAGATTCGACTTTCCTACAAGGTCATCCTCGATCCCGCCACGGGCCTCCGTCCGGCCGGGGTCACCGACGCCGACATTGACCAGGCGGTCGCCGGCGCCAACGACCTGCTCAAGACGTACAACCGCGGCTACCGCCTGGTCCGCGTCGGCCCGGTCGCGGACATCGGCGGCGTGGGCGGCTTCAACCGCCCCAACCCCAGCTATTACTACGGCGTCGACTTCGAGAATGCCCCCGAGTTCGACAACCTCGACGCCGATGCGCACGCCCACCCGGGCCAGTACGCCTGGAACTTCAGCGCCATCAACCTCTTTATCGTGCCCCAGCTCATCGGCGGGCACTGCTCAAACCCCAGCACCGGGCGCGAAAGCATCTTCATCGGCACCGACTCCGACTTGGTCGCCTCGGCCCATCTGCACGAGATCAGCCACTTCTTCAGCCTCTGCCACACCCAGGGCTGTCCGTGCTCGGCCTGCGGGTCGGGCTCAGGCGAGTGCAACACCGTGCCGGGCGACGACGAGATCGCCGACACGCTGCCGGACCTGCAGTGCTGGACGCGCGACGACATCGCCACGAACTTCCCGCCGTTCAACGGACGCACGTTCGACCAGCTCAACCAGGCCGAGCAGGAGCTGGTCAACGACGTCTTCTACAACCTGATGTCCTACCACCGGGTTGATCACCCCCCGAACTACGCGCACACGCGCCAGACCGAGGACCAGCTCGACCTCTTCGCCGACTGGGCCAGCGGCTACCGGACCGCCGTCCGCGACGGGTCCACGATCTTCGTGGACCGTGGCGCCGGCGGCACCGAGGACGGCTCCAGCACCTCGCCCTTCAACACCGTCGCGGAGGGCCTGGGCGCCGCCGGCGCGACCGATATCGTCCTCATCCGCCCCGGGACCTACTCCGAGAACCTGAGGATCCGAGACCCCGTCACGCTCCGCGTCCCGCGCACGGGCACGGCGAGGATCGGCACAACGCCCTGATCAATCCGCCGGCCACGTCTGCGCGACCCCATTCCGACAAAGAGGGCCTCGGGCTGCAACGCACCGAGGCCCTTGGGTGGGGGGGCGGGGGAGTTCGTTTCAGCCGCACTCAGCATCCGGCGAAGAACGCCGTAAGGAAGTCGAAGAAGTCCTGCGAGTTGACCGCGCCGCTGTGGTTGATGTCGGCGGCCGGGGCGGCGGCGAAGAACGCCGTGAGGAAGTCGAAGAAGTCCTGGGAGTTGACGACCCCGTCGTGGTGGAAATCGGCCGGACAGCAGCCGGTGACCGTGAGCGTCGCGGCGAGGCTCGTCGTCGAGCCGCACCCGTTGGAGAGCACGTAGTCGTAGTCGCCTTCGTCGGCGGTGGAGACGTTGATGAGCGCAAAGTTGCCGGTCGCCCCGACAACCCTCGAGCCGGTGCCCGTCGGGCCGTCAATCAGCGGCACGCCGTCCTTGCGCCACTGGTACGAGAGGCCGCCGTAGCCGGCCGCCGGCCGAATGTCGGGCGCGAAGTTCGTCCCGCAGGGCCTGACCGCCGACTGCGGCTGCCGCGCAATCCACGGGACACCGGTCTCGAGGTAGCGGGCCCAGGACGGCGAGGCGATCGAGCCGTTGCGCACCGTCAGGAACGACCCGCCCGCGTGCACCTCGTCGTGGTACGCCGCCAGCACGTTGATCGGCGCATCCGTCCCCCCGTGCACAGCGCCCCAGGCGTTCCCGTCCCACCGGGCCAGGTGGTTCAGGGTGGTGCTGCCCGAAGCGGTGAAATCACCCGAGGCGTAAAGGAAGCCGCCCTCGGACAAGAGCGCCCGGACGGTCCCGTTCAGCCCTGCTCCCAGCGGCTGCCAGTTGGTCCCGTCGAAGCGGGCGATGCGGCCGAGCGGGGTCGCGCCGGACGCTGTGAACTCGCCCGCGGCGCAGGTGAAGCCACCGAAGCGCTCGACGGCATGGACGGTCCCATTGAATCCAGCTCCCAGCGACCCCCACGACGATGAGCCGGTGGTCGTGCTGAGCGCGAAGATTGCGATGCGGTTGGCCGCCACACCCCCGGCGGAGGTGAAGTCGCCGCCGACGACGAGCCTGACGCTCGTGGCACTCACGGTGAACGACTTCATGGCGCGGGCGATGCCATTGACTCCCGTCACGGCGCCGGGGCCGACCGGGATCCAGTTCGTCCCGTCGAACCGCGCGATGTGGTTGAGCGCGGTCGCGCCGTTCCCGGAAGCGGTGAACGCGCCCGCGGCGTAGGTGCTGCCGTTGAGCCGCTCGAGCGCAAGCGCGGTGTTGTTGAAGCCGGTCCCCATCGCCGCCCACACAGGCGGCGTCGTTACGCCCTCGCTGTACATCGCCACACGGTTGGCCGAGTCGATGAACCCGAGCACATCGTCGCCCGCGACCGTGAACTCGCCCGCGATCACGAGGTTGTTGACCAGGCTCGGTCCGGACCCGGTCGTGAACGACCTGAGCGCGTTGATGGGCCCATCGGTGCCTCCCCCCACGCCGAGCCCGGCCGACAACTGGAGTCCGTCCCACCTCGCCAGGTTGTAGCCAATGCGGCTGTCGCTGCTCGCGACCATGCCGAAGGCGCCGCCGGCGACAACGTCCCCGGCGAAGATCGTCATGCCGCGCACGGTCCCCAGTTCATGCACGACCCCCGGAAGGTCTCGCCACGCCGTCCCGTTCCACTGGGCGATGCCGTTCACGGGCGACCCTCCGACGTTGTAGAAGCTCCCGCCGGCGACGAGCATCCCGTTGAACGGCGTCAGCGTGTAGACCTCATTCCTGAGCCCGCCAAACCCCGGGGGGCTGCCCAGTCCCGAACCCAGCGCCGACCACGAGGATCCGTTCCACCGGGCCACGCTGAATGCCGGCACGGCGGGCGAGCCGCCGGCGTGGTCGAAGTGCCCGCCGACGACGAGATCGCCGTCGAACACCGCGGCCGTCTCACCCTCCTGGGGAAACTCCGCGCCCGAGAGCCCGCCCGCGAGCGGGCGCCACGACGCCCCGTTCCACGCCGCGACCCGGTTCGCGGGCATCCCGCCCGCGCTGTCGAAGTCGCCGACAGCGATCAGTTCGCTGTTGTACACGGCTAGGGCTCGGACGATACCGAACGAGTCGTGGCCAATGCCCTCGATGCCCTGGCCGAGCGGCGCCCAGGTCGAGCCGGTCCAGCGCGCGATCGAGTGGGCCGGCACGCCGCCGATCTGGCTGAAGAACCCCGCGGCAATAAGCTCGTTGTTGTGCACCTGCAGCGAGCCGGCCTGCTCGAGAGCCAAGGCGTCGCCGAAGGCCAACCACGACGTTCCGTTCCATCGGGCCATGCCGTTGACGAACACGCCGCCGGCGGTGACGAAATCTCCGGCCACGACCAGCTCGCCGTTCAAGACGGTCATCGCGTACACGAATCCCGGGGTGGTGCTGCCGCTGGTCGTTCCGGCCGTTCCGGTGCCGAGCGTGTGCCACTGCGTGCCGTCCCAGCTCGCGATGTTGTTCGCCGCCACACCGCCGGTCTGTGGAAAATACCCCCCGACGACAAGCTGGCCGCCGTACACGGCCATCGCCTGCACCGGCGAGTACCGCGCGTCGGCCTGCGGGATGCCCGTGCCCAGCGGTTGCCAGGCCGCCCCGTCCCACGAGGCGATGTTCGCCGCCGCGACCACCCGCGGCCAACCGACGAAGCCGAACCCTCCCGCGGCCACCAGCTGCGAAGTCTGCGGGCCCGCCCCGTCGGGGTCCCAGACGATCGTCTCGGAGACGTAGCCGGTGTTGGTCAGCTCCGGCCCGGCCCGCCAATCGTCGCACTGGGCCAGGGCGGCGCGGGCGGCGAGGGCGAGGGTGATCGCCACGAACGTGGCATGGATTGAGCGATTCATGTTCGAGACCTCCGATCGATGATCCGAGAAATGCGCCGGTCAGTCAGTCAGCACCCGCCGAAGAACGCGGTCCGGGGAGAGCGCGTTTCATGCTTGGAGCCTCCAAGCACACCTCACAATGGCGCCACCGGCGCTTTTCATCGCGGACCACACCGCGCGGTGATGCGGCCGACAAACCGACGAGCGACCGAGCGCCCTGAATCCGTCAGCACCCCGCGAAGAACGCCGCGAGGAAGTCGAAGAAGTCCTGGCTGTCGTATCCATGGTGTTTCTCTCGGGATGGCTCTGGTCTCTCCCTTGAGGCGCCGGACGCGGGCACGCCGCGCATCGGATTCGCGGTGCCGGCGAACGGACGATGCGCACCGGCCGCCCACCAGGGCCGCAGCGCCCCGGGGCGCAGGGTTCATCCGCGTTGTGTGTGGGCGGCCGGCGACTCCATCCGGGCCCGTCCGAGCCCGGTCCGGTCGGCGTCCCGGCGTCTGGGCCGAGGTCAGCCGCCCCCGGGGTCACGAGAGGGAGATTTCGCGCGCCACGCCGCGGCCTGGGCGTCGTGCCCCGCGCCGGGCTCGGCCTTTTCCCAGGCCGTGTAGCTGTAGACCAGGGCCTCGATCACCGGCGTCGCGCCGCGCGCCCAGGGCGTCGCCTCGTCGCCCGCGGGCTTGAGACCATCGAGCGTGTCGAGCAGCTGCTGCTCCGCATCCCCGAAGCGGCCCAGGTCGGCCAGCACCAGCCCCAGCGCTCCCGCGGAGTTCAGCGTGCGCGGGTGATTCGGACCGAGCGCCTTCCGGCGGCCCACCAGCGCCTCCCGGAGGAGCGGCTCCGCCTCGTCGAGCTTCCCGCGCGAGCGCAGGACAAGTCCAAGGCAATGGGTCGCGGCGAGCCTCCACGGATGACCCGGATCCAGGACCCGCGTGCAGCCGTCGTACGCCTCGCGGGCGACAGGCTCCGCCTCGTCGAGTTTCTTCCGGTCACGCAGGAACGTCCCGAACGTGATGAGAGCGAGCAGCGTGCGCGGATGTTCCGGCCCCATCTCGGGCGACCGCCGCATTCCTTCGATCGCCTCTCGGTGCATCGCCTCGGCCTCGTCGAGACGGCCACTGGCCTGGAGGGGCGCGGCCATGTTGGCGATGGCGTTCAGCGTGTTCGAGTGGTCGTTGCCGAAGCGCCGGCGGAGCCCGTCCAGAGCCTCGCGCAAGTACGGCTCGGCCTCGGCGGCCCGGCCCGTTTCAGTGAGCAGGCCGCCGAGATTGTTCACGATCGCGAGCGTATCGGGGTGGTCCGGCGGGAAGATGCGCCGCGACGCGGCGAGGGCCTCCAGCAGCAACTGCTCCGCCTCCTTCGGGCGCGCCGTGGCTCCCAGCAGGCCCGCCAGCGCACTCATGGTCGTCAGCGTGGCGGGGCTGTCGTCGCCCAGCGTGCGACGGCGCACTTCGAGAGCCCGGCGCATGTACGGCTCGGCCTCCGGGTACCGCCCCAGCGACCAGAGCGCAAAGCCGAGGTTGTACGTTGCCGCCACCGTCGTGCCCTCCTCGGGGCCCGCGACCTCGGTCAAGCCGTCCAGCGCCTCGCGAAAGCACGCCGCGGCGTCGGCGTACCGTCCCTGCTTCTCCAGCGTCACGCCCAGGCTGTTGAGCGCGTCCAGCGTCGACGTGTGCCGGTCCCCCAGGGCGCTCCGCAATCCCGCCAGCGCGGCGCGGAGGGTCTTCTCCGACTCCGCCGCCCGTCCCAGCCGCAGCAGCACCCCGCCCAGGTCCACCTGCGGCCCCAGTGTGTCGGGGTCGTGGGCGCCCAGCACGCCCGCGCGCAGCTCGGTCGCGCGACGGAGCATCGGCTCCGCCGCGCCGGATTCCCCGATCTGGTCGTACACCACCCCGATCGTCTGCCGCAGCTCCGCCTCGATCAGCGGGTCGGTGACCTCGCCCGAGTTCAGCCGTGCCGCGGCCTCATCCAGCACGCGCCGCATGAGCGCCGTGTCCTCGCCGTGCGCCACGCCCGGCTTGACGGAATCGAGCATCGACGCGAGGAATCCCTTCACCTCGGTCGCACGGTTCTTCTCCTTGATCGATGACACCAGACCCGCGCTGGTCCCGATCACCCCCAGCACCAGCGCCACCCCCACCAGCGACCCGCCCAGCACCGCCCCGCGGTGCCGGCGCACGAACTTCCGCACCCGGTACGGCACGCTCGGCGGCGTCGCCGATACCGGCTCGTCCTCAAGGAACCGGCGCACGTCCTCGGCCAGTGCGCCGGCGGTCTCGTACCGCCGCTCCCGGTCCTTCTCCAGCGCCTTGAGCACGATCCAGTCCAGGTCGCCCCTGAGGAGCAATCCCAGCCGCCCCGGCTCGGTCCGCCGGTGCGCCGCGACGTCGGAGCGCGCCCCCATCGTCGAGAGGCGCGTCGAGGGGCGCGGCGTTTCGGTCTCTCGGATCAACCGCTGCATGTCGCCGAGGCTCGCCGACCGCAGCGACTCGCGGTCCAAGGGCGTCGTCCCGGTGAGCAGCTCGTACAGCACGACCCCCAGCGAGTAGATATCGCTGCGCGTATCCACGTCCGCCCCCGTCCCCAGCGTCTGCTCCGGGCTCATGTACTCCGGCGTGCCGATGAACTGCCGGAACTCCGTGAACAGCGTCCGGTCCGTCAGCCGCCCGAACGTCGCCTTGGCGATCCCGAAGTCGATGATCTTCGCCTGCGCCCGCCCGTCCCGCTCCGAAACCAGCACGTTGGTGGGCTTGAGGTCGCGGTGGATCACCCCCTTCTGGTGCGCATGCTGCACCGCCCCGCACACGTCCCGGAAGAGCGCCAGCCGATCCGGGACAGCCATCTTCTCCCGGTCGCAGAACGTGGTGATCGGCACGCCCTTCACCAGCTCCATCGCGAAGTACGGCCGCCCCGACTCCGTCTCGCCCCCATCCAGCACCGTGGCGATCCCCGGATGGTCCATCATCGCCAGCGCCTGCCGCTCGGCCTCGAACCGCGCCACCACCACGCGCGAGTCCATCCCCGGCCTGATGATCTTCAACGCCACCCGGCGCACCACCGGCTCGCGCTGCTCCGCCATGAACACGTGCCCGAATCCCCCCTCGCCGATCAGCTCCAGCAGTTCGTACCGTCCGATCATCGCGCCGGGGATCTCGCGCCCGCCGGCCCTCGCCGCGGCCACCGTCGGATTCCCCATGAACCCGCCTGCCCGCTCCAGCGCTGCCAGCAGGCTCAGCGCCTCGTCTCGCGCTGCAGGGACAGCGCACGCGTCGCGCACATACGCCTCCCGCTCCGGAGCCGGCCGGCTCATCGCCTCGCCGACCAGCTCGATCAACCTATCCCGGTTTTCGTGGGCCATCATGGTCCGTTCCACCCGGCGGGCCGCCGTCCGCGCCGCCGCTCCACGTGCTCATCTCCCGCGCCATCCACGCCCGCGCGTACGCCCAGCGGTTGTCCACCGTCCGTGCCGACACGCCGATCGACCGCGCCGTCTCCGGAACGGACAGACCGGCGTAGAACCGCAGGCGCACCACGTCGGCCGCGCCGGCGTCATGCTCCTGAAGGCGCCGAAACGCCTCGTCGAACGCAAAGACGCTCTCCGATTCCTCGCCGCTCGCGGCGTCCAGATCCGCGACGTCTCCGATTGCATCGAGCGAAACCCGAACTGCCCCGCCTCCCCGCTTCAGCCGGCTCCGGGCCCGCGCGTGTTCAATGAGGATGCGCCGCATCGCCTCGGCCGCGGCGAACACGAACGCCCCACGCTGCACGTCCGGCGTCGACGAGCTGCGCTCCAGACGCATGTAGGCCTCGTGCACAAGCGCCGTCGCCGAGAGCGAATGACCGGTGCGTTCCTCGTTCATCTGGTGCTGGGCGATGGCACGCAGGTGCGAGTAGACAGTGTCCGTGAGCGCGGCGCCGGCTCGATCAGTCCCCCCTGGGGTTGGGTGGGATCCACTGTCATTCCGATCATTCTACTTGCTCCTGGGGCGGATCCGGCATGACGAAACTACGAAAGACTCGGGGGTCGCGCAGCACCGTGTACGTGTGCGGATCGGGTCCCGACCGTCCCCCCTTACCCAGGCGTAATCCGCCGGCCGAACCGGCCACGCCTAAAGGCGCGGTTTCACCCGGGAGTGCGAGCGGATGAAGGCACCATGGCCGGAGCGGCCCTGCGGACCTTCGCCGGTACGTTAAGATCCCCTCCGGCGCACCCCTGAACACCGCGCAGGCGTGCCGCGTACCGTCGAGTTCTGAACATCGGCCGTTCCCTTGTCCCAAAAGGGCCCGCATGGACAAGCCGCTCGAACTGTTCACGGTGTCGCCCCGGGGGCCCACGCCAGGTCCTGGCTTGAACGGGTCAGCGCCCGGGAAGCCAGGGACGAGTCAGGCGGGCGCGAGGCCGCGCGGGCAGGGCCCGGCGCGCCACCGCCGGCGCATCCTCTGTGTGTTCCCTCGCTACGCCCACTCGTTCGGCACCTTCGACCACGCCTTCCCGCTGATGAATGTCCGGGCGTTCATGCCCCCGCAGGGGCTGCTCGTCGTCGCCGCGAGCCTGCCCGGGGAATGGGAGGTGCGGCTGGTCGATGAGAACATCTCGCCGGCCTCCGACGCCGACTACCGCTGGGCCGACGCCGTCTTCATCAGCGCGATGCACGTGCAGCGCCGGCACGTTGACGAGATCAATCGGAAGGCGCACGCCTTCGGCAAGCTCACCGTCCTGGGCGGGCCCTCGGTCTCGGCCTGTCCGGATTGGTACCGGGAGGTGGACGTGCTGCACGTCGGCGAGCTCGGCGACGGCACCGACGCCCTCATCCGGCGGCTGGACGAGAGCACCGGCAGGCCGGCGGGCAGGCCGGGTGACGTGCAGGAACGGTACGTCACCACCGACCGGGTGCCCCTCGCCAAGTTCCCCGTGCCGGCGTACCGGCTGATCCGTCTCCGCGACTATTTCATCGGCAGCGTTCAGTTCTCCAGCGGCTGCCCATTCATGTGCGAGTTCTGCGACATCCCGGAGCTCTACGGGCGCAGCCCGCGCCTCAAGACCCCCGCGCAGGTCACCGCCGAGCTCGACGCCATGCTCCAGCGCGGCAACCCGGGCGCCGTGTACTTCGTCGACGACAACTTCATCGCCAACCCCGGCGCGGCCCTCGGGCTGCTGCGCGAGCTCGCCCAGTGGCAACAGCGCCGCGGCTACCCGGTGCAGTTTGCCTGCGAGGCCACGCTGAACCTCGCCAAGCACACCGAGGCGCTCGAGCTCATGCGCGAGGCGGCGTTCACGACCGTCTTCTGCGGCATCGAGACCCCCGAGGAGCACGCCCTGCAGGCGATGGGCAAGACGCAGAACCTGCGTCGCCCGATCCTGGACGCCGTCCGCACCCTCAACGGCTTCGGCCTCGAGGTGGTCTCCGGGATCATCATCGGGCTGGACACCGACACGCCCCGGACGGGCGAGCGCATCGGGCAGTTCATCGACGAATCGGCTATCCCCCTCCTGACAATCAACATCCTGCACGCATTGCCGCGGACGCCCCTGTGGCGCCGGCTGGAGGCGGCCAGCCGGCTCCGGACCGGCAGGGGCGAACCGGCGCGGGCCTCCAACGTGGAGTTCCTGATGCCCTACGACCAGGTCGTCAGGATGTGGCGGGAGACCGTCGCGCGGGCCTACGTCCCGGCGGCCCTCTACGCCCGCTTCGACTACCAGGTCCGGCACACCTTCCCCCGCCGCAAGCGCCTTCCCGTGACTCGTGCCAGGCTCAACGCCACGAACGTCCGCCGCGGTCTCTCGATCCTGGCCCGAGTGCTGTGGCGCGTCGGCGTGCGGTCCGACTATCGCGCCGAGTTCTGGCCACGCGCCCTGCGCGCCCTGCGCCGCGGCAACATCGAGGAGCTGATCCACATCGCGGTCGTCTCCCACCACCTGATCATGTTCGCGCGGGAGTGCGCCCGCGGCGAGGGGGAGCCGTGCTTCTACAGCTCCGAGGCCGTGGAACACGTCCCGCGTCCGGCAACAGCCGTCCTGACTCGCAGCGAAGCGGCGTCGGCCGGAGCGACGGCTAGCGCCTGATGATCGCGGCTGTCTGCTGCCCTGTCCGGGGGAGGGCCCATCCTGCGCGCCAAGTAAGGGAAATACACCAAAATCGCCGCGTCCCCCTTGCAGCCCTTCCCGCCATCCGTATTCTCACGGGCCGGGCTCACGCGCGCCCGCGGGGAGGGTTCCCATGCCACCCATGTCACCCCGGCGATGCAACGCGCACGGCGTCCTCTCCCCCGGCCCGGCGGCACATTCGCGCCCTCCGGCGCGCAGAGCGGCGTTGTTCACACGCAACATATTGTCAACACAATACTTACATCAAGAACCACTCCGCGGCGAAGTCGCAAAAAGTCGCAAAAAGTCAACCGAAGTCGAAAAAAGTCGACGGAAGTCGCACCGAAGTCCCGGCAACCCGACGGAAGTCATACTCAAGTCGCGGGAAGATCGCCCAACCGCGCCACCCCTCCGCGCCGCACCGGATCCTCCACCACCCCCTCTCGGTATACTCGGGCCCCATCGGCAGGAGAACCCCCATGCCTATCTCCGATAAATCCGTGCCCACCCCCCAAGGCGGTGTCACGCGCCGCCTCTTCATCAAGACCCTCGGCACTACCGCCGCCGCCACCTCCATCGCTGCCGCCGGCGAGGCCGCCGCGAACTCCATTGCCGACGCGCAGCGCCCCGACGACCCCGTCCGCGGACCCGGCCCCATCCCCGTCACCCTCCGCATCAACGGCCAGGAGCGCTCGCTGAAAATCGAGCCCGCTACCACCCTCCTCGACGCCCTCCGCCAGAACTTGAACCTCACCGGCTCCAAGGACATCTGCGACCGCGGGTCCTGCGGCGGCTGCTCCGTCCTCGTCGACGGCAAGCTCACCGTCTCCTGCATGATGCTCGCCACCGACGCCGAGGGCGCCGAGATCACCACCATCGAGGGGCTCTCGAAGAATGGCAAGCTCGACCCCATCCAGGAATCCTTCATCCGGCACGACGCCCTCCAGTGCGGCTACTGCACGCCGGGCCTGGTCGTCGCCTCCCGCGCCCTCCTCAACGCCAACCCCAAGCCCAACCTCGAGCAGATCAAGCGCGGGCTCTGCGGCAACATCTGCCGCTGCGGCACCTACACCAACATCTTCAACGCCGTCCTCGATGCCTCCGGCCAGAGCCCCATCATGGACGTCACCCCGGACCAGTCCGCCCCGAAAGGCTGAGCCATGAACACGCGACTGGACGACCTCCCCACCTCGATGCCCACCAGCAACCGCCCGCAGAACAAGGGCGCCTCCCTCAACGACGACGCCTCGCGCCTCGACGGCGTCGCGAAGGTCACCGGCCAGGCCAAGTACGGGCGCGATCAGTTTCTGCCGAACGGCCTCTTCGTCGGCTTCGTCCGCTGCCCCTACGGCGCGGCCGAGCTCGAATCGCACGACGAGAAGGCCGCCCTCGCCGTCCCCGGCGTCGTCGAACTCGAGATCACCGGCAAGGAGGGCAAGTACCACGGACACACCGTCGGCTACCTCGTCGCCGAGTCCATGCAGGCCCTTGCACGCGGCCTGCGCGCCCTGAGCGCCAAGTGGAAGAAGGGCGAGATCAAGACCCGCATCACCGATGAGAAGCTCGAGACACCCGAGCCCAACGACAAGTCCAAGGAGCTCCTCGCCGGCGCCGACCACGTGCTCGAGGCCGAGTACTCCACGGAGGTGCAGACGCACTCCTCGTTCGAGACGCACGGCGCCGTCGTGGACCATAAGGGCGACAGCGCGATCTGCTACGCCTCCACCCAGGGAACCTTCGCCACCACCGACGGCCTGGGCGAGGCCATCGGCCTGCCCCGCTCCAAGTACGAGGTCGTCTGCGAGTACGTCGGCGGCGGGTTCGGCAGCAAGCTCAACGGCGCGGGCAAGGAGGGCGTCACCGCCGCGAAGGTCGGCGCCAAGCACAAGGGGCCCGTCTACTGCTTCTGCTCGCGCGAGGAGGACCACCTCGACACCGGCAACCGTCCCTCCGGCTTGGCCCGCGTGAAGATCGCCTTCAAGAACGACGGCGCCATCCTCGGCGGGCTCATCCGCTCCTGGGGCGGCGTGGGCGTCTCGCGCGGCGGGGGCGGCATGGCCGTCCCCTCCGGGCGCTACGACCTGGGCGAGATCCAGCGCGAGCACTCCGACGTGCAGTTCAACGCCGGCGCCCCGCGCCCGTTCCGCGCCCCCGGCCACCCCCAGGGCGCGTTCGTCGAGGAGCTCATGCTCGACGAGGTCGCCACCAAGGCCGGCGTCGACCCCCTTCAGCTCCGCCTCCGCATCGACAAGAACGACGACCGGCGCGAGATGATGGCCCTTGGCGCCAAGCTCATCGGCTGGGACCAGCGCAAGAAGACCGGCTCGCAGACCACCGTCCTCCGGCGCGGCTTCGGTATGGGCACAGCCAGTTGGGGTGGCGGCGCCGCCAAGACCGAGTGCGAGGTCGTCATCAACCGTGACGGCTCCGTCGAGGCCCGCACCGGCACGCAGGACATCGGCACCGGCCAGCGTTCCAGCATGGGGATCATCGCCTCCACCGTCCTGGGGGTGCCCCTGAAGATGGTCACCGTGCGGATCGGCCACTCCACCCTCCCCATCGGCCCCGGCTCCGGCGGCTCGGTCACCACGCCCAGCACCGCCCCGGTCATGACCGTCGCCGCCGAGGACGCCCGCAAGCAGTTGCTCGCCGCCGTCGCCAATCTCAACAGCGCCGACCCCAGCGAGTTCGACATCAAGGACGGCCAGGTCCTCCGCGCCGGCAAGCCGCTCATGGGCTTCAAGGAAGCCTGCGCCAAGCTCGCCGCCGACCAGATCGTGGGCCGCGGCAAGACCGAGCAGGCCGAGCGCGGCCAGGGGCACTCCCACGGCGTGCAGTTCGTCGATGTTACCGTCGACACCGAGACGGGCGTCGTCAGGGTCAGCCGCGTCATCGCCTACCAGTCCTGCGGCAAGGTCATCACCCGCAAGATGGCCGAGAGCCAGATCATCGGCGGGGTGATCCAGGGGATCAGCTACGCCCTCTTCGAGGAGCGTGTGCTCGACCGCAACGTGGGCGCGATGGTCAACGCCAACCTCGAGATGTACAAGATCCTCGGCCCCGGCGACATGCCGCACATCGAGCCCGTCCTGTGGACCAAGGGGCAGACCGGCTACCGGTCCCTCGGCGAGCCGCCCACCGTCCCCACCTCCGGCGCCATCGCCTGCGCCGTCTACAACGCCATCGGCGTCCCCGTCCGCTCGCTGCCCATCACGCCCAACAAGGTGCTGGCGGCCCTGGAAGGAGCGAAGTCGTGAACCCGTTCGCCATCGCCAAGCCGCGCGACTATGCCCAGGCCGCCGAGCTGCTGCGCGACAAGCGCTTCAAGCTCCCGATCCTCAAGGCCGGTGGGATGGACGTAGTCGATCACCTGAAGGAAGGGCTGATCGAGCCGGATCTGCTGATCGACGTGAAGCGTGTGAAGGCTCAGGGCGCCGCCAAGGCCGTCAGCACCGAGGGCGGTCGGGAGGGGGGGCGCCTCCGCATCGAGGCCGAGGCCACGCTTGCCGACCTGGTCGACTCGCCCGTGCTGAAGGAGCAGGCCCCCGTCATCTCGGCGGCCCTCGAGGGCGCCGCGACGCCGCAGGTCCGCAACGTCGCCACCGCCGCGGGCAACCTCCTTCAGCGTCCGCGCTGCTGGTACTACCGAAACGATCAGTTCAACTGCCTCAAGAAGGGCGGCCCGACTTGCTACGCCGTCGAGGGCGAGAACAAGTTCCACGCGATCTTCGGCGATGGCCCCTGCCACATCGTTCACCCGTCCAACCTCGCTCCAGCGCTCTACGTCTGCGACGGCACGGTGCATCTCACCGGCGGAGAGGCCGGGCGTGAGAAGCTCGCCCTCGCCGAGCTCTACCACACCCCCGACAAGGGCGTCCGCGACGAGCACAACCTCAAACCCGGCGAGGTCATCACCCACATCACCCTCGCGCCGGCCCTGAAGAGCGGTTTCTACGCCGTCAAGGAAAAGCAGTCCTTCGACTGGCCTCTCGTCCTCGCCGCCGTCGCCCTCGAGCTCGACGGGAACGTCATCCGCAAGGCCCGCGTCTGCGCCGGCGCCGTCGCCCCCGTCCCCTGGCCGCTTCCCGCTGTCGAGCAGGCCCTCGCCAGCCTGAACCTCGACGACGCCGCGAAAATCCGCCAGGCCTGCACGAAGTCCATCGACGGCGCGAAGCCCATGACCCAGAACTCCTACAAGCTCAAGCTTCTCCCCGTCGCGATCCACCGCGCCATCCTCCGCGCGGCCGGGCGGGGCGAGCAACCGTAACCGGAGCAGCAGCCATGAGCGAAGCCAACCCCATCCACCTGAAGGCCTGCTGCGACCATCTCCGCCACAAGATGATGTACGTCGACGACCGCCAGTCCGTCCGCGGCCTGGTCGACGACTCGTCCGACACCCGCATCTACTTCTGCATCAAGAGCCAGGAGTCGCTCGGCCCCGACGGCAAGCCCGTCCACCCGACCGACTGTACGCCCGACCGCCCGTGCTACTCCCGCGCACCGTGAAGAGGGTTAACCACAGAGGACAGAGAGGAAAGCTGAGGGGGAAAAGAATGAAGAGGAATGGGGTGGGGACTGGCGGGGAAGGGTTCTTCGGCTCCAGAAGTGCGATTCTGCGCTCATCCGCGTCGATCCGCGGCCCCATCAATCCACCGTTGCACATCCTCCGGCGTGTTGAGGTTGACCGTCACCGCGTCGTCGGTCACGTCCACCTCCATCCGCACGCCGGCGATCAGCTCATCCAGCCGCAGCCCGTCGGTCGTCGTGCCCGTCGCTCGGGGGAGCAGCTCTCGCTCCACCCACCCCCACGCCAGGCACACCGGGTGCCCCGACTTCCCCGCGTGCCGCGGCACGGCGACACCCCCCGCGCCGGCGCCCCGTTCGAGCGCATCCAGCGTCGCGCGCAACGGCGCGGGCACATCCACCGGCAGCACGTGCACCCACCCAGGCAGTGGGGGGGAGGCGAGCAGCGCACCGAGCCCCGCCAGCACGCTGGCGAACATCGGCGCATCCGGATCCGCGTCCACCAGGTGCAACGCTGCGCCGGGCGCGCGCTCAATCGCGCTCCGCACCACCGGCGACACCACCCACGCCGCATTGCGCCCGCTCGCCGCGATACGTTCCTGCTGCACGAACCACCACGCCCGCCCGTCCACGCTCATCAGCCCCTTGGGCCCGCCCATCCGCCTCCCGCGCCCCGCCGCGAGCACGAGCACGCACCCGCCGCCCGCGCGCGCCGCCGGGGGGCTAGAGCCGGGCAAGCTTCCTCGCCTCCATCAGAAGCTGCGCGGCCATCGAGATCGCCACCAGCGCCGGCTCCTTCCCCGTGTCCCCGACCCCGATCGGGCAATGCACCCGCTGCACCGCCTCTTCGGAAATGCCCGACGCCACCAGCCGCCCCAGCAGGCACGCCCGCTTGCTCCGGCTGCCGATCAGCCCGACGAACGCCGGCGCCGTCCCTTGGCCCGCGTCCGCCAGCAACTTCCTCAGCAGCTCGAAGTCCGTGTCGTGCGAGCAGGTCATCACGCACGCCAGCGTCGCCTCGGGGCGCTCGCACGCCGCCGCGACCCCGTCGTCGAACGACAGCACCCGCTTCGCCCGCGGGAACCGCTCCGCCGTGTTCCACTCCGACCGGTCGTCCACGACCGTCACTTGCACCGGCGCCGCATCCAGCAGCTTCGCCAACTCGTGCCCCACGTGCCCCGCGCCGAAGATCACCACCCGCTGCCGCGCCCCCCGCGCCTCGAAGAACACCTCCATCACCCCGCCGCAACACTGGTCCGCGTCCGCCCCCAGCACGTACCGCTCCACCCCGCACGAGAGCGCTCCCAAGTGCTTCTCCGCATCGTCCCGCACCAGCATCTCGAACTGCCCCCCGCCCACTGTCCCCACCCACCCATTCCCGCCGTTCCCGTTCGGATGCCACAGCATCTTCGCCCCCGGGTTCCGCGGCGTGCTCCCCTTCACGCTCACCACCGTCACCAGGACGTACGCATCCCCCCGCTCCTCGAGCTCCGCCGCGGCATGCAAAACCTCACGCTCGCCGCTCATGGGCCGCTCCATTCCCGTCTCGATCCCTCGTTCGTCCACCGGCTCACGGGATCATTGTTGGCCCTCCGACCCCCTCCCTCCCGTGGCCCCTTCCCGCGCCGGCGGAAGCCCCGCCCCGGCCGGCCTAAACTGGGATCCAATCCGGGGCGGTAGCTCAGTTGGTAGAGCGCATCGTTCGCAATGATGAGGTCGGGAGTTCGACTCTCCTCCGCTCCATTTCCCGTCTGGCAGGGGGCCATCCGACATTCCGTGTTCCAGGGTGGGCCCAATCTGCGCGCCCAAACGGGGGAATTGCCTATGGAAACGGCGCGTTTTTTGGCACGTTCGGTCGACTAACCACGATGTTCCACGTGTTTGCGGCCGCTTACTTTCTCCCACCTCCGGCATGGTCAGTCACCCGATCAAAAACCATACGTTGAGCGACGGTAGAGTGGGGTTCGAGCCATATTGTTGGTCGAGATTCCGATCTTCTCAGGCTCTCTTCACAAGGCCTTCATCCCGCTCCCCGAAGTTGCAGGTCAATGAGCACGCGTTCACCCCAGACGAGCGCCCCCTCAATACGGAGACCCGGTGTGACGACGACCGAGGCCGACCACGTCGACGGCTTGGATAATGCCCAGCTGCTGACCGTCCTGGCCGCCATCCGCAAGGGCGACTTCTCGGTGCGTCTGCCCGCGACGTGGACGGGGATCGGCGGCAAGATCGCCGACACCCTGAACCAGGTTGTCGAGCTGAACGAGAAGATGGCCAAGGAGCTGGAGCGGGTCTCGTCGGTGGTCGGCAAGGAGGGCAAGATCAACCAGCGCGTGTCGCTGGCGGGCGCGGGCGGCGCGTGGCGGACCCTCGAGGAATCGTTCAACACGCTGATCGACGACCTGGTGCGACCGACGACCGAGATGGCCCGCGTGATCGGCGCGATCGCGATGGGCGACCTGTCGCAGATCATGTCGCTGGAGGTGGACGGGCGGCCGCTGGAGGGGCAGTTCCTCCGCACCGCGCGGACCGTGAACACGATGGTGGACCAGCTGCGGTCGTTCGCGTCGGAGGTGACGCGCGTGGCCCGCGAGGTGGGCACGGAAGGCAAGCTGGGCGGGCAGGCGCAGGTGCGGGACGTTTCGGGCACGTGGAAGGACCTGACCGACAACGTCAACCTG
>JBGPJM010000042.1:0-27533 GCA_041485385.1 Phycisphaerae bacterium | reverse complement strand
CTGGTGGGGGGGGGGGGGGGGGGGGTGGGGCGGACTTGCGCGGGCGGCCGGGCCGGCGCTTCGGCGCGCAGTTGAAGAGGTTCTCCATGCGCCGATTCTACATCGCGAGTGCGCCGTGCGCCACCGCACGAGCGCCGAACAGCTGTCGGTTAGCAGCCCGCGAAGAAGCTCGTCAGGAAATCGAAGAAGTCCTGCGAGTTGGTCACGCCGTTGTTGTTGAAGTCGGCGCTGCCCGCGAAGAAGCCGGTCAGGAAATCGAAGAAGTCCTGGCTGTTAAGCACCCCGTCGTGGTTCCAGTCGGCCGGGCACGGCGGCGTGATGGGGCCGTGGGTGATGCGGGCGTTGTCCATCCCGGGCTCCCACTGCTGGAAGATGAAGAAGTTCGTTGGATCGCCCCAGAAGAACGACAGCTCGACGACGTCGTCGATCGTGCGGTTCCACACGGCGGCCGGCGGCGGGTCGAACGGGGTCGTGAACCCCCACCCGGGCGGCAGGGTTGTGGAATCGAACGGGATGGAGAAGTCGTAGCTCCGCCAGCCGCCGCCGGGAACGGGGATCGTGAGCGTGGGGCTGACGAAGTAGACCTGCTCGCCCATCGAGTTGGTGAGCATGACGGACATCGGGCGTCCGCCGGTGGGGAAGTCCGCGTGCAGGTTGATCGCGTCGCACCCGACGGAGCGCACCTGGTGGGCGCGGTAGTCGCCCGTGAAGGCCGAGCTGCCGGTGGTGCGGGCCTGCGGCGCGGTCGTGTCCAGGCAGTTGCCCCCCTGGCAGGTGCTGTGCAGCCACCAGCCGGGGTGGCCGCCAGCGGGCTGAATGGTTTCGATCTGCGGGATGCCGTAGCTCCAACCGCCGGTGTTGGAGCCGTTGTCGAAGGGCTCGGCGAAGGTGGTCTGGGCGAGGGCCGCGCCGGGCGAGGCGACCACGCCGACGAGCGATACGCGGGCAACAAGAGCGCACATTCCGCGACGGATCATGTTGTTGAGCTCCTTTCCGCGGCCGCTCCTCGGGGGGTCGCGGTCGTGTTCAGCCGATCCGGCGGATCAGCCCCAGCCCATAGTTCATGGGCGAGAGGTACATGTCCACCTTCTCGTACACGCCGACGGCCTGCTCGTTGAGGTGGTCCAGCACGTGACGCGGCCCGTCGTAGCTGCAGTACTCGGGGAAGGTGTCGTGCAGGAGGACGAAGCCGCCGGTGTTGAGGACCGGCTCGGTGGCCCAGAAGTCCTGCCAGGCGCCGACGACGCCGTGGTCGGCATCGAGAAACGCCAGCTGCACGCCGCCCGCGTCGCGCAGCTCCTGGTGGGCCGCGCGGATCTCAAACGACGAGTTCCCCGGGTGCAGCACGACGTGCTCGGCGAGCCCCGCCGCGGCGATCTGCCCGGCGACGAACTCCAGGCGCCCGGTGAGCATGTCCACCTCGCGCCAGGGGCCCCTGTTGATGGGGCCGAAGTCGTCGAAGGTGTGGATCTGCGCGCCGTCGCCGTTCTCCCGCAGGGCCGCGGCGACCCAGATGGTGCTCATGCCGATGAAGGTGCCCGTCTCGATCACGGTGCGCGGGCGGAGGTTGCGAACCAGCGAGTGCACCAGCAGGCCCGCCTCGGGGGCCAGGCTCGCCGGGAAGGCGATCGGCGTGGCGTACATCGACTTGAGCGTCTGCAGCCAGCGGCTGCCGGGGTTGTCGAGGTAAGCGGGAAAGTCCCACTTGCACGGGTGCTCCTGGACGTGCCACCGCGGGTAGTAGGCGAGGCGCTCGCGCGGGAGCGGCTGCTTGTCGCTGGGCACGGCGGGGGGCCGGTGGGGCATGGGATAGCTGTCGGTGCCGGGGATGTTGCCCCGTCGCGGCACGACGCGGATCGGCCCGTGGGGTGTCTCGACGGTCGTCATCTTGGGGCCGGTCCTTACGGCGCTCGCGATGGCCACCGCCGGGTTGCCCACCACGGTGCGGATCGCGGTCTTGAGGTGGGAAATAGCCTTCATGGTGGCGGTTCTCGCTGGGCCGGGGCAGTGTAGCGCGCGAGGGGGTCTACGCGGGGAGTGGGGTTGCCGTGGCGTCGCACGCGGTCACTTACGTCCAGCCAGAGTTCGGCGATGGAGTCGTGCAGCTTCTTTCGATCCACCCTCATTCGAGGAGAAGTCGCATCCGCAATGTGGAGAATCAGCTCTTGGATGACCCTGCACTTCAGACTTTGCCGCGGCTCATGCCCGGTTCCGATGGCCTCAATGACCAATGCCGCGAGCATCTTCTCCTGCGCCTCAGCATCAATGTACAGGTCGTGGACGATCGCCACAGTGTCGACCAGCGCGACTTCCGCATCGGTGTAGCTCACCCGGGTCACGATCAGGTTGGAGGGCTTGTGGTCACGATTGCAGCGAGCATGCGTGGCCAGTCGAGCGATTACGCGGCCCAGTTCTCGCGCCACGGTGTGCTCCTGCCTCACCGTCAAGTCGCCGTCGGCCAGATGCTGCAGCACCGACTTCCCTGCCAGGGCTTCCATAACCAGAAGCTCGCACACACGACCATCGATCGTCGCCCTTGCAAGCACGATGGGGTGGGCGGTCCTGACTCCGTGGCGCTCAAGCCACGCCGCTCCGCGCCAATGTCGGTCGCCGCGTCCTTGGCGGAACAGGCACTTGATCCGCTCGATCGGCCGCTCGATGGGTCGGCACTTCACGACCACCTCGCGCGGGCCGTCTGGCAGCCTGACCACGCCGCGACGCACCCATGCCCCACCTTCCTCCTTCAGACTCGCGGCACCGTCGAGCCAACCCGGGCGCGCCAGCGCCGCGGCCCACTCGCGGGCGGCCTGGCCGCTCTCGGATCGAACGATTTTCATCGTCGCCTGGCCCATGTGCACCGGAGCCTATTCGCGCCGCGTGCTCTTCGCCTGGATGCCTTGATGCCTCATGCCTCGATGCCTTCTTCATTGACACCCCCCCTTCCGCGCCCGACCATTGACGCCATGCCCCCGCCTCTCACTAACCCCCCACCCCCGGGCGACTCCGGACCGCTTCCCCTGTCGGTCTCGATCGTCTGCAGGAACAACGAGCAGACGATCGGTCGGACGCTCGAGTCGGTCGCGGGCCTGGCGTCGGAGATCGTCGCCGTTGATTCCGGCTCGACCGACGGGACGATCGCGCTCCTGGAGCGGCACGGCGCGAGGGTGATCCGCTCGGCGTGGCTCGGGCACGTGAAGACCAAGCAGCTTGCTCTGTCGCAGTGCGACCGGCCGTGGGTGCTGTGCGTGGATTCCGATGAATCGGTCGAGCCCGACCTGGCCCGATCTATCCGGCAAGAGGCCCTTCGCGCTCAACCCGGCGCGCCGGGCTTCGAGGTCAACCGCAAGGTCTACTACCGGGGCCGCCCGCTCAACCACGCCTGGCAGCCCGAGCGGCGCCTGCGCCTGGTCAGGCGCGGGCAGTTCCGATGGGCCGGGCTGGACCCGCACGACTACCTCGAGCTGATCCCCGGCGCGCCGGGCGTCGATGGCGGGCACATCGGGCGCCTGGCCGGCACGCTCCGCCACGACTCCATCACCACCTTCGCCGAGTTCTTCGTCAAGCAGGCCGCCCACTCGCGGGTGATGGCCGCGAGCCTGCACGCGGCGGGGAAGCGCGGTTCGTACTGGCGGCTGGCCACCTCGCCGGCGGGGGCGCTGCTAAAGCAACTCGTCCTCAAGCGGGCGTTCCTCGACGGGTACGCGGGGTGGCTCGCCGCGGCGTCGACCGCGGCGGGGGCGCTCATGAAGCACGCGGCGTTGATCGAGCTCTCGCGAGGCGAGGGAGAACGCGAGACCTGATGCGGATCACCTCGCGACGGCGGTTCCACCAGTCAACCCGCCGGGCGGAGTCGCCGGGCCGATGATGCGCACCGGTGTGTCGGCTCCAGCGCCCGCGGCGGCGGGGAAGCGGTAGACCCGCTCGAGCCGCGCCGCAATCCGGCACATCAGCTCGTGCGTGATCGTGCCCGCCTTGTCGGCCAGGCGCGGCAGATGGTTCGGCAGCCGCCAGTCGGCCCCGATGATCTCCACTTCCGCCCCGAGGCGACGCGCCGCCTCCGGCGCATCGGTCACGTCGAGGGTGATCTGGTCCATGCTCACCCGGCCCACGACCGGGGCGAAGTGCGTCGGCGCGGGCGGGCGTCCGGTGCCGCCGCCCGATCCGGTCCCGGGCCGGTCCCACTGGCGCTCCGTCAGCCCCACCATCCCGGTGTTGCTCAGCGAGCGCGGGTAGCCGTCGGCGTACCCCACCGGCACCAGCGCGATCTTCGTCGGCCGGCGCGCCCGCCAGGTGCTCCCGTATCCCACCGGCGAGCCCGCTGGGATCTCCTTCACGTGCACGATGCTGCTGGTCCAACGCAGAGCCGGGCGCAGTTCCATCGCCTGGGCGGCGAACTCGATCCCTTCCGTCCCTGTCTCGCCGGGCTCCGCGCCCGCGGGCGCCCCCCACTCCTCTCCCACGAACCCGTGCAGCGATTGCCCCACCCGCACCATGTTCCCGTGGTACTTCGCCGATCGGAACATGGCGCACGAGTTGGCGGCGTGAACGAGAAGCACCGGCGGCCCGCCGGCCGCGCCGCCGACGACTTTGCCGGCCGTCCCCGTGGCCATCGCCGTCGGGAGCATCGGCTTCACCGTCTCCATCCACTCGCGGAAGGTCGCGGCCTGCTCGCGCGTGGAGTCGGCGTCGGTGCAGGGCGAGGCGAAGTGCGTCATGGCGCCGGCCAGGCGGACGCGCGCCGTGCGCGTGAGCATCTCGACGAGCCGCGTCGCCACGGGCGGCAGTGCCCCGCCGCGCGCCAGGCCCGTATCCACCTGCACGTGCACCGGCAGGCCCACGCCCAGCCGCTGGGCGACCACGGTGAGCGAGACGAGCTGCTCGGCGTCGTGGAGCGTCAGGTGCAGCTTGCCGGCCACCGCGTGCCGGTAGACCGGGTCCATCCGGTCGATTGTGCGGATCGGCATGAGCAGCAGGATCGGCGTCGGCACCGCGGCCTCGACCAGCGCGCGGGCCTCGTCGAGCGTGTACACCGCCAGCATCTCGACGCCGCAGGCGCTGAGCCGCTTCGCCAGGCGCGCCGCCCCAAGCCCGTAGCCGTCCTGTTTCAGCACCGCGCAGATGCCCACGCCGGTGCCGGTCACCCGCCGAATCACTCCCAGGTTGTGTTCCAGAGCGGAGAGGTCGATCTCAATGCGGCTGGTCGTCACGTGTCTCTCTTCCGGCCCCCGGTTTCACCAACATTCCAACGCCCCGTTTCGCCGCTCTTGTATCGACGCGATCCACCCCCTACGATCAAACTCCTCACGGCACTCTCGCCGGCTTTTTCATCGTACCCGCGCATGGGTCCCGGCCGCGACCTCGCGGGCGGCTCGGGCGCAAAGTTCACGCCCGGCGCCAATGTTCCGGGCCATCCAAGGAGGGCATCGCCGGATCGAACTTCGGCCCGCTCGCGGGATGGTTGGTGCCGCCGGCCTCAATCAAGGGGCTTCCCACGCGGCCGCCGGCACCTTTCATCCCGCCAGATGCCGCGAAGAGAAACCCGATCGATCCGGCGTGCCGCGTTTCATATGCGACTACGCCGCAAGACCAAGACCGAAACCACCCCCGACAACCAAACCACGCCCCCCCCCGACGCCGCACCGGCCGCCCCGGAACCGGACAAGGCGCCTTCCCTCCCGCCGCTGGCCGCCGAGCCGGAACACTTCGCTCCCTCGGGCCCCCGACTCGCGGCCACCCCTGACCTCGCCCCTCCGACGCCCGCCGCCGGGACGAACCAGGCCACGCCCGCCATCGAGCTGCCCCGCGTCAAGGTCCACGGCGAGATCTTCGCCACCGACACGAGCTTCAAGGACCTGGGCCTGCGCAACAGCGTGCTGCAGGGGATCGAGGCGCTGGGGTTCAAGACCCCCACCACCATCCAGGCCCAGCTCATCCCGCTCATCATGGTCGGCAAGGACGTGCTCGGCCAGGCCAAGACCGGCACGGGTAAGACCGCGGCCTTCGGCTTGCCGCTCCTGCACAACGCCGAGCGCGGGCGCGAGTTCCAGGCGATCATCCTTGTTCCGACTCGTGAGCTGGCGATCCAGGTCGCCACGGACATGAACAACTTCGGCAAGTTCACGCCGATCCGCACCTCGGCGGTCTTCGGCGGCGAGCGCGTCCAGATCCAGGCCAAGGCCCTCGCCAAGGGCCCCGAGATCATCGTCGCCACCCCCGGACGCATCATGGACATGGCAGAGCGCCGCCTCCTCCACTACAACAACGTCCGCTCCGTCGTCCTCGACGAGGTCGACCGCATGCTCGACATCGGCTTCCGCGACGACATCCGGCGGATTCTCAAGACCTGCCCGCCCCCCGGCCCGCGCGCCCAGGGCGGGCGTCAGACGATCTTCGTCTCCGCCACCATCTCCTCGGAGATCGAGCAGCTCGCCCGCACCTACGCCAAGGACGCCGAGAAGATCGTCTCCACCACCGGCTCGCTCACGGTGAGCCTGGTGCGGCAGTTCCACCTGCCGGTGGCGCCCTGGGACAAAAAGTACCTGCTGCTGCACCTGCTCAAGCACGAGGAGCCGACGCTCACCCTCGTCTTCTGCCGGATGAAGAAGACGGTGGACAAGCTCGCCGAGTTCATGCAGCACAAGGGGATCGATGCGCACGCGATCCACGGCGACATGTACCAGTCGTCGCGCAACAAGGTGATGGACAAGCTCCGCAAGGGGACGCTGTCGGTGCTGATCGCCTCCGACCTGGCCTCGCGCGGGCTGGATGTCGAGGGGATCACGCACGTCATCAACTACGACCTCCCCGAGGACCCCGACCTGTACGTGCACCGCATCGGGCGCACCGCCCGCGCCGGGCGCGACGGCGTCGCCTGGTCGTTCGTCTCGCCGGACCAGGGCGAGCTGCTCACGCAGATCGAGCACCTGATCAACGCGGAGATCCCCAAGATCGAGTTCCCCGACTTCAAGCCGGGCCCGGTCCCCAAGGACATCATCGATTCTCAGGCCTTCGACGCCAAGCGGGCCGAGATCGCCAAGAGCTTCAACCGATTCGCCCAGACGCCCGAGAAGGCCCTCAGGGCCGCCGCCGTCGCCGCGCCGGACTCGAACAAGTTCCCCGGCGGCATCGTCCCCACCAGGATGCCCCCCAAGCGGATGCAGGGCAAAGTGAAGACCTCGCGCTCGCTCAAGGCCGCGATCGCCGAGACGCTGATGACCGAGCACCCGCCCGTGAAGCCCTGACGGGCCCACCACGCTGCAGCCTCGAATACAGAAGGAGCGACGCCGGTCGCGCCGACCTCGACTCCAACTCCGTCACCGATTCCAACGACTTCTTCGCGTTCATTAACGCCTTTCTCGCGGGCTGTCCATGAGCCGATTGCCCTGGGATCAGCAGAATCTCCGCTTCCGCGGCCTAAACTCCTTCCATCATGCCCCTTCCCCGCGTCGCCATCGTCGGCCGACCAAACGTCGGCAAGTCGTCTCTGTTGAACATGGTCGGTAAGCAGCAGGTGTCGATCGTCGACGACACCCCCGGCACCACCCGCGACCGCGTCTCCATCCTCGCCACCCTCGAGTCGCCCGACAACGACCGCCCCAGCCTCTCCGTCGAGCTCACCGACACCGGCGGGTTCGGCGTCTACACGGCTGAGGGCGCCCGCTACAACGACGTCGGCGAGGACCTGGCCACGCTCACCGGCGATATCGAGTTCCAGATCGCCCAAGCCGTGGACAATGCCGACATCGTACTGCTCGTCGTCGACACCCAGGCGGGGGTCACCCCTCAGGACCGGCTCATCGCGCGGAAGCTCCGCGAGCGCGGCCTGGGCGGCAAGGGCCGCACCGAGCTGCCCATCATGGTCGTGGCCAACAAGACCGACGGCCCGCGCTGGGAGGCGCACGCCGTCGAGGCCGCGGCCCTGGGGTTTGGCGAGCCGCTCATGGTCTCCGCCCACAACAACTACTGCCGGCGCGAGTTCCTGGACGCGCTCTACGAGGCCGTGACCGCGCTGCCGGCAGCCGGCGACGCCGCGCCGGTCAACCCCGCCGAGATGCGCCTGGCGATCATCGGCAAGCGCAACGCCGGCAAGTCCACGCTCGTCAACACACTGGCGGGCCAGCAGCGAGTCATCGTCTCCGAGATCGCCGGGACGACACGCGACGCGGTGGACGTCCGCTTCGAGATGGACGGGCACACCTTTATCGCCATCGACACTGCCGGCCTGCGCAAGAAGAAGTCCTTCGAGAACCGCATCGAGTGGTGGGCCTACGACCGCGTGCAGAAATCCATCGAGCGCTGCGACGTCGTGCTGCTCCTGGTCGACGCGACCGAGCCGCTCTCGCAGGTGGACGAGCAGCTGGCGTGGCTGGTGCAGAAAAGCTACCGCCCGGTCGTGATCGTCGTGAACAAGTGGGACAAGGTCGAGGGCCGCCCCGGCAAGGACGGCCGCCCCGTCACCACCGAGGACTACGAGGAGTACCTCCGCAAGGAGTTCAAGGGGCTCCCCTTCGCGCCCATCTCCTTCATCTCCGGGCACACCGGCCTCAACGTGCCCGCCACGATCGACCTGGCCCGCCAGCTCAACGAGCAGGGCCGGCTTCGCGCCTCGACGGGACAGCTCAACCGGCTGCTCCGCGGCATCCTGGATACCCAGGGCCCCACCTCCAAGCTCGGCACCTTCGCCAAGATCCTGTACGTCGCCCAGGTGGCCGTCTCGCCGCCGACGATTGTCGCCGTGGTGAACCGCCCCGAGCTCTTCACACCCAACTACCAGCGGTTCCTGCTCAACCGTCTCCGCGAGCAGCTTCCCTACCCGGAGGTGCCGATCAAGCTCATCGTCCGGGCCCGCAAGCGAGCCGACCTCGACGACCTGCTCACCGGCGAGTACGCCCGCCGGAAGGAGGCCGAGGCGCTCGCCGCGGCCGGCGCCACGCTCGCCGAGGGCGACGAGGCCGCGCTCATCGGCGATATCACGCCCGAGGACGCGGGCCTGGAATCGGCGCTGGACGCCCTCCCCGACGCCGCCGCGGCGTACTTCGACGACAAGCCCGCGTAGGAACGCGCGATCGTCCTCCGGCCACGCACCGGACTTACCCGCCGAAGAACGCGTTCACGAAATCGAAGAAGTCCTGGCTGTTGCTGATGCCGTCGCCGTTGGCGTCGGCGTTGCCGTTGAGGAAATCGCTCACGAACGCGAAGAAGTCGTCGCTGTTGATCGTGCCGTCGTGATTCCAGTCGGCATCGACGGTCAGGCTCAGCCGTACCTCGGGCATGAGGACGACCGGGCGGACACCGTTGTCGGCCCGCACGATGAAGGCGTCAACCCCCAGGCCGTGCCCCGCGGTGAGCGTCACGGTGAAGACGCCGTTGCCCCCGTCCACCGCGTCGCCGATGGCGCACAGGCCGTCGCTGTCGGGCGCGTGCGCGACCGTGACCGACGTGATCGGCGCGGTGATCGGCGCGCCGGTGAAGTCGCGCAGGGTGATCGTCATGGTGGCGGTGGATGTCCCGTTGCCCGGGATGCCGGAGCGGTCGAGCACCGCGGTGGAGCGGGTGGCGTCCGGATGTCCGACGTGCTGGGCCCGCCACACGTCGAACCTTGACCGCAGGATCGGCACCGGGTCGTCGGCGTTGGGGTCGCTGGTCGTGACGTTGAAGTCCATGAAGTAGTCGCCCGTCGCGCAGCCGATCCCGTTGTTGAACACGCCCCCTCCCAGGTTCTCCACCACCATCGCGGCGGTGTTGCTCGAGACCGTGAACACGGCGTCCAGGTCGCCGTCACCGTCCACGTCCGCCAGCACCGGCCGTCCCGGGGACGTGCCGATGAGGTACCCCGCCGGCGGCTGGAACGTGCCGTCGCCGCGCCCGATCAGCACGACCAGGCGGCTGTTGGTCCCCCCGCGCGAGGCGGTGACCAGGTCGGGCACGCCGTCGCCGGAAACGTCGCCCACGGCGATCCCATTGGGGCTCGGGAACGCCGTGCCCAGGACGATGGACGACATCGTGAAGCCCGCTCCACCGGCGTTCTGGATCAGGATGTTCACCGCGTTGTCGGTGGGTGCGCTGACGGCGATATCCGCGAGGGTGTCGTCGTTCAGGCGGGCGATCTTCACGCCGTTGACGCCGCGCCCCGCGGAAATCGGCGGGTCGGCCGTGAACGAGAGCGGCCCGCCCGGCGGCGTGGTGTTCCGCAGCACGACCACCGCGTTGGCCGTCGTCAGGCCGACGACCAGGTCGATGTCGCCGTCGTCGTCGATGTCCCCCGCGTCGATTGCCCCCGGCCCGCTCCCCACGGCCACGGTGATCCCCGCCCCCAGCGTTGCCGTGCCGTCGTTGGGCAGGATGCTGACGTTCCCCGAGAGGTTGTTCGCGACGGCGACGTCGATCGTGCCGTCGCCGTTGAAGTCCGCCAGGGCCAGCGCGATGGGCCCGTCGCCGGCCGGATAGTTGACCCGCGGCAGCAGCAGCCCGTTCCCCTGCCCCCGCAGCACCGAGACGTTGTCGTTGGCGAAGTTGGCGACGACGACGTCGGGGAACGAATCGGCGGTGAGGTTCGCGCCGGCGACGTCGCGGGGCGTGACGCCCACGCCGAAGCTCAGGGGGACCGACGCGAACGTCGGAACGCCCCGGCTCGTCGTGTTCCGCGACACCGAGACCGTGCTGGCGTTGCCGTTGGCCGTGAGCAGGTCCGGGCGCCCGTCCTGGTTCAGGTCGGCGACGAACACCGCCGCGGGTGCCGCGCCCACGCGGTAGATGCCGTTGCACCCGTCGCGATCGCCGGCCCGCGCATCGAGCATGTACGCGATGTACGCCGATCGACGGAACTCGAACGGGGGCGAGCCGCACCCCGTCGGGTTGCTGGGGCTGCACGAGCAGCGCCCGTCGCCGCCGAACGACGCCGCGGCCTCCATGGCCCGCATCAGCCGGTCCGGAAGATCGCCGGGCCCGGTCATGATCTGCCCCACCGCCGCCGCCACTACCGGCGCGCCGGTCAGCACGTTCCCCTGCACCGCGAACAGGATGTCGCCGCCGTTGGCGCCGGCCCCGACGATGCGCCCGATCTGGCCGCCGGCCCACTGGCCATCGCCGGAGCCCGTGAACGTCGCCACGTGCCCCGTCCCCCAGGTGTCGGCGATGCCGTATTGGCGCGATTGATGAGCGGAATCGAACGTGGAGAGCATGGTGAGGATCTGATTTGGCGGCGTCCCCAGCAGGAGCTGGTCGCGGATGAAGACGCGGTTCTGGCCGGTGGAGTCGACGGCCGACTGCGCCGCCGCCCCGCCGATGCCCGTGAGCAGCACCGGTGTGTTCGCCTGCAGGTCGAAGCCCACCAGGCACGTGGCCGAGCCGATGGCGACTTCGCCCGTGCCGGTGTCGATGAGGATGATCGACCACGTCGCGCTGGCCGGCGCGCACAGCCCAGCGCCGGCCAGCACCCCGCCCGCTAACGCGCCCCGCAGGTTCCGCTTCCGTGACACGGCACACCTCCTTGAGGATCGGTCGGTGACAGGGCCAGACCCCGCCGACGCTGCACTAGCCTACCGCGCCGTCCCCGGAAGTTTGCGAGGAAGTTGCGCTTGCGGGGCGGGGGGTGGAGGGGCGAACCCCGGTCCCCCTCCCCCGTCGCGCTGACCGCTGCCCGACGTCGACCGAACAGGCTCGTTAGGCTATCGCGGATGGATCCGTCGGCCGCGTTTGAAGCTCTGGCCATCTCCCTGGGGCTGGGCCTGCTCGTGGGGCTGCAGCGCCAGCGGGCCGACTCCCGCGTCGCCGGGCTGCGAACGTTCGCGCTCATCACGGTGCTCGGGACGCTCTGCGCGCTGGTGGCTGAACACATCCACTCCGGCGCGCCCCCTCTTTCCGGCATGCCTGCCGGCGACGCGCCACCCGGAGTCGGCCCTGCGGTCCCCGGCATGCCGGGCTCGGCTATCGGCTGGCTCGTGGTCGTCGCCGGGTTGCTGGGTGTCGTCGCCGCCACCTCCGTCAGCAACGCCCTCTTCGCCAGGCGCGAGCATGACGACTCCTCCGGCGGCGCCGGCATCACCACCGAGGTCGCCATCCTGGTCATGTTCATGGTCGGCGTGCTCCTGGTGGTGGGGCCGCGCGCGGTCGCCATCGCCGTCGGCGGCGGGGTCGCGGTTCTCCTCCAGGCCAAGACGAGCCTGCACGGGTTCGTCGCCAGGCTGGGCGACAAGGACCTCCGCGCGATCATGCAGTTCGCCCTCATCTGGCTGGTCGTGCTCCCCGTCCTCCCCGACCGGACATTCGGGCCCTACGGCGTTCTCAACCCGCACTCCATCTGGCTCATGGTCGTCCTCATCGTCGGCATCAGCCTGGGCGGCTACATCATCTACCAGTTCCTGGGTCGGCGGGCGGGGCTGGTCCTGGCCGGCGTGCTCGGCGGGATGATCTCCTCGACGGCCACCACTGCCAGTTTCGCGCGTCGATCCATGACGGGCACCGGCGAGACCGACGCGGAAGCGGGGCGTGCCGCCATGGTCGCCGGGGCCCCCGTCCTGGTCGTCATCCTCGCCTCCACCGTCGTCTACGCCCGCGTGCTCGCCGAGGTCGCCATAGTGGCCCCACACCACTTCCTTCGCATCGCCCCGCCCATCGCGGTGATGATGGTCTTCTCCGTCGCGATGTGCGCGGTCGTGTGGGTCCGGATCCGGCGCACGCGCAGCGAACTCCCCCCGCAGGACAACCCCACCGAGCTCCGCACCGCCGTCACCTTCGGCGCGATGTACGCGGGCGTGCTCCTGGCCGTGGCCGCGGCCAGGGCCGAGGTCGGGCCGGGGGCGATCTACGCGGTCGCCGGCCTCTCCGGGCTCACCGACATGGACGCCATCACGCTCTCGGTCGGTGGCATGGCCGGGGGGGGCAGGCTGTCTCCCGAGTCCGCCTGGCAGGCCATCGTCGTCGCGCTCATGTCCAACATGGTCTTCAAGACCAGCATCGTCGCGGCGTGGGGCTCGCGCGCGATGCTCCGCGGCGTCGCCATGCTCATGGGCGCCTCGATCGCCGCGGGGGCAATGGTCCTGCTGCTGTGGCCGCGGGCCTAAGGCCGTCCGCGCTCGTGCCCGAATCCTGATCCGCGAATCCGCCGCCCATTCACCCCGGTACACTCGGTGCAGTGCTCGGCCGCCTGATCCAGTTCCTCCACCGCATCCAGTCCTACCCGCCGTGGCAGGTCGTTATCGAGCTCGCCGTCATCTGGATGGTCGTCTACGCCGTCATCCGGTTCGTGCAGGGCACCCGCGCCGCCCGCGCCATCAAGGGCCTGCTCCTGATGCTGGTCATGGCCACGCTCCTGGTTCGCATCATCGGCCAGCGCGAGGCCTTCCAACGGCTCACCTTCCTCTACCAGAACTTCCTCCCCTTGGCCGCCTTCACCCTCATCGTCATCTTCCAGCCCGAGCTCCGGCGCGGGCTCATCCGCCTGGGCGAGCGGCAGTTCTTCCGGCGCGCCGGCGTCGGCGTCGCCCCCGTGGTCGACGAGATCGTCGAGGCCGCCGCCTACCTCAAGAAGGCCAAGTTCGGCGCCATCATCGTCCTCGAGCGCGAAACGCCCCTGCGCGGCCTGGTCGAGGGGGGCACGCCGCTGGGCGCGCAGGTCTCCGCCCGCCTCCTCCAGACCATCTTCTTCCCGGGCTCGGCGCTGCACGACCTGGCGGTGGTCATCGGCGGCAACGAGATCCAGGCGGCGGGCGTCCAGCTCCCGCTGGCCGACCCCGAGGACATGCCCGACCCCTCGCTGGGCTCGCGCCACCGCGCCGCCGTCGGGCTCACCAAGGAATCCGATGCGCTGGTTATCGTCGTCAGCGAGGAGACGGCCTCCATCAGCCTCGCCGAGCGCGGGCGGCTCGAGCGGGATCTCACCCCCGACCAGCTCCGCGAGACGCTCATCTCGCGCCTCAGCCGCGGGGCCGTGTGGCACGCCCCGGGCGTGGACGAGGCCCCGCCCGCCCCCCCCACCTCGCCGGCCGATACTGTCGGCAAGGCGCCGTCGGCCAAGCAGAACCGCGACGTCGCGTAACAGGACCCAGCCATGAGCGTCAGCGTGCGGACAATCCTGCTCGTCACGATCGTGAGCCTGCTCATCTGGATCTGGTCAGAGGGCGAGAGCCTCATCTCCCGCCCCGTCACTGTCCGGATCGCCTTCGTCGACGACGCCTCCGACCTGCTCGTCCGCACCGACGAATCCTGGCGCGGGACCGCGCGGGTCAAGCTCGAGGGCTCGACCATCGGCATTACGTCCGCCGAGGCCATCCTTGGTGCCCCGCTCCGCCTCCGCCCCGGCCAGCCGGGCATGCCCACCGAGCCCGGCGACCGCCAGATCGTGGACCTGACCGAGGCCCTCCGCGGCCACCCGGATATCAAGCGCACCGGCGTCACCATCGTCGAGGTCGATCCGCCCAACGTCGTGGTCAGGATCGTCAAGCTCGTCCGGCGCGAACTGCCCGTCCGCGCCGAGCTCCCCGCCGAGCTGCAGATCGCCGGGGAGGCGACCGTCACCCCCGCCAAGGTCATCCTCCGGATGCCGGAGAGCGCGGCGGCGACGCTCCCCGACACCGCCTCCGCCGCCGCGATCGTCAGCGACGACGACCTCCGGCGGCTCCGTGAAGACGGCCCGCAGACCCTCCCCGCGGCCGTCCGCCTGCCGTCGAGCCTCGCCGGCGTTGAACCCCTCACCATCACCCCCGAGCGGGTCACCGTCACCATCCGGCTCAAGAAGAATGTGGAAACGGTGGCGCTCCCCTCCGTGCCGGTCTGGGTCAGTCTCCCGCCCACCGAGGGCACCCGCTGGAACGTCGAGGTCTTCGACCAGTTCCTGCGCGACGTCACCATCACCGGCCCCGCCGACCTCATCAAGCAGATCCGCGACCACCAGATCATCCCAATCGCCGAGGTCCGCCTCTCCAGCGACGAGCTGGAGAAGAGCGTGGAATCAAAGGAAGCCGTGATCTCCGGCCTCCCCGCCGGTCTGGATTGCACCGTCGCCAGCAAGCTCGTCAAGCTGAAGATCACCCCCCGCCCGGTTCCCGACAAGGCCTCCCCCGGACGGGGACCGAGTGCAGAAAATCCCGGGTGAGCCCCCGCGCCGGCGATTCCCGCGTTCTGCCTTGGGAATCCGACCGATCCCTGATAAACTGTCTGATCGAGGTGTCGCCATGGGTCATCGGAACAACGCTCCGCGCGCGGGCACTGCAATCGCGGCCGCAACACTCCTTTTCACGGCCGCCCCGGCCCTCGCGCAGTCGGACGTCGATCCCCTCCATAAGTTCTCCTGGGGCGAGAACATCGGCTTCATGAACTGGCGCGACGCGGGCAATCCTGTCGGCGCCCAGGGCGTGCAGGTGAACGCCACGTTCCTTTCCGGATTCGTCTGGTGCGAGAACGTCGGCTGGCTCAACCTCGGCGACGGAACCCCCGGCAATGGCGTCTCCTACGCCAACCTCAACGGCACCGACTTCGGCGTGAACAAGACCGCCGCCGGCGACCTCTCCGGTTACGGCTGGGGCGAGAACATCGGCTGGGTGAACTTCTCCGGCGGCGCACTGGCCACCCCCTCTCAGCCCGCCCGCCTCGACTCCGCCGCGCACCGCTTCCGCGGCTACGCCTGGGGCGAGAACGTCGGCTGGATCAACCTCGATAACACCACCCACTACGTCGGTGTCATCCCCCCGTGTCCGTGCGACTGGAACAACTCCGGCACGCTCAACAGCCAGGACTTCTTCGATTTCCTCACCAGCTTCTTCGCCGGCAACGCCGACTTCAACAACAGCGGCGTGACCAACTCGCAGGATTTCTTTGACTTCCTCACCTGCTTCTTCGCCGGATGCCCGTGAGAGAGACGCGCCGTGCGCCGCGGCCTGCTGCCACGGCCTCTCCACCACAGCGCCGCCGGGGCCGCGTTGATCGCGAGCGCGCCCTGTAAACTGGGCCATGCCCCCGCTCCGCATCGCCATGTGGTCCGGTCCGCGGAACATCTCGACGGCGATGATGCGCGCGTGGGGCAGCCGCGCCGACACATTCGTCGTCGACGAGCCCTTCTACGCCCGCTACCTCAAGCTCACCGGCGCCGACCACCCGGCGCGCGACGAGGTGATCGCGCACCATGAAACCGACCTTGATCGCATCGTCGCCTCCCTCACCGGCCCGCTCCCGGCCGGCGCCGCGGGCAAGGCCGTCTACTACCAGAAGCACATGGCCCACCACGTCCTCCCCGGCGACGGTCTCGACTGGACTCGCCACGTGGTGAACTGCTTCCTCATCCGCGATCCCGCCGAGGCGATCGCGTCGTTCGTCAAGATCGTCCCGAATCCCAGCGCCCAGCAGCTCGGCCTCCCTCAGCAGGCCATGCTCTTCGACCTCGTCCGCCGGCGCGCCGGCGAGGTCCCGCCGGTCATCGACGCCCGCGACGTGCTCGAGAACCCGCGCGCCGTCCTCTCGGCACTGTGCCGTCGCCTGAACCTCGACTTCGACGACGCCATGCTCCGCTGGGAACCCGGCCCGCGCCCCACCGACGGCGTCTGGGCCCCCCACTGGTACTCCGCCGTCTACCGGTCCACCGGCTTCGAGCCCCACCGCCCCAGGACCGAGCCCGTGCCGCCGGAACTCGAACCTGTGCACGCCGAGTGCCGGCGACTCTACGACCAGCTCCATCGCCACTGCCTCGACGGATGAGCCGGACGGCTTCTCACCACCGGACCCCCATGCTCCAGCCACCCAACCCCGCCAACCGCGACCTCCTCGTCAACATCAACGGCGCCCTGATCCACCGCGACCAGGCCGGCGTCAGCCCCTTCGATTCCGCCGTCCAGGGCGGCGACGCCGTCTGGGAGGGTCTCCGCCTCTACAACGGCCGCGTCTTCCGCCTCGACCAGCACCTGGATCGCCTCGTCTCCAGCGCCAAGGCCCTCGCCTTCACCGACATCCCCTCGCGTGAGCACCTCACCGAGCAGCTCCGCAGGACGCTCGAGGCCAACCGCATGCGAGACGGCGTGCACATCCGCCTCACCCTCACCCGCGGCGTCAAGTACACCTCCGGCATGGACCCCCGCCTCAACACCGCTGGCCCCACCCTCATCATCCTCGCCGAGCACAAGCCCCCCGTCTACGACGACGCCATGACGCGGGGCGGCCTCAAGCTCATCACCTCCTCCATCCGCCGCTTCCCGCCCGATTGCCTGGACCCCAAGATCCACCACAACAACCTCGTCCAGTCCATCCTCGCCAAGATCCAGGCCAACCAGGCCGGCGCCGACGACGCCATCATGCTCGACACCCGCGGCTTCATCGCCGAGACCAACGCCACCCACCTGTTCATCGTCGACAGCAATGCCCCCCTCTCCGAGCCGCGCGTCCTCACCCCGACCACCGCCGCCTGCCCCGAAGGCATCACCCGCGCCGCCGTCCTGGAGCTCTGCGCCCACCACGCCATCCCCCACGAAGTCCGCGATGTCTCCCTCACCGAGCTCTACCGCGCCGGCGAGGCCTTCTGCACCGGCACCATGGGCGAGCTCGCCTGGGTCTCCAGCGCCGACGGCCGCACGATCGGCGCGGGCGCCCCCGGCCCGGTCACCGCGCGTCTCCGCCGGCTCTTCCGCGAGCTCACCGCGGCCGAGGGCACTCCCCTGGTCTGATCCTCACGCCCCCGCCTTCCCCTCGGCCCCGCCCAGCAGCGAATCCGCCTCGACGATCGAGCGCGCGATCTCCACCATCGGCCGCCGGGTGTTCCGCGACTGTTCCTGCAGCACCCTGAGCGCCCCGGCCTCGTCGATCGACCGCCGCCTCACCAGGATCCACTTCGCCTGCTCCACGAGCTTGCGGTCGTTCAGCCGCTTCCGCAGCTCCGCGTTCTCCGACGCCTGCTCCGCCTGCTCGCGGAACTTCTTCCACGCCACCTCGATCGTCGCCCGCAGCTGCTGGTCCGACGCCGGCTTGACCTGGTACCCGAACACCCCCGCGTCCCCCGCCGCCACGATCTCCTTCTTCCCCGCGAACGCCGACAGGATCACCACCGGGATCCCCAGCTCCACGTATACCCGCTCCGCCGCCTCCAGCCCGCTCATCACCGGCATCTTCACGTCCAGCAGCGCCATGTCGGGCAGCGCCACGCGGCACAGCTCCAGCGCCGCCTTCCCGTCGGTCACCGGTCCCACGATCGTGTACCCCATGTCCGCCAGTTGGAACACCAGCTCGCTGGCGACCAGGTGCTCGTCATCGGCGACGAGGATCCGCTGCGGCCGTTCGGGAAGTGTGTGTGCCGAAGTCATCTCGGGAACCGGACCATTCTCCGCCGGCGACCCCTCCCCGCCAGCGTACCCGCCGCCCCGCCATGATGGAAATGCTTCAGATCCCATCTCTTCCTGGCTAGCTCGCCGCCAGTTCCGCCGGACGCTGGTCATCGGCGTGCCGGTATGGGCTCACGTTCAGGACAAACCGCAGCCCCGACGGCCGAAGGTCAAACGAGCACCCGCCGCGCAGCTCCGACGTCGCAAGCCCCTTGATCAGCGACGTCCCGATCCCGGTCGACTCGTCCGCCCCGGTCGCCCCGGCGACCCCCGCCCGGTTCATCTCCTCCCACCGCAGCTCGAACGGCCCGAACGCGGCCTCTCCGGACCCGTCAGGCGCCGGGTCCGCCGGCCGTTCCACGATGCGCCACGACACCAACACCCTCCCCCCCGGCGATTGCAGCGCGCCGTGCTTGCACGCGTTGGTGAGCAGCTCCTCGATCACCATTGCCAGCGCCCCGACCTGTTCCGGGGCCACCGGGATCGACGGGCCGGTCATCTCGATCATCTCATCGCCATCGTCGACGGAGACGCGACGGCACAGCCTCTCCACGATCGTCCCCACGTCCACCGGGCTCTCGTGCCCCTCCGACAGCAGCGAGTGCGCCTCTTTCATCGCCGTGATCTTCCCGCGGACCGCTTCCGAGACCTCCGCCACGGCCTTCCCGGAACGTTCGTACAGCCTGACCAGCGACAGCAGCGACATCAGGTTGTTCCGAACCCGATGGTCCAGCTCACGCAGCAGCACCCCCTCTCGCACCGCCAGCCGCTGCTCGGCCTCGCGGCTCCGCTGCTCCGCCGCCTGCGCACGTTTCCGGTCCGTGATGTCGACACACATCCCGGCGAACCCCTGCAGCACGCCGTCCACGTCCAGCCGCGGCGTGCCGTGGTTGAGGAACCACCGGTACACGCCGTCACGACGCCGCAGCCGGAACTCGTTGTCGAATGCCGTGCGCAGGTCGAACGCCTTCACGTACGCGCGCATGGCGTGCTCCATGTCCTCCGGATGAACGCTCGCGAGCCACCCCTCGTCCAGGTGTTCGTGCACCTCGCGCCCTGTGAAATCCACCAGCCGCCGGTTCACGAACGTCCACCCCCCGTCGGGGCCCGCCAGCCAGATCATCGCCGGGCAGTCCGCCACGATCGCGTCCAGGCGGAGGTTCGCCTCCCGCAGCGAGCGGGCCGTGTCCGCCGCCCGCCGGATGTCCGCCCGCAGCGCCCTCCAGGCGATCCCGATCAGGCCCGTCAGGATCAGGCACCCCACCAGCTCGAAGGCGATCCGGTGCACCGAGTTCGGGCCCGCCGCCACCTCCAGGTTGAACAGCGCGTAGAAAATCAGCGCGACCAGCGAGAGCACCGCGCCCAGCAGCAGCGCCCCGCCCCAGCGCCCCATCGTGGCCACCGTTCGGGGGGGCGCCGCCGGCGGCCTGCGACCCTCTTTCAATCGATCATCCTCGTCCATCTCGCACCGCCTTACACGCAGCCCCGCCTCGGGACCTCCTGCCGCCACCTCGCCCGCGCCTCCCCGGCCGACCACGCCGGCGAGTCGTCGTCCGGGCGGGAGTACCTCTGCCGCGTCGGCAGCGCCCGGTTCCACCGGCGCAGCGCCTCGGCCGCCGGGCCCGTCTCGGGCGGCCACCCGCCCATCACCGACAACAGGATCCGCGTGACCACCACGTCCAGCACGTGGTCCTCGATGCTGTCGTCCCGCAGGACCTTCGTCAACATACATCGCAGGGCCGGCCCGTGATCGATCGGCTCCGCCGGCGCCCCGCGCGCCGACCCCGGTCGCGCGATCGTGGGCCTCAAGGGGCGGCGGGCGTTGAGCGCCAGGTTGGATGTCACGGTCGCCATCGTCGTTCCTTTCATCTGATCACCCGGAAACCAAAAAAAGCAAAGCCGCCGCGGATCTTGTCCGCAGCGGCCTCGTAGCTCGCATCAGGGCGTCAGCAGTCCTAGCTGACCAGTCAAATGTTCAACAAGACAATCGGCTCTTCCTTCTTTCTTTTCGCAGGAACGCCCCGAGTAGTTCTGCGTTCCGCGAGAATGCCGACGAGTCCGCATCGGCCACCCTGTTCAGGGCAACTCCCTGATTGATCGTTACGCCCCTCTTGCTCTCTAATGCGTGAGCGTCGGTTCCGACCTCTGCCTCCCGACAGGCTCGGGCCACTTGAGGGCCGACCACGCCGGCGAATCGACACCAGCGTTGCTCGACCTCGCATGCGCCGGGATCGCCAGGTTGCGGCATCGCGGCGTTTCGACGACCGGGCCGGTGCTCGCCGGCCTCTCCAGAGCCATCGATTCCAGGATCCGCCCTGCCACCACATCGAGAACGTAATCGTTGATCCACTCGTCCCGGAGCATCCGCCGGAGTGCCGCCGTGAGGCCGGCGTGCCGGTCCTCAATGGGCTCCGGGGCCCGCCCCGACGGGCGCAGCCGGTGCGTCGTCCGCGCCCGCCTCGGAACCCTTGCCCGCAGCGCGACGGTCGACATTGTTCGCTCCTTTCTTCGGTCCCGGCCTCCCCCGTCGACGCAGGCAGACCGCTGCAAACACGATTCGCGCAGGCCTCCTCGCCCAGGTGGTTGCCGGCATTCGGCACCGCCAACGAACCGGGAGTCCTCAAACCAGTGACAATCGGCAGATAAACAGTACCTTTCGATAGAAATATCCATATTCCTCTCCGAAACTGCAAATCCCGGTTATCCGGCACCGTCCGGGCCTCCGACCGACCCCTCGTCGCGCCAACTCGGCGCTTGCACCCACTCGCACGCCACCGGTGCGGACGGTATCTTGTCCACCCGGTTCCATGCTCCGGAGACTCCCATGGCCTGCACCAAGCGATTGTCCGTCCTCGCCGCGATCCTCCCCGCGGCGATCGCCTTTGCCGAGCCGCGTCCGAACCCGCCCGCGCCGGGCGCCGTCGCGATGGCCACCGGCGATCGTCCGCGGATCGTCTCCATCACCAACCTCGCCACCGGCCAGACGATCTTCCCCGGCGGTCCCCCGGCCCCGGCGCGAGGCCAGGTCGTCGCCTTCGACAACCTCTCCAGCCCCAACTCCTCGGCGATGGTCAACGTCGCCTACCAGAACCCCGGCTCCTACGACGGCTCGAATCCTTCCACGCTCGCGTTCTTCATCGGCCTGGCCGAGCGCCAGCGCTACGTCGCCCGTTCCGATCAGGCCCAGGGCTTCCCCGCCCCGACCGACATCGTCTGGGACGACTACGCCGCCGGCGCGGACGCCTGGCCCGGCCCGCCCGAATCCACCGCGACCCTGCTCCGATTCGGCTACGTCCTCACCATGCGCAACACCGACTCGGTGCCCCCCGCGCCGCGGACCGACACGCTCCGCATCATGTTCTTCTCCTCCGATCACCTCATCGCGCACGCGGGCTTCTCCGTCGTCTACAACACGCCCATCAACTTCAACCAGTGGTTCCCCGATTCCGCCGACGTCTCCCAGTTCAGCCCGCCGCTCCTGGTCCCCTCGCACGGCCTGGTCATGCTCGACTTCACCGAGTCCGCCAACTCCGGCGTCGGCACGCTCTTCGCCGGCGGCGACCTGACCAACCCGGACGTCCCGCGCCCCGAGACCCTCTGGACCGTCGGCTCCACGGACGTGAACAGCTGGTTCTTCGCCGACGGCATCGTCGGCGCCGGCGGCCTCCCGGCGCATGTCGACCCGGCGTTCGACGGCGATCCCTCCTCCGTCAGCTACCTCGACATCCTCAACACCGGCGCGCTGGCCAACTGGCAGTACACCCTCGTCGGTCCCCCCATGTTCACCCTCCCCCACGACCTCCCCTTCCGCATCGTCGTCGACGGCGCCCCGTCCCCGCCCGCCTGTCCGTGCGACATCAACCAGTCCGGCTCGCTCAACAGCCAGGACTTCTTCGACTTCCTGACCGGCTTCTTCGCCGGTCAGGCCGACTTCAACCACTCCGGGCAGACCAACTCCCAGGACTTCTTCGATTTCCTCATCTGCTTCTTCGCGGGTTGCTGACTGACTGACCGAGGCTCCGCCCAGCGACCGCCCCGGCTGGTCGGTGTCCGATGGGGCTTCCCGATCGGAAACGTCCGATCACCCCCGATCCCCGCGACCGATTTCCCGATTCTCGACGCAACCGGCACGCTCCGCTTGCGGAATAACCTCTTTGACGCACACTCGATGCGGGGTGGAGCCGGAGCCCGGCGAGGTAGCCGCGCACCGGTGACGCAACTATTCCGCACGAACAGGGAATAAAGGAGACCCACATGAAGATCGACCGCGCGGTGATGCTGTGTTTGGCCGTCGGCTGCGCCTCATCGGCGACCGCGCTCGCCGACCTGCCCCCCGCGAAGCCGCAAACCGCCAGCTACGATCCCAACCCCGCGAGCATCGTCAGCGTGCGTCGTCTCTCCAATGGCCAGGAGATCCCCCAGCAGCACGCTGCCCCGCGCGGCACCGTCATCGGCTACGACAACCTCAACCTGCCCGGCTCCGCCGCGGGGCTCAACGTTGCCTACACCGCCCCCGCCTCCTACACCAGCCCCCCGCCGGCTTCGTCGAACGCCAACATCTTCGGCCTCGGCAACGGCCCGGTGGGATCCAGCCTTCGCGCTCCGACCAACGCCACCATCACCATTCCCACCGACATCATCTGGAACGATTACACCGGCGACCCCGCCGTCTGGCCCGGCGGCGCCGGCGTCAACGCCAGCGGCATGGAGTTCGACTTCGTCCGGGTCGCGATCAACTCCACCGCCGTGGCCCGCACCGACACCGTCAACGTCCTCTTCTTCAGCGCCGACGGCACCACGTTCATCGACGGCTTCGGCGTGGCCCTCGCCACCCCCGCCGGCTTCGCCGCGTACCAGCGCGTGAACGTCGACCTCTCCGCCGCGGCCCCGCCGATCCAGCTCCCGCAGGACGGGCTGGTCATGATCGACTACCTGCCCGTGGCCGGGCAGACGACGATCATCGGTGTCGGCCTCATCTTCGAGGGCGGCGACCTGATGGACAACGTCCACTATCCAACCCCGCAGAGCCTCGTCCAGGTCGGAACCGAGGATCCCACCATCTGGGTCTTCGCCGACCACGTCACCGGCGATGCCAACCATCCGATGGGCCCTGATCCCGATTTCGACATGGTGGCCGGCCTCAGCTATCTTGACGTCCTCAACACCGGGCGGCTCGTCGACTGGGGGTTCACCTCCGCCACGCCGGCGCCGGCCCGCACCCTTGCTCACGGCTTCCCGATCCTGCTGATGGTCGGCGGCGCGCCGGCCTCGGGCGCCTGCGACGTCCCCGGCTTCGGATGCTTCATCCTCTCCCCGGCCGACTGCACCGCGCAGGGCGGCACCTACGCCGGCGACGGCACCACCTGCCCCACCGGCGCCTGCCACGTCACCAATCCCTCACCCGCCTGCATCGTCACCACCCAGGAGGATTGCACCACGCTCTTCGGCACCTACGACGGTGACGGCACCACCTGCTGCCCCTGTGACTTCAACGGCGCCAACGGCGTCAACTCGCAGGACTTCTTCGACTTCCTGAACTGTTTCTTCGACCCCGGCCAGTGCCTCCCCGGCCACGACGCCGATTTCAACAACGACGGCTTCACCAACTCGCAGGACTTCTTCGACTTCCTGAACTGCTTCTTCGCCCCGCCCCCCGGTTGCTGATCCCCGGCCTCCACTTCCCTTCGGACAACGACCCCCGCCCCACGGGCGGGGGTTTTTTCGCGCGCCTTGACGCCCCCTCACCAGCCAACAGCCAGGACTTCTTCGACCTCCTGAACCGCTTCCTCAACCACCCGCCGGGCTGCAACGAAATAGCCCCGACAACCTGGCAGCATCTCTCTGACGCACCCCCAAGCCCGCGCCGGAAACGGCGGGGGCTTTTCTTCTCAACTCCGTTATCCAAGCAAGCTCCGAACTACACGGCACTTGGCGCCCGATCCCGGATTTTGCTTGCCATTTATCCGCTTTTCAGGTACCTGTTGAGTGCCAGGCAACTCTCTCGGCGTGCTTGAACAGGCGACTTCTTCCCTGCGCACGCGCGCGGGTCGCTCTCTCACGCACGCCGAGGTTGTGCCATCAGAGGAGGTTCTTCGATGTGGAATAGGCATCAGAGTCTGCGGACGCCCCTGTTTGTGGGCGCAGCCGCGGGCGCATGTTTGGCGTCCGCCGCCTTCGGGCAGCAGATCGCCCAAAAATCCGACCTCGCCGTTGTCCAACCCCCGGCCATTGTGCAGTTCATCGATCCGAATGTGGCCCCGGCCCCCGTCCCGGTCCCACGCACCCCGGGCGCCGGCTCGTGCATCCACACAAACCCATTCTCCTGCTCGGTGCTCACCCAGGCCGACTGCCTCGCTGAAGGCGGCACCTGGACCTCGGGCGCGGTCTGCCCCGACAATCCCGTCGGCGTCTGCACCGCCCCCACCGGCGACTGCCAGACCATGGAATACCCGCGCGTCGCCGGCACCTCCCGCCTCTCGCAGGGCGACCTCAACAACGCCAACAGGGTCGCCGACGCGTTCCGCACCGCCGCCGCCGGCAACATGAACCAGAGCCAGATCTGCTGGTGGGGCACCTACGCCGCCATCGCCCCGGCCCCCGCGGTCAACTGCACCACCGGCATCCCGACCTCGGCCGACAGCTTCGTCGTCACCTACCTCGCCGTGGCCGGCGGCCTGCCCGACACGGTCAATCCCCCGCTGGCGGTCTACCGCCAGAGCGACGCCACGCTGACCGTCAGCAAGCGCAACCTCTGCGACACGGGCGGCCGTCTCACCGTCGAGTACAGCGCCACCCACGCAGCCCTCGCGCTCAACCCCTCGACCTGCTACTTCGTCGAGATCCGCAACGCGGCCAACTCGGCGGTGGCCAACTGGTTCTGGTCGCACTCGCTGCTCCTCGCCGACAACACCAGCTTCCAGACCACCACCCCCGCCTACACCCTCGGCGGCGTCGGCACCGGCACCCTGGGCGATCGCGCCTGGTGCATGAACGCCGACCTCGACATCTTCCAGGACGCCGGCCTCTGCGCCGCGCCCCCGCCGCCGATCTGCTCCAACCCCGACGCCAACGGCCAGCCCTTCAGCACCGCCGTCAATACCGGCGGCTTCTCCGCCTCCCCCAGCCCGGGCGCCATCGGCCTCCAGCTTGCCGACCGCTTCCAGTTCATCAACTCCGGCAACATCTCCAACGTCTGCTTCCGCGGCTTCTGGGTCGCCCAGGATAACACCCAGCCCGCCGGCCCGGACGCCCCCGACTTCGACGTCACTTACTTCGCCAACAACAACGGCCAGCCCGGCGCCGTCCTCGCCGCCTACCACGTCGGCAACGTCGGCGTGAACGTCTTCCGCGTCGGCTTCCAGTACCGCATCGAGCACCCGCCATTGGCCGTCACGGCCGGCACCTGCTACTTCATCTCCATCTCCCGCCTCTCCGACTACGCCGACCCCAACCACAACCTCCGCTTCGCCTGGTGGCTTACCGCCCCCGGCGCCGTCGGCGACGACCGCGCGCACGCACGCGCCGCGGCCGGCGCCACCCCCGGCCCCTGGGGCACCATCGCCTTCGGTGTCGGCATCGGCGACATCCACTTCCTCTTCAACGAGGGCCCGGTCCAGACCCCCAACTGCCCCGTGAACACCGGCACCTGCTGCAACGGCACGACCTGCACCAACACCACCGAGGCCGTGTGCCTCGCCGGCGGCGGCATCTTCGGGGGCGTCGGCACGAACTGCAACGCGGGCTCCTGCCTCCCGCCGCCCGCCAACGATGCCTGCGAGCAGGCCACGACGATCTCCGGCCTGGGCACCTTCCCCTTCGATAACCGGGCCGCGACCATCGACGGCGCCGCCTCCTGCGCCGACCCAACCTCCAGCCACGACGTCTGGTTCCGCTGGAACGCCCCGTGCGCCGGCGACTACACCTTCGCCGCCTGCGGCCTCTCCACCGCCGACCTGGTCATGAGCGTCCACGACGGCACCACCCCCTGCCCCACACCCGTCGAGATCGGCTGCGACGACGACGGCTGCGGCCCCATCGGCGGGCCCTCCACGGTCGCCTTCACCGCGGCCGCCGGCCAGTCCTTCCTCCTCCGTGTCGCCACCTGGAACCTGACCGACGGCGCCGCGGCCTCCTTCTCCCTCGCCCGCGCCGGCGGCGACTGCCCGATCGCCTGCCCCTGCGACTTCAACCACAGCGGCGCGGTCAACAGCCAGGACTTCTTCGACTTCCTGAACTGCTTCTTCACGCCCGGCTGCGCCGCCGCCGACTTCAACGGCAGCGGCTCCGTCAACAGCCAGGACTTCTTCGACTTCCTCAACTGCTTCTTCAACCCCCCGCCCGGCTGCTAAACAGACACGACAACCTGGCGGTGATTCTCTGACGCACACCCAAGCCCCCGCCGCAAACCGGCGGGGGCTTTTCTAATTCGTCCGCGACCCCGCGCGCGCTCGTCATAGAGTTGCCTCACTTTTCACTTTTCACTTTTCACTTCTCACTTCTCACTCCGCCTCAGCACCCAGCACTACCCCCCCACCCCCATGACCTCCCTCCCCCTCCCCGCCCGTCTCCGCCTCGTCGCCGCCGACATCAAGCTCGCCCATTCCGTCTTCGCCCTCCCCTTCGCCGTCCTCGCCGCCTTCCTCGCGCGCCCCGTCACCGATACCTGGCCCGCTTTCGCCGGCAAGCTCGCCATCGTCGTCGCCTGCATGGTCGCCGCGCGCACCTGGGCCATGCTCGTCAACCGCCTCGCCGACCACCGCTTCGACGCCGCCAACCCCCGCACCGCCCGGCGCGCCCTCGCCTCCGGCCGCCTCTCCACCCGCGACGCCCTCGCCGCCGCCATCGTCTCCGCCGCCCTCTTCACCGCCCTCGCCTCCCTCTTCTACTACTTCTTCTCCAACCCCTGGCCCCCCATCCTCGCCCTCCCCGTCCTCGCCTGGATCGCCTTCTACTCCTTCACCAAGCGCTTCACCCTCCTCTGCCACCTCTTCCTCGGCAGCTCCCTCGCCGTCGCCCCCATCGCCGCGGCCATCGCCGTCGATCCCCACTCCCTCGCCCGCACGCCCGCCATCTTCATTCTCGCCGCCATGGTCCTCCTCTGGGTCGCCGGCTTCGACGTCATCTACGCCCTCCAGGACATCGACTTCGACCGCGCCGCCCACCTGCGCAGCATCCCCGCCGCCCTCGGCCCGCGCGGCGCCATCTGGATCAGCCGCGCCCTCCACGCCGGCTCCTTCG
>JBGPJM010000041.1:0-27599 GCA_041485385.1 Phycisphaerae bacterium | reverse complement strand
GCCCCGGCTTCACCCTCGCCGTCCCACGCGCCAACTCGGCTCACCACCACCCAAGCCCCGCCGCCGACGGCTCCCGCCGCGCCGCCGCTCGCCTCGCGCCGCGAATCTCCCCCACGCACGCTCCTGGCCAGGGCCGGCGTGGCGACCTGACGGGCAGGGTGAACCCCCCCGTCATCCGGCGACTACCTTGCTCATAATCAGGCTCTGGTAGTTCGTCCCCGGCCAGCTCGCCCGCTCCACCAGCCGGTACCCCTTGTGCCTGTACATCGCCGCCAGCTCGCTCGCCGGCTCCGGCGTCGAGAGCGCGATCTCCGCCGCGCCCGTCTCCATCGCCCGGCGCTCCGCCGTGCCGATCAACAGCCCGCCGATCCCACGCCCCTGCAACCACGGCTCCACCGCCAGTTGCGAGAACGTCGCCACATCCTCCCTGCTGAAGTGCGGCGTGCCCCCGGCGCGACCGGTCCCCGCCGCGTCCCTGAACACGATCGTCCCCACCAGCTTCCGCGGGTCATCTTTCAGCGACACCACGTAGCACTCGGCGCCGGTGATCCGCTTGAGCGTCGTCGAATCGTCCTGGAACGCGGCGATGGCCCGCATGCCCCGGTCCGCATGGCGCTTGTACGCCCGGTGCAGCATCTCCGTCAGCTCATGGACCGAGTCGGCGCGCTCCAACACCCGCACGACGATCTTCGTCGCGAGGGTTTCCTCGACGCTCCAGGGGGTGCGGGACGCCTGCATGGGCGAAGGGTAGGTGACACCGGGCGTGCGGCCATCAAGACCGGAACAAACGCTTTGCGTCTGCTAACTGCACACCATCTACCACGAACAGGATCGCGTGGCCGTCGTGGTCAATGTAGGCTGCTTTGCCCGAAAGCGGCGCGCCGCACTCGATTCCCCATCCGAAGAGCAGCGCAAGGTAGGTGAGGGTTACGCAATCCTCGTATTCATGGTCGAGAAACAAATGTCCCGGCGCATCCTCAAGCAGCGAGTGGTCATGGTGCGTCCCGCGCCAGAGATAATAGAGATGCATGCGCTCCGAGGATGGCCACACGCCGTGCTCTCGAACGTGCACAAGCACCGCTCCCGGTCGGTGCGACCACAGCCAGGCGACGAGGCCACGCGCTACCGCACAGGCTCGCCCGCCGGACAACTCGGCGACGTCGGAAAGTTCGCTCCTCGGTCCCGATTGGCGCGGTCGCTGCGTCCAATCAGGCAGCGTGGGGCACTGCGTGCGCCACCAGACGTCCGCCTCATGCACCGTCAGGAACTTCACGGATATGCGTCCGCGAGGAGGGCCGGCACAACGACCGGTGCCGCACCAGGCAACGTCGCCATGATAACGACCACGACAACCACGAATGGAGGCCGAGCGTATCGCTCGGGGCCGGATTCGTCAAGCAGTTCCGACGCGCCTCGTCGCAGATAGGTAAGGGCCTGTACAATTCGCCATGCCCGAGGCGCCCCTCGAACCGATCGCGCTCGCGACGCCCTCCCGCCCCGTCACCACCACCGGGACCATCAAGGTTCGCGTGCGCTACTGCGAGTGCGACCCGATGGGCGTGGCCCACCACGCCTCCTACCTCCCCTGGCTGGAGATGGCCCGCACCGAGCTCCTGCGCGAAGCCGGCGTCAGCTACGCCCAGCTCGAGGCCGCGGGAATCTTCCTCGTCATCACCAAAGTCGAGGTCCGCTACCGCCGCCCCATCGGCTACGACGACATCGTCGAGATCCGCACCCGCGTCGTCGGCGGCAGCCAGGTCAAGATCCAGCACGAGTACGACATCACTCTCGTCGAGGACAGCGGGCACGGAGCCGGGCGAGCCCCGCGCCCCATCGGCGAGATGCTCGCCGCGGCCTCCACCACCCTCGCCTGCGTCGGCAAGGACGGGCGCATCCGCCCGCTTCCCGATTGGCTCGCGTCGTAGTGAATCGCGTGCGTCGGGTCCAGGCGGGTCGGCCATCTGGGCCGGTATCACCGCGGTGGCAATGTTGCTCGGATCCGCAGGTGCCGTTGTTGTCGCGCTGACCTCTTGACGATGGTCTCTCTGTGAATGTCCGCACCGACTCCATCCCGACCGACCCCGTCGCCTCCCAGCGCATGCTCTGCTGGTCCTGCGGCTACGACGTCACCGGCGTGGACCTCGCGCGGAGCGCCTACCGCTGCCCCGAGTGCGGCGAGCACAACATCCCCGGCGACCCCTACTGCTCCCCCTACAGCCCGCGACCGTGGCCGCACCCGGTCGTGCTGGCCGCGCAGATGCTCTGGCCGGGCGTGTGTCTTGGCGCCGCGGCGATCATCGCGATGGGATCCTGGGAGGCGCTGGTGCTGGGGGCGTACACCGCGCTGCTGGCGTTCATCACCTGCATCGCCTGGCCGCTGGCCATCAGCGAGCTGATGCTGCTGGACCGGGTGCCAGGCGTGCGCCGCGGCCGGCTCATGCTCCTGCTCTCCCTGGGCGGCATGATCGCCAACCTCACGCTGGCAGTGATCCTGTTTGTTCTGGCGTCGCTGCTGCGGGTGTTGTGAACGGCTGCTGCGCCGAGGCGGGCTTGGGGTGGCGGGTATGCTCGAGAAAATCAAGGAAGCGGCGCGTCAGCTCCGGCCCCGTGCCCGTGGGCGCCGGCTCGGCGTTCTCCCGCGCGTAACGGAGCGCCATCGTCAGCGCCACCACCTTCACGTACCTCTTCCCCGGCAGCGTCCCATCCAGCCGGCACAGCGCCACCGACGGCTTGAGCGGGATCCCCACCAGCTCGACGCCCTCATCAGGATGCTTGCAGTTCTCCGGGTCGCTCACCACGATGTACTCGCGGCAACGCAGCGGCCTCTCGCCGTAGATCCCGCACGACTCGTCCTCCAGGAACGGGCAGGGAATCCCCAGCCGGAAGTACGGCATGCCGACCGCCTCCAGCTCCTTCGGCTCGAACGGCTCGGAATCCAGCAGGCGCGGCAGCAGCCCGGCCTCCTCCAGCCGCGCCTCCGCGTCGGCGAAGCGCCGCAGCACGATCGACCGGCGCGGCTCGGGGAGCGTTTCCACCAGGCGCGCGATATTCCTCGCCTCGGTGGTCGAGAGCGGGACCATCTGCCGGCAGCAGGCGGCGCACCCCTTGCGGCAGGAGATCGGCGTGCCGTGCTGCTCGTTGGACATCACCGAAACGTGCACGATCCCCTCGGTGACCATGCGGAAGACCGGCATCAGCTCGCCCACCGGCGTGACGCCGGCCGGCACGCGCGCCTCGCCGCGCAGGCGGGCGCCGAGCACCGTGAGCTCGACCTGCACGGCAACCTCCGCGGGCGGTGTAGATGGGAGCGCAGGTTCGGGCATCGCGGGCTCCAGCCGAAGATCGTACAGCGCGAGGCGCCCGCGCTCAGCCCAGCTCCTCGATCGCCTGCCCGATCGTGCGGACGCGGACAACCTCGACACCCGCCGGCGGCTTCTCGCGCCCCGCGTCGCGCGGGGCGATGATGCGCTTGAACCCCAGCCTCGCGGCCTCGCGGATCCGCTGGCCGAGCTGCGACACCGGCCGGACCTCCCCGCCCAGGCCGACCTCGCCGACGGCCGCCGTGCCGGGCGCGAGCGCCCGCCGGTGGTGGGCGCCGGCGATGGCCAGCAAGAGCGCCAGGTCCGCCGCGGGCTCGGCGACGCGCAGGCCGCCGACGGACGAGGCGAAGACGTCCCGGTCGGCCAGTCGCAGTCCAGCGTGCTGCTCGAGGACGGCGATGATCATGGCCAGGCGGTTGGAATCGAGGCCGGAACTCTTGCGCTTGGCCGCGCCGAGGAAGCCGGTGGCGGTGAGCGCCTGCAACTCGACGAGAACGCAGCGCGTGCCGGTCATGACCGGGCAGACGACGCCGCCGACCTTCCCCTTCTCACCCGATTGCGCGCCCGCGCCGTCGAGCACGCCCACGCCCAGCCCCTCGGGCACCTCGCGCAGGCCGGCGCCGGTCATCTCGAAGATGCCGATCTCCAGCGTGGTGCCGTAGCGGTTCTTCACGGCCCGGATGATCCGGTGCGCGTGGTAGCGGTCCCCCTCGAAGTAGAGGACCACGTCGACAAGGTGCTCGAGCAGGCGCGGCCCCGCAAGCTGGCCGTCCTTGGTCACGTGCCCAACGAGCACCACGGCGATGCCGGAAACCTTCGCCAGGTACACCAGCTCGGCGCAGCAGCGCCGGAGCTGGGCGATGCTCCCCGGCGAGGCGCCCAGGTCGGCCTTGTAGACCATCTGCACCGAGTCGATCACCAGCACCGCGGGGAGCACCTTGCGCGTCTGCTCGACAATGCGGGCGAGGTTGGTGTCGGCGAGGATGAAGAGGTCATCGCCCCCGCTCCCCGCGCCCGCCGCCCCAAGCCGTTCTGCCCGCATGCGGACCTGCTCGGCGCTCTCTTCACTGCTGACATACAGCACGCGGCGCCCGGCCCCTTCGTCGCTCCGTCCCTCCGTCGCTCCGTCGCTTCCCGCCGCGATCAGCCCGGCCGCCTGGAGCATGAGCGTGGATTTGCCGATCCCCGGGTCGCCGCCGATGAGCACGGCCGAGGCCGGCACCATACCGCCGCCGAGGACGCGGTCGAGCTCGCCGATGCGCGTGGAGATGCGGACCGGCCCGGGCCCGTCGCGCGAGATCTCGGAGATTGGGCGGGCCTGCGCGGATGAGCCGGCCGGAGCAACGCCGGGCGCCTCCTCGCCGTCCTCGCCGGATTCGACCTGCGATGTCCACCCCTCGACGACACCCCGCTGCGGGTCCTTCCCCGCATCCTTGTCGATGCGCTGCTCCTCCAGCGTGTCCCACGCGCCGCAATCCGGGCACTTGCCCATCCAGCGGGATTGCAACCCGCCGCAGGCGCGGCAGACGAAAGAGATACGGACCTTGGCCATGAGGGAAGCGTAAGCCGTGGAGCCGTGACCGGTGCTGAGCGTCGCGCGATGCGTCCTCGGTGCTCAGCCGCCCAGTGCGTCGAGCCTCTGCGTCAGTTGCTCGGCGGTCTGCATGCCGGTGATGACCTCGCGGATCTTGCCGGTCTTGTCCACGAACACCAGCACCGGGACGGCCTCGACCTTCAGCGCCCGCTGCGTCTCGGGCGTGGCCATCAGCTCGACGGGGCTCATCGGGTGATCCTCGAGGAACGTCCGCACCGTCGCCGGGTCGCGGTCGACCGACATGGAGATCACCGAGGCGCGACGGGAGATGTCCTTGCCCATATCGTGGATGATCTGGCGCTGCTCGCGGCAGGGAGGGCACCAGGTCGCCCACAGCTCGATGATGATCGGTTTGCCGATGTAGCTGGACAGGTTCGCCGGCTTGCCCTCCAAGGTAAAGGCGGTCAGGGCGGTGATCGAGTCGGGGCGTGCCGCGCCGACGGCGGGCGCCTGCTCCGCGGCGGTGCACCGGCCGAGCACGCCGTCCACGATCGACTTGCAGCCCGGGCAGAAGCCGGTGGTGCCGGCGACGGCGATGTAGGCCACGATGGCGGCGGGGATCGCGGCGATCCGCAGCGTCCATTTCACGGCTGGAGAGACCATCGGAATCCTTCCAAAGGAGCGGGCCGAACTGACTATATCGTCCGGCTGGGGGCTTGGTTCCGTTCGGGTCAGCGAGGCCCCATCATCTCTAGGATTACCCCGCCATCCGACTTCCCGCATGACACCCGATCCAACACCAACGCCGCCGCAGGATATACCCGGAGCGCCCACACCCCCAGCCGCCCCGCCCTCCGGCGAGGAGAAGGCGAGCGAATCGCGGCCCCGTCGCGGCATCCTGACGCGCCTGCTCGGCGGTCATCGGCTCAGCCGGCGCGTGCGATGGGTGGTGCGGATCCTGATCATCCTGCCCGTGATCGTGATCGCCCTGGCGCTCATCGTGTCGCACTCGCCGCTGGTGGAGATGATCGCGGCCAGGAAGCTCACGGCGCTCCTGGGGTGCGAAGTCCACATAGGGACGGCGATCATCACGGTGGACGGGCGGCTGGTCATCCGCGACCTCTCGCTGCGCGTGCCGGGAATGGATGGACAGGCGGGCGAGTTCATGTCGGCCGACCGCGCCGAGGCGGACCTCGACTGGTCGGGCCTGCTCGTGGGCGCGGTGCACCCGCTGGGGGTGCGCCTGCAGCGCCCGGTCTTCAGGGTGAGCCAGTCGACCGAATCGGGCGCGGTGAACCTGGAGGGCCTGCACCCGTCGCCAACGGCGACGAAGCCGGACCAGCCGCCGCGGATCGACGTGATCCACGGAACGGTGGAGCTGGGCGAGCACGAGGCCGGGCCGGGCGGGTACCGCACGCTGACGCGCCTGGGGGTGGATGGATTCCTGGCGCCGCAGCAGCCGGGGAAGCCCGTGTACACGGTGAGGCTGCACGAGACGGGCAAGACCCGCGCGCCGCTGACCGCCCGCACGCCCTCCCCGGGCGCCCCGCCGGTCGCCGGCAGCGCGATGGCGGGCGGGATGGTGCTGGAGGGGATGGTGGACCTGAGGACGTCGGCGGCGAAGCTGGAGCTGATGAACCTGGAGCTGAACGTGTGGGGGGCCGCGTCGGTGCCGCAGTTCGTCCGCGAGGTGTGGGGACGGCTGAACATGCGCGGGCGGATCCCGAAGGCGGACTTCGAGTACGACCCCAAGGGGGGGCTGTCGGTGAGCCTGACGCTCGAGAACGTGTCGATGGACGCGCTGGTGCCCAACGCGTCGGTGAGCGCGCACGGCGACGACATGCTCTCCCTGAGCCGCGTGAACGGCGGGATCCGCGTCTCGAGCCAGGGCCTGCACGCGGACCTCAACGCGATCGTGGAGGACCAGACGACGCCGTCGCAGGTGATCCTGACGACGCAGGGGACCAGGCTCGACTCGGCGCTGAAGTGCCAGGTGATCAGCAAGAACTTCAGGGTGGAGAAGGACCCCGCCCTCCTGCCGTTCCTGCCCGAGCACGTGCGGACGCGCCTGGCGACGTTCAGCGGGCCTACCGCGGTGGTGGACACGGAGATGATGATCGAGCGCGGGGCGCCGGGCCCCGGCGGGCCAGCGCCGTTCAACGTCTCGGGGTGGGCCAGGCTGCGCCACGCCTCGGCGGCGTTCGACAAGTTCCCCTACCCCTTCAACGAGCTGAGCGGGCTGGTGGAGTTCAACGACGAGAAGATCGAGTTCAAGGACCTGATCGGGTTCGGGCCGACGGGGGCGAAGCTGACCGCCTCCGGGATCATCGCCCCGCCGGACGAGACGTCGGAGGTGACGCTCCACATCGTGGTGACCGACGTGCCGGTGGACGAGGTGCTGGAGCGCTCGCTGCCAGAGGACCGCAAGCCGGTGATCGGGTTCCTGTTCGACCGCCCGGGCTTCGACCGGCTGGTGGGGCAGGGGCTGATCGTGTCGCCGCAGGGGCAGGGTGAGCTGCGGGAAAAGCTGGACGAGGCGACGCGGGCGCGCGGGACGGCGACAGGGGAGAAGCTGGCGGCGCTGGACAGGCAGATCGCGGACCTGGAGCACCGGCTGCAGGCGCCGTCCTTCGAGTTCGGGGGCGTGGCGAACTTCGACGTGACGGTGCACAGCCTGCCGGGGCACGACTCGCCGTGGGAATACACGGTGACGGTGGAGTTCCCGCGCGCGGGGCTGGTGCCCAAGGTCTTCCCGCTTCCGGTGGCGGGGACCGACGTCGCGCTCGAAATCACGCCGACGACGGCGCGCCTGCTCCGCGGGACTTTCCAGGGGGCCAGCGGGGGGACGGCGGTGGTCAACGCCACGGTGGGGCTGGAGACGAGCGGCGAGAAGGACTTCAAGCCGACCGTGCACATCGAAGCGAGGGACATACCGGTGGATGATCTGCTCCTGGCGGCGCTGCCCGAGGACTCCACCTCTCCGGCCCCTCCGGTGCCGACGCCGGCGCCATCCGCGCAGCCCGCTCCGCCTTCGCCCGGCGCGGCCCAGACGGCGGCCAAGGACGACGCGGTCGGGACGAAACTCTCGCCGAAGAAGCTGCTCCGGGACCTCAACCTCACGGGGACCGTGGACGCCTCGGCGCACGTGACACCCAAGGGCGAGAACGACCTGGCGCTGGAACTGAGGATCAGCCTCGACGGGCTGACGGCCAGACCGGCGCCGGCGGGGAAGACAGCGCTCGTGGAGCTTGCGGACCTGACCGGGGTGGTGCTCCTCTCCGAGGAGCGGCTGGCGATCCCCTCGATCACCGGGAAGGTGCGCCGGCTGGACCAGGGGCGTGGCCGTCGGGAAGAGGGCTCGCCGGGGGGCAGGGATGGGCTGGGAACTGTGGCCGTCTCGCTCGCCGCGAATCTGCCGAAGAAGGAAGCGCCTCCGGGCTCGCCGCTGGAGGCGCTGCACATCGCGGTCGCGGTCGGCGACTTCGACCTGGCGGCGCCGATCGGCGACACGGTGGAGATCTTCTCGCCCAAGGCCGCGGCGGCGGTGGAGGAACTGCGGGCCAAGCGTGACCCGGAAGGGCATGTCGATGCTCACCTGACGGTGGACCAGGTGCGCGACGGGCCGGTGGAGGTGGCGGTAGACGTGACGCGGATGCGCGGCGTGGCCCTGGATGCGCTGGAGAACCGCCTGACCGTGGAGTACATCCACGGCGATGCGCGGTACATCTCGGGGGAGACGGACCGGGTGGCGTTCACGGACTTCACGGCGGACGTGAAGGTCGTGCAGCCCGGGGGACCCGAGACGCCGCCGGATCCGGCGACGAGGCTCACGCTGAGCGGCGAGGCGCTGGTGGGGACTGGCGGCGCGAGGAGCGGGCCGGGGGAGAGGGGTGCGATCGCGCCGGCGCAACTGGTCGTGGAAGCGCCCGAGGTGGCGATCGAGTCGAGCCTGGTGCGCGCGGCGCTGGAGCGGGCCTTCCCGGCGAGCACGCTGAAGGCGCTGGAGGAGTTCGAGCCCCGCGGCGTGGTGGGAGCGGTCCTGAGGATCGAGACCTCGGCGGGGGATGCGGCCGGGAAGGGGAAGGGGGAGGGGAGGGAAGCGCGGATGAGCGTCGGGGGCGAGATCACGCCGCGGACCGTCACGATCGTCTCGGACGAGACGGAGGTGACGCTCGATGAGATGACCGGGCGGGTCGTGTTCGAGAAAGACCGGGGGCGGATCGAGAAGCTGACGGCGAAGGGGATGGGGTGGGGCGTCAACCTCGACGGAGGGTGGGATACGGATGCGCAGGGCGACACGGCGATCGACGTGAGGGCGGGGATGGAGGCGGATTCGCTCGGAACGGAGCTCAAGGCGCTGTTGCCCGCGACGGCCCGTGACCTCGTCTCACGGCTCAAGCTGGAGCTGCCGGGGCGGCTGGAGATGAGCGATGCGCACCTGAAGGCGCTGCGCTCGGACGAGCCCTCGCGCAACGAGGCGACGCTGGACGGGACGTTCCGGTTCGCCGGCGGGCGGCTGGACGTGGGGCTGCCGGTGACCGACTGCGACGGATCGCTGTGGTTCAGGGTGGAGCGGCCGGCGGGGGCGGAGGTGTCGAAGTACGACTTCTCGCTGGTGGCGGACCGGTTGTCGCTGTCGGGTCTCATGGCGAGCAACCTTCGAGCGCGGGTGCTGAGCGGGTCGGGGCGGGGGCAGTTGCTGATGCCGCTCTTGTCGGCGGATTGCGCGGGGGGACGGATCACGGCGCAAGGGGTGGTCACGGCCCCCCCCAGCTCTCCCGCCCAGTGCGCCCCAGCCCGGCCCCGATGTTCCGGCGCGCGGGCCGGATTACCGGATCGACCTGACGCTGGCGGACGTGCGGTTCGGGCCGGTGCTGGCCGCGCTGGGCGCCCCCCCCTCCCCACCGTCTCCTCCCTCCGCGCCATCGGCCTCCTCTGCCACGTCCGCGCCGGCTGCGGCCCCGGCGCAGGGCGCGGCGGCAGAGCCGCCTGCACAACAACCCGCCCAGCGCGCGGTTGAGCCGCAGGACGAGACCCGCGGCAAGCTGGACGCGTCGCTGGCGCTGACGGGTCGCGTGGGGGACGCGGCGACGCGCCAGGGGCGCGGGTCGCTGCGGATCCACGGCGGGGACGTGGTGCGGATGCCGCTGGTGCTGGGGCTGGTGCAGATGAGCAACTTCCAGATCCCATCCGACGACGGCCTGGACTACCTGCAGTCGCGGTTCCACATCAGCGGGTCGAAGCTGACGTTCGAGCAGATCGCGATGCTGTCGCGCTCGGTCTCGATCACGGGCGCGGGGACGATCACGTGGCCGGCGATGGCGCTGGACCTGAAGTTCAACTCGCGCTCGGCGTCGCGCCTGCCGCTCTGGACGGACCTGATGGAGGCGCTGCGGAACGAGCTGGTGACGGCGACAGTGGGCGGGACACTGTCGAAGCCGACGGTGAGCGCCGAGCCGCTGCACACGACGAGGCGGCTGCTGGGGAGCATCTTCGGGGGCGCTGCGCCGGAGATGGCGGCGGAAGAGGGAACGGAGGAATCGGCGCGGAAGGAGCGGCAGCGGCTGAAATCGATCCCGGCGCGGGCGCCGGTGGCGCGGAGGACGGCGAGGGCGGGGAAGAGGTGAAGCGAGCAGAACGCAGGCTGGTGCTTGTCGAGTGCCTTGCCGCGCAGATTGTCCTTGCCCGATGGGGTTTCGTGCGGTATCTTGATTTCAACGGGGGAAGGTTGCCCATTCGGGCCGGGAGGCGGGTCCCATGACCACGCGGCGGTTCAAGTTCGACAAGTCCACGGGCATCGTTGTCGATCCGGCGCTCACGAAGACGTTCACGCGGAACGTCGTCACCGTCGATCAGGCGGCGGCCACGCGTCCCGCCGAAAGCACGGTGCCCGATGACGCGGTTCGCCCGACGCCGCATACCCACCGGAGGTCAAGGCGATTTGGGAAACAACGGCTTGTCGCTCGCATTCCAAGGCAACTGCGGCTTTGCAGATGTAACGGACGAGAATTACGGCTGGCTGGCGGTCGATGTCGCGATGGACGGCAACGGCAGCCTGAGCTACCCGCAGCCTCCCACGCAGAATGGTCCCGACGAGCTGCTCACGATAGATGGACTGGCGCTGACGACATCGTCCAATTGGTCGCTGCGCTTGGCGGGCATTCATCCTGTCGGCAACTGGGATCAATACGCCGATCGCCGAACAGCAGACGACACGGACGACGACAAGCGCTGGCCGCTTTTCACTGTCTACGGAAACGCCGATAACTGGATCCAACTCATCGCGAACTGTCAGGACCGGAGCTTTCGAGTCATCATTAGACGCAGCGGCACCACTTTGTCGCCGGTCGACTTCGGAGCGGAGAAACAGTTCTGGCTCCAAGATGCGCCGCTCATGGTCGCCATGGGCTACAACGCGTCCACGTCCAAGCTTGCCATTGGCGCGAGCCTGGGCGGCGATGAGGTCCGAATCATGGGAGCGGCAACGGTACCCTTCGGCGCGACACTGGACCAGCTTCGTTTTCGCGCGCCGCCCGCCGGCGGCATTTCGGGCGATGGCGAGGTCGTCGAGTTCCGCTGGTTGGGGGGCGAGATCGAAATCGGCGGCACACCGCTGAACGACACGACGTTGCCGACCGCGTTCGCGAGTCTGACTTTCCTTGACGGCCCTCCCCCCTGATGGAGGCGAAGCAATATGTGCACCGCTTCTCTGCGAATCCTTATCGTGCTCGCCTGCGCGAGCTCCGCTCTTGCACAGCCGTGGACATTCACGCGGGTCGTTGACACCAATACGCCCATTCCGGACGGGACGGGCAACTTCGCCGGGTTCTCGGGGCCTGCGCTCGCAGACGGGGTCGTCTCTTTTTTCGGAGTGTCGGGCGGTGGTCAAGGCGGTATGTACCTCTGGCAGAGTGGCACGCTCGAGGTATTGGCCGATGCGCACACGACAATTCCGGGCACGACCTTCGCCTTCAGCAGCTTCAGCGAGCTGTATTCATCGGACCAAGCGGTCACGGTATTCCGCGGCGCCGGCTCAGGGCGCGCTGGCCTCTACCGAGGCGCCCCCGGGGATCTTTCGACGGTGGTTGACAACACCATGCCCATCCCCGGCGCTGCCGGCGACTTCTTCACGTTCGATGCGCCATCGATCCGGGGCGATTCGGTGGCGTTCCCGGGTGGGAACTTCGGCACGGGGGGCGGCTACACCGGGGTCTACAGGCGAGACGCGGGCAGCCCGGTGGCCCGCGTTGCGGATCAGACAAGACCTGTCCCCGGAGGGACGGGAACATTTCAGAACTTCTTCTCCACAGGGGTGTCGGCAACTCACACAGTCTTCAGCGCGCGGAGCTCCGGACAGCCACAGAGCCTTTATCTCGCCGCGCCCGGCGGCGGCATCACCCCGATCGCCGACGTCAGCACGCCCATCCCCGGTGGGACGCTCAACTTCACGTTCGCCGACGGCACCGTCATCGACCAGGGGCGAGTCGCGTTCGCGGGGTCCAACTTCGTGGATGGCCAGGTGCTTGAGGGCGGGCTATTCGTCTACGACATTTCGGAAGGCACCTATGCGACCATCGCGCGCAACGGTGATCCAGCGCCCGGCGGTGGCGCGCTGACGTTCTTCCTGGCCCCCTCGATCAGCGACGGCGTCGTCGGCTTTGTCGGACGCAGCGGCAACGAGTTCGGCCCGGACACGCTGTACGCCTCGATCGACAGCTTGACGCCCGCCAGCATCACGAGCGCCGCGCCCCCCGGCGCCGGCACCAGCGTGGCAGATCACCCGCATCATCGGCGAGGGCGACATGCTGGACGGTCGCGTGATCCGCGATCTCTTCTACAGCCCGGAGGGCCAGGATGGGACGTCCTTCGCCTTCAACGTCCATTTCCTTGGCCTGCCGGGCGTGGATGCCATGTACGCCTGTCGACGGAGGCGACGCTGAGGGGGCGGAAAGTATGCGAGCGTTCCTGGGCGCACCTGTGGTTCTGCTCCTGTCGCTGGCCGCGGAAGGCCGGGGTCAGTCGTGGAGCTTCACGCGCGTGGTGGACACCAACACACCCGTGCCGGGCGGCACGGGGACATTCGCCGCCTTTGCCCCTCCGACGCTCAGCGATGGCGGGATTTCGTTCACGGGCGTGTCGAGCGCGGCACAGGACGGCGTCTACGTTCAGAACTTCTACTCCGTAAGCGTCGGCTCCCAGGATGCGGTCTTCGAGGCTAGGAGCCAGGGACAGTCGAACAGCCTCTATCTGGCGTCGTCCGCAGGAATTGCTCCGGTCGCTGACGCGGGCACCACGGTACCCGGAACGACTTCTACGTTTGCTTTCGCGGCCGGCCCGAGCATCGATGGCCGGCACGTTGCCTTCTACGGCAGCAGTGATCCTCTGTTCGGTCCGGGCGGCCAAGGCGGCGTATTCCTCTACGATACGCTTTCCGGCGAATACGCCACCGTCGTTCGTCAGTTCGACGCCGCACCGGGGGGCGGCAACGTCGGCGTCGTCTTTGCACCGTCGGTCAGCGGCGACGTCATGGGGTTCCTCGGGCGGAATCAGAACATGGCCGGTCCCCTCGCACTTTTCGCCAACGTCGACGGCCAGATCTCGCGGATCATCGGTGAAGGCGACACGCTGGACGGGCGCACAGTGGCCGAGCTCGTTTACTTGCCCGAGGGTCACGACGGCACGTCATTCGTCTTCGCCCTGCGATTCCAGGGCCTTCCCTCGCTGCAGGCCGTCTACGTTGCCACGCTCGTCCCCGCGCCGGGCGCGGCGGGGGCGATGGTGGTCGTGCTCGCGAGCGCGGGGCTGCGGAGGCGACGCCGCGGGCAGGCTCGATGAGCTGCTGGAAGGCGGCGGACCGGGCGGGGCGGGCGGCGAATAATCCGACCGCGAACGTGACTTCGTCCGTTCACTTCCCGTGTCTCTCGCCGTGCGCTCGTGCGCTGATTGGATTGCATGCCCGCCGAACCATCCCGCCAGGAGCTTGACCCGCCCGCCTTGCCGCTCGTGCAGCCGGAGCTGCCCCAGGGGGCGCCGCCGGAGAAACCGGCGCAGCGCCGGGCGGACGATCCGGACATCGCGGCGCAGCTGGACCGGCTGATCGAGGGCCTGGGGGGGAAGCCGGGGTCGTTTGATGCCAAGCTGATCCGCGACCTGCTCCAGACGTGCCTGAAGCTGATTCCCGACGGGCGCGACACGGGGGAGCTGAAGCTGATCACGACGGCGGTGAAGGAGCTGCGCCACGCCTACCGCATCTTCGGGCAGTACCCCGAGCCGCACAAGGTGACGATCTTCGGGTCGGCGCGGACGAAGCCGGACCACCCGGACTACGCGGCGGCGGTGGCGTTCTCGAAGATCATGGCCGCGGCGGGGTGGATGGTGATCACGGGGGCGGGCGGCGGGATCATGGAGGCGGGGCACGTGGGGCCGGGGCGGACGCGCTCGTTCGGGGTGGCGATCCGGCTGCCGTTTGAGACGACGGCCAACGACGTGATCCTGGGGGACGAGAAGCTCATCTACTTCCGGTACTTCTTCACGCGGAAGCTGATGTTCCTGTCGCAGGCAGAAGCGGTGGCGCTCTTCCCGGGCGGGTTCGGCACGATGGACGAGGGGTACGAGGTGCTGACGCTGGTGCAGACGGGGAAGGCGTCGATGATCCCGATCGTGCTGTGCGAGGGGACGGGGAGCAACTACTGGGAGCAGTGGGACAAGTGGGTGCGCACGTGCCTGCTCTCGCGCGGGCTGATCGGCCCCGAGGACCTGAACCTGTACCACATCTCCGGGACGCCGGAGGACGCCGCGGACCACATCACGCGGTTCTACCGCATCTACCACTCGTCGCGGTACGTGGCGGACGACCTGGTGATCCGGCTGAAGCGGCCGCTGAAGGAAGCGGACCTGGGGCGGCTGACGGAGGAGTTCAAGGTGCTGATCAAGCCGGGGGCGGACGGCTCGGCGAAGATGGTGCAGCGCGGGCCGTACCCGGTGGAGACGGATCACCTGGAGTTGCCGCGGCTGGCGTTCACGCACACGAGGCGGGGGTTCGGGCTCGTGCGGATGCTGATCGACCGCATCAATGGGTGCGAGAAGTGAGCAGTGAGCAGGGAAGAGGCAGGAGTGAAAAGCGAGAAGCGAAAAGTGAGAAGAAAAGGGACGGACCCTCGTGCGCGTGGTCTTACCTGCGCGGCTGGGGCGGGTGCCTGGGGGCGCGGTGCGAGCGGGCCGGCGACGTGGTGAACTCGTGGCGGAGGCCATCGGGGGCGCGCTGGATGCCCTGGGTGAGTGTCGCCTGGTTGAACCGGAACTGAGCTGAACGGAACGAGTCCTCGGCGGCCCCGGCCAGGTGCGGGGCGGCAGCTTCGGAGAACGAGAGCTGCGCGGCGCGGTAGGAGTCGTTGAAGGGGTCGATGCCGGTGACAACGGAGTCGGGGAAGCGCCGATCGTCCGTGGACTGGTCAACGAGCGGCCGCGACGGGGCGCGACGGATGAGGCAGGCGTTCCGCGGGTGTTGCAGGCCGCCGAAGCCGCGAAGGACACTGCCGGTGCCGACGAGGAAGACGTCGCTCTGTGACGCGTACTCCCCGTCGTCGTCCGAGCGCCCGGTCTGCTCGCCGAGCGCGACGCTGACGGTACCGTCGGTCATCGGGATCTCGCGTGCGCGCCCGTTGGTGTTGAGCGGAACGGCGATGTAGCCGGGGCCGGCGTCGGTCTTCACGCCCGGGACGTGGATGGTCGCCTGCTGGGCGGGTGCCTCGGCCGCACCCTCCACTCCACCCGGCTTCGAAGCGGGAGCGGCGATCGTGGGCGAGTCGCCCAGGAGCGAGCGCGCGATGCGCTGGCGGACGCTGTGATCGGGCAGAGCGATGCCGCCCGTGTCGGTCGTGGTGGCGGGCGGCTGGACGTCGGGCTTTCGCGGCTGCTCGGCGGCGGGAGCGGGCTTCGGTTGCGCCGGCTCGGGCGGCGCGCCGGTTGCCACGAGGGCCAGCGCGGCTGCGCCGGACGCGACTGCGAGACGAACAAACTTGTGTGGCACGAGCGAACGCATGCTGCGGCCGTCCCTTCTTCAGATTTCGGCAGGAGGCGGAGGAGTTCCCCCCTCCGAAGAACCCCCGGAACGCCCCAGCCCGCTGCGAGTCTAACCGTACATCTTTCTACGACTCTGACAAGCTTCGCGTTCCGCATATCGGGGTCCGGGGGAAAGACCGGCGGTTGATCGCATCCCGTGCGGGGGGAGTGCGTAAGGGGGTCGTGGCGGCGCGCGGCATGGAGTGTGAGGCTGGGGGAAGTGGCGTAGCGGTTGGGCGGGCGGGGCTCGCGTGCCGGCGAAGATGGTTGCAGACGTGATCCGGAAGGCGGGAGGGGTTACGATCCCCGCTCGAAATGAACGTCCCCGTGAACAGTTCGGCCGCGTGGAGGGGGACGGTCGCGGCATGCGCGGCGGCGGCGGTGGGCGCGGGGGCGATCGAAGCTGGGTGCGCTGGGCGAGGCGGGTCGGCGATGAGGCCGATTTCGGCGACGCGCGCCGACGTCGCGACGGCGAGTCCCGCTGTGCGAGGGTCGGAGAACGGGCTCGAGCTGGCGTGGTGGGTGGTGACGGCCGATTCGGCGACGCTGGCGAGGGAGCTGGCGCCGTGGCTGGATGAGCCGGTGCCGGCGGACGCGGCGGCGGTGCGGGCCTGGGCGGCCAACGGGCTGCGCCTGGTGAGCGTGCCGGTCGAGAAGCTGGAGACGCTCCGGAGCCGGCTGCCGATCGTGGGGGCAATCCAGCGGCAGTGGATGGGACAGGTGCCGCTGTGGACCGACGCGGTGAAGGGGCCGTATTGGCCGTCGGGGGCGACGGTCGGCCTGGACACGGGGCCGCTGCGGCTGGGACCGGGGCGGCTGCGTCTGCTCACGCGTTGCTGGACGGCGCCGGTGCCACCCGCCCAGGAAGGGCCGGCGGGAAGAACCGCGGGGCTGCGGGAGAAGCACGTGGTGCACGCGGTGCTGCACGTGGAGCTGTTGCCGCAGCACCAGGAGACCGAGGGAAACCCGGGCCAGCAGGACCTCCTGAAGTTGCCGACCGCCTCGCTTGGACCTGAGGAGGAGGGGCTGGTGTTCCGGCGGCTGGCACTCACGATCGAGGCGCCGCCGGGGTGGGCGTACCTGATCATCCCGGAGAGCCCGGACGTGGATTGGAAGGCCGCGGGGAATCTCCCGGCCGCGCCGGAGGCGGGCGTCGCTGGAAAGGCGGACGGGGCGACGGCGGATCCGGGTGCGCCGGCCTCGCCGCCGATCGGGCGCGTGAAGCGCGAGAAGCCGGGAGCCGAGCCGCCGGTGGCGTCGCCGGTGCTAGAGAGTCCGGAGCCGGCGGGCCCGCCCGCGCCGGTGCTCATGACGCTGGGGCAGGCGATGCTCACGTCGGTGGGGGCCAGGGGCGGGGCGAAGCCGGGGGACAAGGGGAGGCCGTCGCGGGCGATCGTGATCCTGGTGCCGCGCGTGCCGGAGGAGTTCCGGCTGCTGCGTTGAGCCGCCTTCGCCGACGGGGGTCTGGGGGCTCGCGAGAATCGGGCAATCTGGAGGGGTCCGGCGGCGGCGCGGCACGGGTTGCCCGGTCGCCGCATGCGGCGCACGCGGGGAAGCCTGGTCTGATATCGCACGGAAGCGCCAACTCGGGCGGGGCGTCAACCGATAGTGCATGAGCAGGCCGAGATTGCCGGCGTGTGGAGCCACGAAGGTGTTGAGGGTTGTCACATCAGCTGCCGCGCCGGGGATGGTTCTCGGTCTACCGGTGTTCCACCCGATGCTGGCGGGTCACGTGCTGCTCAAGCCCGGGGCGGTGCTGGACAGCGACACGATCGAGAAACTGCGGGAGATGCAGATCCGCGTGCTGTGGATCCGGTACCCGGCGCTGGACTACGTGGCGCGGTATATCAGCCCGCGGATCGTGTCGGAGCACGCGCGGCTGACGGCGATGCTCGCCTGCGGGTTCGACGAGGTGTCGAGGAGCTCGCACGCGGAGGTGGACTTCCGGCCGTACTCGGGCGCGGTGCAGTCGCTGCTGGAGGAGTTTGTCTCGGCGCCGCAGGCGGCGCTGTTCCTGCACGAGATGGTGGACCACCAGCACCCGATCATGGCCCACTCGAGCAACGTGTGCTTCCTGAGCCTGCTCATGGGGCTGAAGCTGGAGGGGTACCTGATGGCGCAGCGCCCGCGGGTGCCGCCGCACCGGGCCAGGAAGATCGCGAGCCTGGGGGTGGGGGCGATGCTGCACGACATCGGGATGCTGCGCCTGGCGCCGGAGGTGCTGGAGCGGTGGGAGAGGACGCACGACGAGCGCGACAAGGAGTTCCGCGCGCACGCGAAGATCGGGTTTGAGATGGCGCGGACGAAGATCCCACCGACGGCCGTGGGAGCGATCCTGCACCATCACCAGCGGTGCGACGGCTCGGGCTTTCCCTCGCTGTCGCGGGCGAGCGGGCCGCCGGCGCCGCTGGCGGGCTCGCGGATCCACATCTTCGCGCGGATCGTGGCGGTGGCAGACCTGTACGACCGGTACCGGGCGGGGCCGGTCGCGGAGCAGATGAACGCGGAGCGCGGGGTTTCGGAGCGGGCGTCGGTGCCGCCGGTGCGGGCCCTGAGGCGGCTGCTGGACGACGCCGCGGCGCGCCGGATCGACCCGGTGGTGTACAGGGCGCTCTTGTCGGTGGCGCCGGCGTATTCGCCGGGGTCGTCGGTGCGCCTGAGCGACCGGCGGACGGCGGTGGTGACGGACTGGAAGGGGGCGGACCCGTGCCGCCCGACGGTGCGGGTGATCGACGCGGTGGACGGCACGGCGCCCGTGGGGGAGCCGATCGATCTCTCGACGCACGCGGACCTGACGATCACGCACACGGAGGGGTTCGACGTCACGGCGGACAACTTCTATCCGACGGCGACGGGGCCCGCGCGCCCGGGCGATGCGGGGAAGTGGGCGACGGCGGCGGCGTAAGACGGGCAGCGCCCGGCGCGGTGCCGCGCGGATCGGCGCTGAGTGGAAGCCGTAGACCGATCAACCGCCGTCGGACTTCTTCTCAGGGGCCGGGGCGGGAGCGGGGGCCTTGGTGACCGGGACGGCCTCGGCGACCTTGCCAGGGGCCGGGGCGGGATCGGCGGCGGGCTTCTCGACGGCCGGGGTCGCGCTCTTGGGGTCGGGGGTGGAGTCGGAAGCGCCGATCATCACGGGCTCGCCGGGCGCCACGGCGACGGCGTCCTTGGCCTGATCGTGCGCCCCGCCCTTGTGCTTGGCCTGGCCCTTGCCCGGGGAATCCACGGTCGGGACAAGCTGGCCGTTCTCGCCTTTCTTCAGACCGACGGCCGCGAGCTCCTTGTCGGACCAGGGCCGATCGAGGACCTCACCGGCCTTGGGCTCGCGGAGGAGGACCCTCTCATCGGGTGCGAGGCCGGAAACGATCTCGGCGAACCGCTCGGAGAGTCGCCCGAGCTTGATGGGGCGGCGGGCGTACTTGCTGCTGCCCTCGGGGACGTAGACGTACCGGAGCATGCCCTCGTTAAAGACGGCCTGGATGGGGACGGCGGTGGCGTCCTCGACCTTGCCCATGACGATCTCGGCCTCGCAGCGCATCGAGGGCTTCAAGGCGGAATCGGCGGCGGACGTCGCGGGCTTGGCGGCGGCGACAGTCGCCGCGGAAGCGGGGGCGGCGGGCACGGGAGCGGGGGCGGGAGTCGCGGCGGCTGAAGCTGGCGCGGGATCAGGGGCGGCGGCGGGAGCCACGGCAATCACGGCGGGTGTTGCTGATGGAGCGGGTGGAGCGGGAGCGGCGGGGGTGTTACCGGCGGGAGCCGCGGCGATCACGGCCGGTGTTGCTGATGGAGCGGATGGCGCGGGAGCGGCGGGAGCGGCGGCGGCGTCACCGGCGGGAGCCGGGACCGGCGCGGGGGCGGGCTTGTCGCCGAGGTCGAGGGCGATCTTGACGCGGTACTCGCGGAGGTTGGGGTCGCGCCAGCCGCCGGACTCGGCGAGGACGCCGATGGACTCGACGGTGCCGGTGTAGGTCTTGCCGCCGGCGGCGTCGACCTTCACGGTGGCGCGCAGGCCGGGCTTGATCTTGGAGGCCAGGCTCTCGTGGACCTGGACGGAGGCCATCATGACGGAGGTGTCGGGGAGGACGATGAGCAGCTCGTTGGGGTGGACCTGGCGGCCGATCTGGAGCGGGCCCTCGCCGCCCCAGCCCCACATCATGCGCTCCATGCTGGTGGAGTAGACCACCAGGCCGTCGGAGGGGGCCTTGATGGTGGAGTTGACCAGCTGCTCGTTGTACTTCTTGAGCTTGTCCTCGTGCATGGCGAGCTGCTGGCGGCGGGTCTCGCGCTTGGAGGTCTTGCCGGCGAGCTCGATGACGTTCTGCTCCTTGACGCGCTCGAACTCGGCGCGGGCCTGGGTGAGGTCGGAGGTCTTGCTGGTGCGGTCCTTGGGCTCCTGGTACTTGTCGTAGATCTGCTCGGCGAGGACCGCCTTGTCGTAGTCGCGCTGGGCGTCGTCGTAGGCGAGCTTGTCGCGCTTGAGCTCGTCCTTGCTGACGAAGCCTTCATGTTCGAGCTCGATGCTCTTGTCGTATTTTTCCTTGAGACGGGTGCGCTCGGCCTCGGATTTCTCGATGGCCTGGGTGTTGTCCTTGTGCTTCTGGACGAGCTCCCCCTCTTCCCACTGCTTGAGGGAAAGCACGGCGATCTGGACCTTGACGTCCGCGGCCTGGAGCTTGGCGTCGTTCTCCTTCTCCTGGACCTTGAGCTCCGTCTCGGCGGCCTCGACGTCGGACTGCGCCTGGACCTTCTGGAGATCCTCCTCGCGGATCTTGCTCTGGAGCTCGTCGGAGTTGAGCCGGATGAGGACGTCGCCGGACTTGACGGTCTTCCCCTCGTCCACGAGCTCGACGATGGTCGACATGGAATCGAGCTTGCTGCGGATCTCGATCTGGTTCTTGGCCTCGAGCTCACCCGAGCACGTCGTGGAGATGTCGAAGCTGGTCCGGGCGACGGTGTGGATCTCGAGCGTGCCGCCGGAGGAGGACGGGGAGGAGGACGGTCGGGTGGCGACCCAGATGCCGACGCCGGCGCCGGCGACGAGGAGGAGGGCGCCGGTGGCGAGGACGGCGGTGCGGAGGGCCGCGGCACGGCGCGCGCGAGCGGGTCGCCCGGACGTGGCGGCACCGAGAGTGATCCCGGCTGGCTGTCGGTCCATAGGAGGGCTCCAGTAAGACCGCGGACGGACGGACACAACACCCAACGAACGAGCGGGGAGAGGAACCCGCTGACGTAGCTTGAACCGCCCGGGAGGCCAAACGGTTCCACCACCCCCGGTCATTGGAAACGCCGCGGAGAGGCGCTCCTGGCGCGGGTTGAGGCGAACCGCGCAAGGATGCCCGCAGGGCCGGTCGGCGCGGGCACTCTGTATGGTAGATTGACGCTGGCGAGTCCGATGACGTTCTCGCGATCGCGGTTTCCCCCCATCAGGGCCCCTCATGCCGACGCCGCCGATCCTGCTGGTCGTCGCCTCGCAGTCCGAAGCCGTCGCGGCGATGGCGGCGTTCGGAGTGGCTGCGCCCGGGCGGGTCGAGGAATGGCTTACGCAGCGGCTGGACGGGCGGTTCGAGATGCTGGTGACGGGGGTGGGGAAGGTGAACGCCGCGGCAGGAGTGGCAGGGTACCTCGAGCGGTTCAATCCGGCGGCGGTGATCTCGGCGGGAATCGCCGGCGTGTTGCCGGGAGCGGGGGTGGAGATGCTGGGTGTGGTCGCGGGGAGCGCGAGCGTGTACGCGGACGAGGGCGTGGAGACGCCGACAGGGTTCATCGATTGCGCGGCGATGGGGTTCGGACTGGGGCCGTTCGAGGGTTCGGCGATCGAGGCGGACGCGGGGCTGCTGGAGAGGATGCGCAGGGTGGCGGACGTGGTGGGGCGGATCGCGACGGTTTCGACGTGCTCGGGGACGGATGAGCGAGCACGGGCGGTGCTCGAGCGCACGGGGGCGGTGTGCGAGGCGATGGAGGGCGCGGCGGTCGGGCACGTGGTGGCGAGGCACGGAGGGGCGCGGGGGTCGGCGCGGATCCCGTTCTGCGAGTTGCGGGTGATCAGCAACACGACAGGGGACCGGGGGAAACAGCGGTGGGACCTGAAGGGCGCACTGGCGCGGTTGACGGGGGTTCTCGGACGGGCGCGGGGCGAGCTGAGTGCCGGGTGAGGGATGCCGGGCGGAACGATCCGAGGCGGAGTGGACCGAGTTTCGTCCTGGGGCGATTCCGCCCGCGGCGCGGGGCGCGGGTGCGATAAACGTGACGGCACGGGCTTGCGGCGCTGTCTGGGCGGGGCGTCTGCGCGCTCTGGGTTGCTCGGGCGGTGTGGTTGTCTCAACGACGCTCCAGATCAGGCCGATGTGCTGCCCGGCGGCATTGTGTCGGATCCAGGGCGAAGAGCACTGCGGAGGCTGCAGTCTATGGCGTTTGCGGCTTTCAATCGGGTACGGTCCGTGGGCCTGCTTGCCAACTCGACGCTGCCGATCGCCATCGACTTCGGGGTAGGGGCCCTGAAGGTGCTGCAGATCAGCTCGGGCGAGCCGCACGCGCTGGTGGCGGCCGCACAGGTGGACACGCCCGACGACATCCTGCTGGACAGCGCCAAGCGGTTCGAGTTCCAGTCGCAGGCGTTGTCTCGGCTGATCAAGGCGGGCGGGTTCAAGGGGAAGCGGGCGGTGTGCGGGATCCCGGCGGTTCAGATGTTCTGCAAGCACCTGCAGTTCCCCAAGGCCGACGGCGACGTCGAGGCGCAGGTGGAGACGGCGCTCCCGGCGGAGCTGGGGTGCCACCCGGACGCGCTGGTGTACCGGCACGTGGTGGTGGGCGAGCTGGCGGCGGGCCCCGCCGCGGGGAAGACCGAGGTCATCTGCTTCGCGGTGCCGCGGGACCTGATCGGGCGCATCATGCAGTTGCTGAAGGCGTGCAAGCTGGAGCCGGTGGGGATCCAGCCATCGTGCCTGGCGATGATGAAGGCATTCGAGCCGGCGGTGGGGGAAGCGGAAGCGAACCAGGTGACGCTGTACCTGGACATGGGGACGGGGGCGACGACCTGCATGATCGCGCACGGGAAGGACCTGGTGTTCGCCAAGACGATCCACCTGGGCGGGCGGCACCTGGACGAGACGATCGCGCGGCAGCTCAAGTGCAACATCGCGTGGGCGCGTTCGCAGCGGCTCGCGACGGAGAACCTGACGCCGTCGCGGACGCCGGGGCCGGCGGCGGAGCCGGCGCTGGCGGGGGCGGCGGCGGTGAACGGGACGGGGGCGGCCGGGCCGGGCCCGCGCCTGGCGGAGCACACGCCGGCGGCGCTGAGGTTCGACCTGTCGGACGCGCTGGAGACGCTGACGGACGAAGTGGCGATGTGCCTTCGGTACCACGACACGATCTTCCCGGGCAACCGGGTGAGCAAGGCGATTTTCGTGGGCGGCGAGGCGCGGCACCGGGGGCTGTGCCAGCACATCGCGCGGAAGCTGCGGGTGCCGGCGCAGGTGGCCGACCCGCTGGCTCGCCTGGGGCGGACCGGCACGGAGCCGGTGAAGGACGTCGACCTGACGCAGCCGCAGCCGGCGTGGGCGGTGGCGCTGGGGCTGTGCCTGAGCCCGACGGATATCTGAGCACTCTTCCCGCCGCGCCCGACGAGGTCGCCGCGACAAGCCCTGCCGAGACGACAGTCCTGAAGGAACCCCCGATGATTCCAAGCAAGAAAAAGACCGACGGGTTCGGATCGAGCTTCCTTCCCAAGGACTACCTGGAGAAGAAGGTCGAGCGTCGGACGGGGCTGATCACGCTGTCCTTGTTCTGCATCGTGATGTTCGGCGTGGTGGCGGCGTTCTTCGTGACCAACCGGCAGTGGTCGGAGGTGAAGACGCGGCAGCAGGAGATCAACAGCCAGTACACGCTGGAGGCCAAGAAGATCGAGCAGCTGAAGATGCTCGAGGCGCAGAAGCAGGAGATGATGGAGAAGGCGGACATCACGACGGCGCTGATCGAGAAGGTGCCGCGTTCGATCCTGATGGCGGAGCTGATCAACCGGATGCCCGACGAGCTGACGCTGACGGAGCTGAAGCTGGTGAGCAAGCGGATCAAGGAGGCGCCGGCGCCGAAGGCATCCGGGAAGGCGACGCCGCGATCGATCGCCGGGAAGCTGCCGGCGGCGCCGGCGAAGCCGGCGGGGAAGGCCGGGGAGCCGGAGCTGCCGCCGGAGAAGCCCAAGCCGCCGAAAATGGAGTTCACGCTGTCGCTGGTGGGCCTGTCGCAGACGGACGCGCTGGTGGCGGATTACCAGGCGTCGCTGCAGCAGTGCCCGCTGTTGTCGCAGGTGGACCTGATGTACAGCGGCGAGGTGATCGTGGACGAGGTGTCGTTGAGGAAGTTCCGGATCGAGGCGCAGCTGAAGCCGGCGGCGGACGCGAGGCAGATCGAACCGCTGCACGTGCCGCGCCTCGCGGCGCGTCCCGGGTCGGCGGTCCCGACGGACCTGCAGGCGCCGGGGGACAAGGCGCTGGGATCGCGCGGGATCGGATCGAAGGGCAGCGAGCCGGCGCGCAAGCCGGGGACGAAGCACCAGGCGCCGCCCGTGGCGACCGTGCCAGAGAAGAAGGAGTAAGGGAACATGAACAGCACCATCCGCCAGACGTTCTTCTTCGCGGTGCTGCTCGCGGTGCCGATCGCGAGCTTCTTCCTGGTGTTCAAGCCGCAGAACGACGAGATCGCGCGCGCGAAGCTGGAGATCGACCACAAGAAGGCGCTCCTGGAGAAGCTGCGCGTGGCGACGAGCCAGACGGAGGACCTGCAGCGGGCCAACCAGGCGATCCGGGAGAGCATCGACTCGATCCAGGCGCGGCTGCCGACGGGCAAGGAGATGGACGACGTGCTGAGGCAGGTGTCGTCGCTGGCGGGGAAGACGGGGCTCAAGGTGCCGCACTTCAAGAAGGCGGACAAGTCGATCTCCGCGGGGCTGGCGATGGAGCAGCCGATCGAGGTGGAGATCACGGGCGACTTCGACGGGTTCTACCGGTTCCTGCTGGAGCTCGAGCAGCTCCCGCGCATCACGCGGATCCCGGACCTGGCGATCACGCGGTCGGAGAAGGTGGACGGGGAGATGGACGCGAAGTTCACACTGAGCATCTATTACGAAGGCGACGCGAGCAACCAGCCATGAGTACACCAGCAGCGAACAAGAAGCCGGGACAGGGATCGACCATCGACGTGGCCGCGCAGGGCGTGGGGCTGGCGACGGCGCCGGAGCACGCCGAGGAGGGGGGCGAGCAGCAGGGCGCGTTCCGCCTGGACGCGCTGGCGGCGGCGGGCATGGAGGCGCTGCCGGACGTGCCGCGCCGGAAGATCCCGACGCAGGTGCTGTTCCTGGCGGGGCTCTTGGTGCTGGCGACGGCGGCGCTGTTGGCGATGCGGAAGTTCGGGATGGGCCCGATCAAGGCGCTGGGAGAGGTCGAGATCAACTACGACTACAACAAGAAGCCGGTGGGGACGCAGGACCACCAGAAGATCCTGGCGGACCTGACGACCAACCACGTCGCCCGCCAGGTGCCTTCCGAGCAGGTGGCGAAGAACCCGTTCTCGCTGGAGGATTCGAAGATCGTGACGAAGTCGACGCCGGACTCCCCGGCGCCGGTGGCCGGCGAAACCCCGGAGCAGAAGCTCGCGCGGCTTGCCGAGGAGCAGCGGCTGGCGGACGAGCAGTCTTACCTGGCGCAGGTCACGCAGGCGCTGGCGACCCTGAAGATCCACGGGATCATGACCGGCGCGGACCCGGTGGCGCGGATCGGCGAGGAGACGGTGCGCGCCGGGGACACGCTGGCCGGGCTCTTCACGGTGCTGGAGATCCACGACCGGGCGGTGGACCTGCAGGACCGGAGCGGGAAGGCGTACACGCTGTCGCTGGACGACACGTCGCACGGCGCCACCAAACCGGGCACGAAGACCTCGCCGAAGCAGCCGGCGCCCAGGCCGGCCCCGGCGCCCGCGCCGGCGCCGAAGAAGAAGTAGACGAGGCCCTGAGGGAGATACCGTGGGCAAGTTCGACATCGACAACATCCTGAACGAGCTGGGGGTGACGGAGGACCAGTCCGCCGCCCGCCCGCGCCCGGCCCGCCCCGACAAGGGCGCCGAGCAGAAGAAGCACTCCGTGGACAAGGCCAAGGAGGCGTTCACGCCGCTGCCGGCGGTGCCCGGCGGGCAACGCTCGTTCGAGCAGAACGTGACGGTGGAGAACGACCCGGCCGTCCCCGTGAAGCCCAAGGCCGCGCCGCGCCAGACGGTGGGCGAGGCGTACAGCACGGTGTACCAGCCCGAGACGACGGACCAGATCGAGCGGTCCAGCGACCTGGGGCAGTTCCTGCTCTCGCGGAACGCGATCTCGGCGCAGCAGCTGACGGCGGCCCAGCAGATCCTGAAGCAGACGCCGACGCGCCGGCTGGCGGAGATCCTCATCGAGCAGGGGGCCGACGAGGTCGCGGTGCAGCAGGGGGTGGCCGAACTGGCGGGCGTGCCCTTCGAGCGGGTGGACCTGGGCAAGGGGATGTCGGGCGGGTTCGACGGGGCGCTGCTCCAGAAGCTGGGTGTGGAGTTCTGCAAGGAGAAGATGGTCGTCCCCCTGCGCGTTGAGCCGGGGGTGGGGAGCGTGGGCCGGGTGGTGGTGGGGGCGACGCGCCCGGACGACGTCTTCCTCGTGGACCAGATCCGGCGGACGCTGGGCGTCTCGAGCATCAAGCTGGTGATCGTGACGTCGGTGGACGTGAAAGGGGCGATGGAGATCGTCGGGGCGTCGCAGGTGCCCGAGGTGGACATCAACGCCCTCCTGGCGGACGTGGAAGAGGCCGACGTCGAGATCGAGAAGATCCAGAAGACCGACGAGGTCGATCTGGAGAAGGAAGCGGGCGAGTCGCCGGTCATCCGGTACGTGAACCACATCGTCCAGACCGCCAGCAAGGAGGGCGCGTCGGACATCCACGTGGAGCCGGCCGAGAAGCGGATCAAAATCCGGTTCCGCATCGACGGCGTGCTCTTCGAGTCGATGAACCCGCCGGCGTCGATGGCCGCGGCGATCGTCAGCCGCATCAAGATCATGGCCAACCTGGACATCTCCGAGCGCCGCATCCCGCAGGACGGGCGCATCCGGTGCACGGTGGCCGGGCGCAAGCTTGACCTCCGCGTGTCCACGCTCCCGAGCACCTACGGCGAGAAGGTCGTGATGCGTATCCTCGACACGCGCTCGATCAACGTGCAGCTGGAGGAGCTGGGGTTCGACGAGAACACGCTGACGATCTGGAAGAAGGCGATCGACGAGCCGCACGGCATCGTGCTGGTGACCGGCCCGACCGGCTCGGGTAAGACCACGACGCTGTACGCCTCGCTGCGGACCCTGGACAAGACCGCGATGAACATCTCGACCGTCGAGGACCCGGTGGAGTATCAGCTCACGGGCCTGACGCAGACCCAGGTGAACGCGCGGGCGGGGGTGACCTTCCCGAGTTCCCTGCGCACGTTCCTGCGCCAGGACCCGGACGTGATCCTCGTCGGCGAGATGCGTGACCCGGAGACCATCCAGTTCGCGCTGACGCTGGCCGAGACGGGTCACCTCGTGTTCGCCACACTGCACACCAACGACGCCGCGCAGGCGATCGACCGCATCTCCGATGTGTTCCCGCCGGAGCGCCAGGCGCAGATCAAGGTCCAGCTCG
>JBGPJM010000040.1:0-27721 GCA_041485385.1 Phycisphaerae bacterium | reverse complement strand
GGTCCCCCACGCGCGCAGGCGCAGGTCGTTCTCGTTGCCCACGCAGATCTGCGAGGCGGTGAGGATCCCGCGGGCGCTCGTGCCCCCTTGCGCGGCGAAGCGCAGCAGCACGCCGGCGTCGTCGTCCAGCCTGCGCCCGGGCACGAACGTCGTCAGGTCGGCGCACAGCGACTCGATCTCCAGCCCCGTCACGTACGACACGAGCTGCTCGGCGTGCGAGCCGATGTCCCCGATCGCCCCGCCCATCCCCGATTTGGCGGGGTCGGTCCTCCACCCGGCCTGCTTCTGCCCCGTCTTCTCGAGCGCCGAGGCCAGCCACCCCTGGTTGTACTCGACGATGATCTTGCGGACCTCGCCGATCAGCCCCTGGCGCACCATGTGGCGGGCCTGCTTGACCATCGGGTAGCCGGAATAGTTGTACGTCACGGCGAAGACCACCCCGCTCGCCTCCACCGCGCGCGCGAGCTGTTCCGCCTGGTCGGAGGTGTGCACGAGCGGCTTGTCGCACACGACGTTGAACCCCGCTGCCGCGAACGCGTGCGCCACCTCGAAGTGTGTGTTGTTGGGCGTGACGATGGAGACGAAGTCGATCCGCTGCTCCGGCGGCAGCCCCAGCTCCCCCTCGAGCATCTTCCGCCACGTCGGGTAGTTCCGCCGGTCGGCCAGCCCCAGGTCCTTCCCCGAGGCGATCGCCTTCTCAGGCGTCGACGAGAGCGCCCCGGCGACGAACTCGACCTTCCCGTCCATGCACGCGGCCGTGCGGTGCACCGCGCCGATGAACGCGTCCCGGCCGCCGCCGACCATGCCCATTCTCAGCTTGCTCATATCGTCCAGTTCTCCAGGCTCGAAGACCGTACTCGGAGGACACCGACACCGAGGCTCCGCAGAGGCGACCCGGTGCGCCGGTTACCCCTTCTTCTCGAAGGCCGCGTCGAACGCCACGTTCGACGGCTTGAAATCGAGCTTCCTCACGAACCCCGCGGCCTCCGCCGCGCCGTGCTCGCGGTCCATCGTGGCGTCCTCCCACTCCACGCTTAGCGGCCCCAAATACGCCGCGCGGTTGAGCGCCCGCACGATCTCTTCGAAGTTGATCTGCCCGCGCCCCGGAGAGCGGAAGTCCCAGCCGCGCCCGCTGGAGCCGAACTGGATGTGCGAGCCGAGGATGCCGGTGCGCCCGTCGAGCGTGCGGGCGCAGTCCTTGATGTGGACGTGGAAGATGCGGTCCGGGAAGGCGTCGATGAACGCGACGGGGTCGACGAACTGCCAGTGCAGGTGGCTGGGGTCGAAGTTGAAGCCGAAGGCCGGGTGCCCGCCGACGGCGTCGAGGGCGCGCCGGGCCGTGGCGAGGTCGTAGGCGATCTCGCCGGGGTGCACCTCGAGGGCGAACCGCACGCCCTCGCCCTTGAAGACGTCGAGGATGGGGCGCCAGCGGTCGGCGAAGTCCTTGTACCCCGCATCGATCTCGGCCGCGGAAGTGGGGGGGAAGAAGTACAGCTTGTGCCAGACGGCCGAGCCGGTGAAGCCGTTGACGACCTTGACGCCGAGCCTGGCGGCGGCCCGGGCGGTGGCCTTCATCTCCTCGGCAGCGCGCCGGCGCACGCCCTCGGGCTCGCCGTCGCCCCAGACGGCCGGCGGGATGATGGCCTTGTGGCGGGCGTCGATGGGGTCGCAGACGGCCTGGCCGACGAGGTGGTTGGAGATGGCCCAGCACTTCAGCCGGTTCTGCTCCAGGATGTCCAGGCGCGATTTGCCGTAGGCCGCGTCCTTGAGGGCCTTGCCCGGTTCGAAGTGGTCGCCCCAGCAGGCCAGCTCGAGGCCGTCGTAGCCGAACGACCTGGCCTTGGCGGCCATGGCGGTCAGGGGCAGGTCGGCCCACTGGCCGGTGAAGAGGGTGACGGGTCGGGGCATGGTGCGGCTCCTGCTGGGGACGCGAGAAGGAGAGTCTAACCGATGTGTCGTCCCGGCCTCGTCGTCCGTTCAGCCATCCGGCGTGTCGAGCAGCGCTTGCAGGCGTTCGCCGAGCGCCTGCGGCAGCCGCCTGGTCCACGATTGATCGACAAGAGCGACGCCGATCATGTCGCGCAGGTGAGTGCGGTCCTTGTCGCGGAACGCCGTGAGCTTGATCCGCACGAGGGCGTCGAGGTTCAGCACGCGGAAGGCGCCCATTTCTGTGGATTCATCGACATCCGGGTTCGGCGCCGCCTCGCTGGGCTTCACCAGTTCGTTGGCGAACACCAGGTGGACCGCCTGCCGTGGGCTTGCCGCGGGGCTGTCCAGGAAGACCTCCAGCCCGGCGGCGCGGCGGTATACGAAACCGGCCTCTTCCAGCGCCCCCTTGGCCCCCGCGAAGTCCGCCCGGCGGATCAGGATGTCCACGTCCTGCGTGTTGCGCACTGCGGCCAGGTCAACGGTCGCGACCCACGCGGCCACGGCGTTGCCGCCGATGACGGCGTAGCCGATGTCCCGGGCCTTAAGGGCCGCGGATGCGCGCAGGAGTCGTTGGCGGACCTGTTCCACGGCGTTCACCATTCGCTGCAGGAGGTCGATCGAGTTTCGAACAGGGGAGGCCATGATGGATGGTAGAGGGAACCGCGGGCGAGCGCCACGGTGCGCAAGTTCTGAGGTGGCGGTCTACGGCGGTCTACGGCGGCCTACGGGAGTTTCTCGGTGGTTCTTGATGATCCCGGGTGGCGGTGTACGGCGGTCTACGGCGGCCTTCGGCGTTGGCGGGCCGGACAGGCCGGACATGGATGGATGAGTCGCGACGGTATGTGTCGACCTGATGTTCGGCTTGTGACCGCATATGAACGTATATAGAACAATCAGCGGTCCTTGTCAAGGGCAAACTCGCATGACAGAGTTTCTCGGCGAGGCACGCTGGCGGCGGCCCGACCATGCGTAGAGGTGGGTGTGGCGGGGACGGGGGAGGGGCGGATGTGCCGGCCCGGAGTCCCTCCGCACACCTCAGCCCCGTCGCATCGGGTACAACCACACGGCGTTCGCACATGACCACGGAGCAACTCAACTACCTGTGCGGCGTGGCGCTCCTGCTGATCGGGGCGCTGGGTGTCGCCGTGGGCCTGGGCGCCGATTGGTACAGGTGCGAGCGCCGCGGGCGCACGCGCCGCTGCCCGCGCTGCTGGTACGACATGGAGGCAATCCCCGGCCTGACCTGCCCGGAGTGCGGGCGGACCGCCAAGAGCCCCCGGCACCTTCTCAGGGTCCGTCGCGACTGGCTGCGGGCGATACCGGGCGCGGCCATGCTTTGCGGTGGTATCGGGCTCTTCGCCTGGCCGACGATCTCGGGGGTCGACTGGTCGAAGCGGATGCCCTCGTTCCTGCTGGTCAAGCTGGTGGACGATCCGGCTCTCAGGGGTGGCGTGCCTCCGCCTGGACGCAGCGTGACCGCCATGATGGACCGCTCGCGCCAGCAGATGGTCGATGAGGTCTGGCGGCGATATCAGCACGGGGCGCTGACGCTCGGCCAGCGTCGCGAGTTCGTGCAGAAACCGTTCCAGCAGCACCGGCCTCTGGTCTCGCTCCGGACCCGCGCGCGATGGCCCGAGGGCGTGCCGATGCAGCTCATCATGAACGACACGGGCCTTCTCTGGGCGCCGCACAGGCTTCGCCTTGTCCCGAGGTTCGAGGGTGCGCGGCCCGTCGTACTGGACTGGCCGGACCCCCGCGGATGGGCAAGCCCGTGGACGTCGCCGCCCGTCTGGTGGGAGACGGTCGGCGCGCCGCCCGCGGGAACGACCGAGATCGTGTTCGATGTGTCGATCGAGGAATCGAGCGATGTCGTCTGGACCGGAGTAGCCAGGGTCAGCGTCGCCGTCTCCGGATCGTCGGACGATGTCGTATCGCCCGCGAGCGACGAGGATCTCGGGATCCACCTTGGTGACCTGATCGCGAAGACCCTGCGATTGGTTGATTATCGTGGAGAGATCGGCTTCGCTCTTCCCGACCGAGCGTCGTCGCCGCACACCCGATTCTCCCTCGGGATCGAACTCGTTTACAAGGGTGAGGTTGTCGCGACGGGAAAGATCTCGCGCGACGTGACACCAATCCCGCGGCCTCGCGTTGTGAGCGACTCGATGAGCTGGATTCAACTCGACGGCGACGCCGATGCGATCAGAGCTGCACTTGACCACCCCGATGAATCACTCCTTCGATTCACGGGCAACAACGACGGAGCGTTGACCGATCTGGATGCCGACCACTATTGGAATGGCAGGGTCGAGATCCCACTCAGCCGGCCATTCCGCCCGAACTGAGAGGCGCCGACGGCCGGACCATCCGCGTCACGGCGATGGAGGCGCCGCGCTCTGCGAACTCGACGCGGCATCCTACTGGTCCGGCCAGTTTGAGATCGCGCTCGACCCGAACGCTCGATGATGAACAACAACCAATGAAAAGCGTCCGCCCTGAGGACGGACGCTCATGTCAAGCATGTCAGGTCGATCAGGCCAGCCGCCGGCGGCGGCAGACGCCGAACCCCGCGAGGCCCAGCAGCACCGGCAGCCCCGCCATCGCGGCCGAGGGGAGCGGCACGAGCACCGGGGCGATCGTCAGCTGGTCCTGCGAGTTGCCGGTCAGATCGGGGTTGGTCCACAGGCGCAGCACGCGGACGATGCCGATCGTGCCGTTGTTCGAGCCCGCCCACGTCCAGAGGTCCGTCGCCAGCCCGGCCGGGAGCGTCGCGATCTCGCCCTCCTCGAACCAGATGGCGTCCTGCAGTGCGTGCGTCTCGGCCGCGGTGCTGATGCCGTCCCCGCCGAGCCCGGAAAGATTGCCGAAGCTGTTGGCCGATCGGAACTCGCCGTACAGCTGGGCGGTGCGGGCCGAGATGGGATCGGGGTTGCCGCCGGAGACGCCGCCGCCGCTGGCGCTGTCGGAGATTTCTGTGTAGTAGGTACCGCCGAAGCTGAAGTTCTCGTTGTGCTCGACACAGAAGGTGAGGAAGGACGTGGCCGAGCCGCCCGGCCCGCCGGTGGCGCCGATGTACCCGGAGACGACGTTCGCGCGGAACGCGCCGCCCGGGCCGCCGTCGTACCACTGCGAGCCGGCGTTCGTCATCTGCACCTGGTCGGCCAGAGCGCTCGCGACAGGCAGACCCGCGAGAAGGGCCGCGGCGATGACTCCAGACATCTTCATTCCAAACTCCTCTTGCCGACTAGATAAGCGCTCGCTGACAATGAGATGCCCGCGAGGGATCGCACCTATTTGCTCTTGATGGGTAATCGCCTTGAGTACCACGGCCCGCGCGATTTCCCCCGCGCGTGGCCTAAATATGGGGGGGGACCGGTGCATTGTCAAGCAGCGAGCAGTTTGTTTTTCCTATTTTTTGCGGGGAGGCATACTTCGGCGCGCACTCGTGTCGGCGGGGTGGTAATCCGGGGAATCTGGTGGTCCGAGATCGAGGGGTTCGGCGCGGCCGCCCGTCTGCTCCCCCGTCCGCCGCCACCGCCTGCCGCCAGCTCCCGCCGGGCCGCCCACCTCGGATCGCCAGGTGTCGCGAGGATCAGTACCATCCGGCCGATGCCTCCGGACTCCTCGCCGCCTGTCCCCGCCGCGCCGCCCGGGCGCCCCCCCGCCCGCTCGGTACGTCGTGGCCCGGCGTGGTTCCTCGAGGCGTTCGGCCCGCTGATCGCGCTGCTGGTTCTGTGCACGATCGTCGCCGCGTTGAGCCCGGACTTCCGCCGGCCGGAGAACGCCCGCAACATCATCCACCAGATGTCGTTCGTCGGCATCGTGGCGGTGGGGATGACGTATGTGATCATTCTGGGCGGGATCGATCTGTCGGTGGGCTCGATGGTGGCGCTGCTGGGCGGGTGCGGGCTGATGCTGCTGAAGTATCTCGCGGGCGCGGAGGCCTCCGCACCGATGAGCATCGGCGCGGCCGTCGCGGTCATGGTTCTCGGCGGGCTTGTCCTGGGGGTCGTGAACGGCACGGTCATCGCCATCGGGCGGATCGCCCCGTTTGTCGCGACGCTGGGGACGATGGTGATCTTCCGGTCGGTCGTGTTATGGATCGCCGATGGAGGCGAGATCCCTGGCCGCCTTCCGCGGTTCGCGAAGGTCGCGGCTCCGTGGTTCAATCTGCCGATCCTCAAGACGTCGCGCGGCGGGGTGATGGAGGTCTACGGCGCGATCATCGTCTTTGCGTTCGTCGCGGTCGCGGCCCAGATCATCCTCCGCAAGACGACCCTCGGTCTCAACATCAAGGCCATCGGGGACAACCCGACCGCCGCACGCTACGCCGGCATCAAGGTTCGCGCCGTCACGATCATCACCTACGCCATCGCCGGCCTCACGTGCGGCATCGCGGCTGTCATGAACTCCAGCCGCCTCAACTCGGTCTCCTCGTCCACCGCCGGCTTCATGTACGAGCTGGACGCCATCGCCGCGGTCGTCATCGGCGGCACCCGCATGCGCGGCGGCGCGGGCTCGGTGGTCGGCACGGTGATCGGCGTGCTGATCCTGGGCGTGATCAGCAACATGCTGAACATGCTCGACGTCTCCACCCACCTCCAGGGCCTGGTCAAGGGCGGCATCATCATCGCCGCGGTCCTCCTCCAGCGCTTCCGCCGGGACGGCTGAGCCCGGGCGCCCGCCCGCCGCCCTCCGCGTTGAAACTCCGTCCACCCTCCGTGTACTCTGTGTAGCCTCTGAGTCCTCCGTGTACTGCCTTGGGACGCGAAGTCTGGGAGCCCGCACCATGATCAAGCCCATCAAGCCCATCAACCCCATCGCCATCTTCCTCGCTGCCGGGTCCATCGCGGCCATCGGCCTTCTCGCCGGCCTCGACCGCGCCCCCCCCTCGGCTCCGCCCCCTCCGGCCGGTGCCGCGCGCACGCCCGCAATTGCCCTGCAGCCCGCCAAGAAGCGGATCAAGATCGGCGTTTCCGTCCCCGCGGCCGACCATGGGTGGACGGCCGGCGTCGGCTGGTGGGCCAAGCGCGCCATGAAGCTCTACCCCGACATCGACTGGGAGTACTCCACGGCCGGCACCCCCGAGAAGCAGATCTCCGACGTCGAGGACATGCTCACCAAGGGGATCGACGGCCTGGTCATCCTCGCCACCGAGAGCGCCCCGCTCACGCCCGAAGCCAAGAAGGTTCACGAGAAGGGCATCTTCATCGTGAACGTCGACCGCGGGTTCCTCGAGCCCGTCGCCGATGTTTTTCTGGAGGGCGACAACAAGGCCCTCGGCAAGAAGAGCGCCGAGTACATCGCCAAGAAGATGGGCGGCAAGGGCAACCTGGTCATCCTCACCGGCATCCCCTGCACCGTCGATACCGACCGCGTCAACGCCGCCCTCGAGGTCTTCAAGGGGTTCCCCGACATCAAGATCCTCGGCCAGCAGCCCGCCAACTGGAGCCGCGAGAAGGGCCTGCAGGTGATGGAGAACTTCCTCACCAAGCACAACAAGATCGACGCGGTGTGGGCGCAGGACGACGACATCCTGCTGGGCGCGGTGCAGGCGATCAAGGAGGCCAGTCGCGACAAGGAGATGTGGATCTTCGGCGGCGCCGGCATGAAAGACGTCGTCAAGATGGTGATGGACAGGGACCCGATGGTGCCGGCGGACATCACCTATCCGCCGTCGATGATCGCCGCGGGGATCCACGCGGCCGTCTCGGTCCTCCGCGACGGCAACCGGGCGAAGGTGATGGAGTTCATGCCGCGGCACCTGCTGATGGACGTCGAGCTGATCACACCGGAGAACGCCAAGGGCTTCTACTACCCGGACTCGGTGTACTGAGCGCGAGGGGCGATTGCAGAAGCGCGGGGACGTGAAGCACGGGAGATGGGTGTGAAGGTTCCACGAGTACCTTGGCTCGCGCTCTTGATGGTGGGCGCGGCGATCGACCGGGGGTGTATCCAGACTCCGCGCGAGCAGACGCTCGCGGAGCTGGCGTCGGCCTATCGCGCGGCCAAGGGCGATGATGCGAAGCGCGACGTCTGCATCCGGGCGATCGACCTCGGCTACATCAAGGTAACGGCGCCACTGGAGAATGTCCGTGCTCTCTGCGGCGCCGATTTCGACGAAAAGGTCGGCACCGACCCGCACGATCGCCAATACGGGATCGTGCACTTCACACCGATGCAGGGCGTCGGCCGGCCTCCGTCGGCCGGATCGCCGTACTTCGTAGGGTGGTACCTGGTCGTGTACTACTACCACGACCAGATCGACAGGTACAACCTGAGCAACACGCACAAGTGAGCGTGCGAGGCTCGTTCGTCGATCAAGCCAGCCTACTTATTCTGATCCGCCTTCGTCGGCGACGATGCGGGTGTCGCCGGCTGCATCGCCGGTGGGGGGGGCGGCGGTGGCTGGACCGGCGACGCCAGCTCGGACCGCAGCTGCTTGATGGAATCCTGCACCGTGTCGATCGTCTTCTTGAGCGCCTGGCCGTCGCTCCCGACTTTCTTGATGGCCGGTGCAGCGGCGTCCACGCCGTGCGCCGTGAGGTCGGAGCGGAGGAACGTGCGGAGGTCCTTCACGTCGGTGAGAAAGATGTCGGAGGCCGCGGTGACCTTGTCCATGCCTTCGACGACGCGGTCGGCGCTGGCGCGGGCCTTCTCGCGCCGCGCGGCGCTGGCCTGCTTCAGCTCGGGATTGCTGATGGCCTTGGCCTCCTGGGACCAGCTGTCGAGGTGCTCGCCGACGCGCTTGCGCAGGTCGACAGCGCGGGTGCGGGCGCTCTCGACGGCGGATTCGGTCCGGTCCGCCTCGTCGCCGAACTTGGTGAAGGGAGGACGGAGGTCGCCGCCCTTGGCGGCGACAACGCCGTCGAGCGCGGCCAGCACGGCATCGACCTGCGCACCGGCCTTGTCGAGGCGGGCGCTGGTGTCGGCCGCGACGTCGGTGGTCTGATCGGCGCGCTGGTAGCCGGTGGCGCAGCCGAACTGCGCCGCGGCGACGATGAGCCCGGCCAGCAAGGGAGGGAGTCGGAGTGTCATGGTTCTTCTCCTTAAAGGGGGAGCATGGTGGACCGTGCCGGGGGATTATCGCCACTCCACCAACTCCGAGCGAGCGAACCGTGGGAATGCGCCAGTGCGGAGGCGATCGGATTGGTTAGGCTGGAACGGCGGCGGTCCGGCGTGGGCCGTACGCGCGAGGGCTCTCTTCATCCGATACGGCTGGATCATCACGGTCTGGGTGGCGCTGAGCGGCTTGGCGCCCGCCCGTGCTCTGGACACGGGCGGGGCGACCGGCGCCACCGCGCCGCCCCCTGACGACCTACGCGCGGCACCGAGAGGACAGCCGTCCGTGGCGGTTGCGCGCACGGAGACACCGCCGGTCATCGACGGGCGCCTCGACGACGCCTGCTGGACGGGCGCGCCGGCCGTTGCCGAGTTCACGCAGGTCCTTCCGGTCGAGGGGGGCGCGCCGACCGAGCGCACCGAGGTCCGCGTTCTCTTCGACGCCGACAACCTGTACATCGGTGTCCGCTGCTTTGACTCGGATTCCGCGGGCATCATCGCGCGCTAGATGGCCCGCGACGGGGACAACGAGGGCGCTGACCTTGTCCGCATCGTCATCGACCCCTTCGCCGACCGGCGCAACGGCTACCAGTTTGATCTGACGGCCGCGGGCGGCAAGTTCGACGGCCTGGTGGAGCAGCGCGGCCAGGTGCGGTCGGATTGGGACGGGATCTGGTACGGCCGGGCCACGATCGACAAGGAGGGCTGGACGGCGGAGTTGGCCATCCCCTTCAAGACGATCTCGTTCAACCCGGGCGCGAGCGCGGCGGGGGGGTGGGGCTTCAACGTCGAGCGCGAGATCCGGCGCAGGCAGGAGCTGGTCCGCTGGTCGTCGCCGCGGGCCAACGTGCCGATCACCAACCTCGCCGAGGCGGGCGCCATCCAGGGGCTGGCGGGGATCCGGCAGGGGCTGGGCCTGACGCTCAAGCCGTACATCTCCACGCGGATCGACATGGACGACGGCGGCCTGGAGATCAAGCCCGGCTTCGACCTGTTCTACAAGCTCACGACCTCGACCACCCTGGCCATCACCGTCAACACGGACTTCGCCGAGGCCGAGGTGGACGAGCGGGTCGTCAACCTCACGCGGTTCCCCGTTTTTTTCCCGGAGAAGCGGGCCTTCTTCCTGCAGGACGCCACGGTCTTCTCCTTCGGCGGGATCAACGAGAGCCCGCTGCCGTTCTACTCGCGCCGCATCGGCATCGTGAACGGGACAAAGAAGGACATCCTCGCGGGCGTCCGCGTCACGGGGCGCGAGGGGGGCATCAACTTCGGGCTGATGGACGTCCAGATGCACGACGACGGCGCGCTGGGGGAAAAGAACCTTTCGGTCGGGCGGGTCACGCTCAACGTCCTCGGAGAATCGAGCGCGGGGGTGTTCTTCACGCACGGCGATCCCGGCACCACCGGCGACAACACCCTCGTCGGCGGCGACTTCAACTACCGAACCAGCAGCCTCTTCGGCGACCAGATCCTCGAGGCCCATGCGTGGACGATGGGGACGTTCTCGGAGATGGGGCCTTCCCGACCCGGCGCAAGCAGCGGTCTCCAGGGGGATGACGCGGCCTTCGGCGGGAGGATCTCCTACCCCAACGACCGGTGGGAGTGGGACATCTTCGCGGCCCGCTACGGCAAGGACTTCAACCCGGCCCTGGGCTTCATCGAGCGCCCCGGCACGTACGAGATCAACGGCGACATCCGCTATCGCTGGCGGCCCGACGGCTACATCCGGCGCATCGACCTTCAGGCCGATCAGAGCGTCTTCCTGGACCTGGATGGCAACGTGCAGACGCAGGAGGGCGGCCTGCCGGGCCTCGAGCTGGAGAACCGGCGCGGCGACGTGTTCTTCATCGAGTACCAGCTCAACCGCGACGTGCTGACCGAGCCCTTCGAGATCAAGGACGGCCTCACGATCCCCGTCGGCGACTACCGCTTCAACCGGGTGAAGGCGTCGCTCGAACTCGCCGCGTCGCGCAAGCTCTCCCCGACGTTCAGTTTCCGCACCGGCGACTACTATACCGGCACCCGTACCGACTACGCCGCCGACCTGAGATGGCGCCCATCGAGCCAGTTCTTCGGCTCCGTCGGCTACGAGTACGAGGGCATCGACTTGGCGGAGGGGTCGTTTGTCGTCCGTGTCATCCGGGCCCGCGCCGACGTTCTCTTTTCGCCGTCCCTGTCCTGGAGCAACACGGTGCAGTACGACAACGACTCGGAGGACCTGGGCTTCAACAGCCGCGTGCGCTGGGAGCTCGAGCCCGGGCGCGAAGTGTTTTTCGTCGTGAACCAGGGGTACGGCGTGGAGGACGGGCACCGCTTCCACTCGACGACCAGCGACCTGACGGTGAAGGTCGGGCTGACGTTCCGATTCTGAGTTCCATGCGTCCTTTGTACGGGGATCGCCTTCTGACAGGATCGTCAGGAATGCGTCAGTGGCTTGTGGCGGATGAGTCCATTACCGTCCAGTGCCTGATGATGACCCAGCAAGCACGCATCCTGGTTGTCGAGGATGAGCCTTCCGTCCGCCGCTCGCTGGAGCGAGGGCTGGGCGCGGAGGGGTACGGCGTCGTCGCATCCGCGACCGGCGAGGACGGCTTCTTCCGGGCGACGACCGAGCCGTTCGACCTCGTGATCCTCGACGTCATGCTCCCGGGGCGGAGCGGGCTTGAGGTGCTGACCGGGCTGCGCCAGAAGGTCGGCGAGATCCCGGTACTGCTGCTCACCGCGCGGGACAGCATCGACGACCGCGTCACCGGGCTGGACGCCGGAGCGGACGACTACCTGGTAAAGCCGTTTGCCTTCGACGAACTGCTCGCCCGCATCCGCTCGTTGCTGCGACGCGGACGGGCGACCGCATCGAGCAAGCTGTCCTGCGCCGACCTGGAGATGGATCTGCTGGCCCGACGGTGCCTGCGCGCCGGCAGGGCGCTGCACCTCACGGTTCGGGAGTTCGACCTCCTGGAATACCTGTTGCGCCATGCGAACTCGGTCGTCTCGCGGGACATGCTCGCCCGTGGCGTCTGGAAGGAGACCGGCCGGATCACTCCGCTGGACAACGTCATCGACGCCACGATTGCGCGACTGCGGAGGAAACTCGACGAGCCCTTCGGCGGATCGCTGCTGCACACCGTTCGCGGCGTTGGCTTTGTTCTTCGGGAGGGTGAGCCATGAAGCTCTCTCCGACCACCGTTCGCGCGCGGTTGACGCTCTGGTTCGGGGCGGCGGTGGCGGCGGCGTTGCTCCTTTTCGCCGCGGTCGTCTTTATCGTGGTGCGGACGAGCCTGACGAACCGCGCCGTGGACGAGGCCAAGTCGAAGTTGGCGGCGGTGGCCAAGTTTGTGGAGGACAACCCTGGTGATGTCGCTGAGCTTGCGGAGTTCAACCCCGAGGCTCTCGTTCTCGTGCTCAAGGCCGGCCGGGTCGAGCACAAGGCGGTCGCGTGGGACCGGCTGGGCCTGCCGGCCTCCGTGGAGCTTGGTGCGCAGAGCCGGGAGTGGCTCTTCGAGACCCCCGGCGATCATCACTACCGGCTTGCGGCCAAGACGGTCGAGACGGCCGGGCGGATGTTCACCGTTGCGGCGGCGGTCGACGAGGAGCCGCTGCTGCGCGGGCTCGCCACACTGGCCTGGACCTTCGGCCTGTCGATCCCGGCGGTGCTGGCGGGCGCGGCGCTGGCCGGCTTCTGGCTTGGTGGACGCATGCTCGCGCCGGCGCGGCGCATGGCCCTGGCCGCGGAGCGGATCTCGGCCGAACGCCTCGGCGAGCGGCTGCCGGTAGACAACCCGCACGACGAGTTCGGACGTTTGGCCACCATCACAAACCGGTCGCTGGATCGGCTGCGGGAGACGATCGAGCGCCAGCGGCGGTTCACCGCCGATGCATCGCACGAGATCAGGACTCCGCTGACGGCGATCCGGGCGGCGGGAGAGGTCGCGCTGCGAAGCCCGCAGTCCCCGGAGCAGTACCGCGAGGCCATCGGGGCGATGCTCGAGGGCGTCGCGCGTCTGACCGACTTGGCCGAACGCCTGCTCGTGCTCGCATGTGCCGACAGCGGCCGTTATTCGGCCAGCCCCGAGGCGCTCGACGCGGCGGGCGTCGCGCGCGAAGTGGCCGACCTGCTTGGACCGCTCGCCGATGACAAGGCGTTGACCCTCGCCATCAACACGGACCACGCGGCCCCGGTACATGCCGATCGCTTCCTGCTCAGGCAGGCCGTGATGAACCTGGTCGACAACGCCATCAAGTACACACCGCACGGCGGGCGCGTGGAGATCGCGGCGACATCGCGCGACGGCTCGGTCCGCATCGCCGTGCGCGATAGCGGCCCCGGCATCGCCGACGAGCACCGGGGCCGTGTGTTCGAGCGCTTCTACCGCGTCGACCCCTCCCGTGCCGGAAGCGGCGCCGGCCTGGGCCTGGCCATCGCCAAGTGGGCGGTCGAGGCCGGCGGCGGGCGCATCGCGCTCGACAGTGAGCTTGGACATGGAAGCACGTTCACCATCATTCTGCCCGCGCCAGCGCGGACAGCCAGAACCCGTGACCTCGTACCTGGAGGCTCTCCATGAACACCGCCGCCATCGTGCTCGCTTGTTGTCCGCTCATGCTCGGCTCCGCCGGACAGCCTGCATCGCAGCCCGCTACCCCTCCCGGCGCGAAGGCTGCCGCTCCGGCGAAGGCGGCCGAACCCGGCAAGGAGATGACGATCAACTTCGATAGGGACATCTCCCCCAAGGGAAAGCTCCCCAACGGGTGGAAGGCCGAGGGCACGAACCAGAAGGGCCCGGTCGCAACGTGGGAGGTCGTCGAGGACAAGAGCGCGCCCAGCGCCCCCAACGTGCTGACGCTCAGCAAGACCAACCATGACTCCGGCGGCACGTTCAATATCTGCTGGACAGACAAGGCGAAGTTCAAAGACGGCGAGATCGAGGTGAAGTTCAAGGCCGTGTCGGGGAAGGAGGACCAGGGTGGCGGCCTCATCTGGCGGGTGAAGGACAAGGACAACTACATGATCGCCCGCATGAACCCGCTGGAGGACAACTTCCGTGTGTACTACGTGAAGGACGGCGGCCGCCACCAGATCGAGAGCGCCACAGTGAAGATCGAGACGGGCACCTGGCACACGATGAGGATCGAGCAGCACGGCGACCACGTCGTGGGCTTTCTGGACGGCAAGGAGTACCTCAACTCCAAAGACGACCACATCCAGGCGGAGGGCGGTATCGGGCTGTGGACCAAGGCCGACGCGGCTTCCTCGTTCGACGATCTGAAGATCACGCCGGGGACCGCGGATACGACCGAGGTCAAACCCGGCAAGCATGACGACAAGGGCAAGAAGGACAAGGACGACGATGACGACAAAAAGTGATCGGCGCGCCCGTCGTAAGAGGAGAGTTGCTGCAGCTCGCCGGATGCGCCTTTACACCCCGCGCCCCGCTCGTTGACCCAAGGAGACCGATTCAATGCCCCGTCCAACAACGCTGCTCTCGTGCCTCATTTCCGCGGCGCTCCTCGCCGGCTGCGCCACCGGCCGCCACGCCGAAGGCGCCGACGATGACGACACGCCCGCGGCCCGCGGGCGCACCGTGGGCCTCGGGGTGCTCGCCGGCGATCACCAGCGCCCGCTCGACACCGCCGCCATCGAGGCCGCCTTGGGCGGGGGCGGCCTCAAGGGCGCGCTGAGCAAGGACAACAGCGGCGCCGACGTGTTCAAGGTGACGCAGGGACGCACCGACGTGCCCATCACGGTCGAGGGCCGCAAGATGGAGCCGTTCATGGGCTTCACGTCCTGGGCCGCGTTCCAGGCGGGGACGGCCAAGCCCGCCATGATGGCCGGCGACCTGGTCGTCTTCCAGGACGAGGTGTCGCCGGCGATGGACGCCTTCTTCGCGCACGGGTGCACGGTGACGGCGCTGCACAACCATTTCTTCTTCGAGGAGCCCAAGACCTACTTCATGCACTTCGGCGGCGAGGGACCACCGGCCGATCTGGCCAAGGGGTTCAAGGCTGCGCTGGACGCGGTGAAGGCGGTGCGTGCGAACAACGGCGTGCCCGCCACCAAGTTCGACGACACCCAGGTCCCGACCACGAGCGCGATCACCGCCGCCAGGCTCGACGCGATCTTCTTCGCCGACGGCAAGAGCAAGGGCGCCGCCCAGAACGGCATGTACAAGGCCACCATCGGGCGCACCGTCAAGATGTCCTGCGGGTGCGAGGTCGGCAACCTCATGGGCGTCAACACCTGGGCGGGGTTCTGCGGCACCGACGACTCCGCGGCCGTCGCCGGCGACTTCATCACCTTCGCGGGCGAGCTCCAGCCGGTTCTGCGCGCGCTCCGGGGCGCCGGGATCAACATCGTCGCGATCCACAGCCATATGGAGGGCGAGACCCCCACGAGCATCTTCCTGCACTATTGGGGCAAGGGTCGCGCGGAGGACCTGGCCCGTGGAGTGAAGTCGGCGCTCGGGGCCCAGGCGAAGGCCGGGAAACCATGAATCGGATTCATTGCGGATTACGGAAAGGGGAGGACGGGGGTCAACTTTGAAGGAGACCCATCGATGAAGTTCAGGACCACCATGACGGCCGCGGCCGGCGCGTTCGTTGCCTTTGCTGCGATGGCCATGCAGCAGGACACCGGCTACGCCGGCAAGCACGACGACACCAAGCTGATCGCGGCGTTGACCAAGAGCCTGCACACGCTCGGGGCGGGCATCAAGCAGGCGGCCGCGAAGGCGCCCGAGGCCGCGATCTCGGCCAAGTTCGAGCTGGACGACAAGGGCGAGCTCTCCCTCTCGGTCTACGTCGCCGAGAAGGGCCTGAACGTGGACGCCGAGCACAACGTGCTCGAGGAGCTTTCCGGCAGCCCGACCTCGGAGAAGTGGACGGCCGAGACGGAGGTCTTCAAGGACGTCGAGCACGTCGCCCGCTCCGCCGAGCAGCTCACCATCGTGGCCCTCTCGAAGATGCCGCTCGTGGACATCATCGCCAAGGCCCAGAAGGACCAGCCCGGCACCGTGTACTCGGTGACACCGAACATGCGCGACCGCAAGGCCGTATTCGTCGTGCTCGTGGCGGACAAGGGCAAGAGCGTCGAGCTCGCGTACGACGCCATGACCGGTGACGCCGTGAAGGGCGCGAAGAAGTAGACCTCGCCCGAAATCGCACCGACTCCTGTACCGGGGGAACACCGGCGCTCCATTGCTCGGCGCAAACCGACGATGGAGCGCCGCCCCGGCTTGGAAGCGTGTGTGTCGTGGGTCATCCGCCATGACCGGTGTCGGGACCGTATTCTTTCGGCAACCGCAGCCGCTGACCTTTCGTCAGCGGCTGCTCGGCGCCCGGCGGGGTCGGGAAGATGTCCGCGTTCGCGCTCACGATCCACGCCGCCTTGGCCGCGTCACCGTAGTGCTCCCGGGCGATCGACGCGGGCGTGTCGCCCCCCCTTACCACGTACTCGTCGAACCGCACGCCCTTGATGCTCCGCAGGAAGCGGCTCACCCGGACCTCCTCGGCCGTCGCGGGCCGCACGCCCTCGGGCAGGCGGATGAGCATCCCGGCCCGCAGTTGCTCGGGCTTGCTGATCCTGTCGGCGTTGACCTCCAGGAGATCGCGCCACAGGTCCGGCGAACCGAGGTGGTCGGCCGCCAGATCGATGAGCGTCTCGCCCTTCTTGACCTTCACGGTCACGCCCGCGGCCTTGGCGCGTTCAAGCTTCGAGGGGGTGGCGGGCTTCTCCGCCGCAGCAGGCGAACCCGCAGTCTCCGGTGCCGCCGGCTTCGCGGTCGCTTCCGATGGCGGCGCAGAAATGCTCTGCGGCGCGGGGCATCGGCCTTCGGCTGCGGAAGCGTTCGTCTGGAGCGATGGATGGGGCCGGGGTGTCCGGGCAATCGTCCACCACGCGGCGACGGCCGTGCCCGCGAAGAGCACAGTGGCCCCGACCGCCGTCATCCGTCTTGTGGCTGTGCGCATGCGTCCGTCCATCAAGGCCGCCCTCCGTGAGGCTGTACCATTTATCATCGGTCCGCGCGGCGGCCCACCCTCCTTGATCCGCGTTCAACGTGTGCCGCTCGCATGACCGACGCCGCGTCTCCAACCTCCGCAGCCGTGCCCGCCGCCGGCGCCAGTCGGCCCTATACCCTCGGCGACCTGCTGCGCTACATGCTCCGGCTCGGCACGACCGGATTCGGCGGCCCCGTCGCGCTGGTCGGCTTCATGCACCGCGACCTCGTCGAGGAGGCGGGGGGGCGGCGCTGGATCACGGAGGCCGATTACAAGGAGGGCCTGGCGCTGGCGCAGCTCGCGCCGGGCCCGCTGGCGGCGCAGCTGGCGATCTATCTCGGCTACGTCCACCATGGCGTGCTGGGCGCGACGCTCAGCGGCGTGGCGTTCGTGCTGCCGTCGTTCCTCATGGTCGTCGCGCTGGGGTGGGCGTACGTCCGCTTCGGCGGTCTGTCGTGGATGCAGGCGGTCTTCTACGGCGTCGGCGCGGCGGTCATCGGCATCATCACGAGCTCGGCCTACAAGCTCACCCGGAAGACCATCGGCAAGGACTGGCTGCTCTGGGCCGTGTTCCTGGCCAGCGGCGCGGTGACGGTCGTTACCGCGAGCGAGATCGTCTGGCTGTTCCTTGGCGCGGGCGTGCTGGTCTGGCTCGTCAGAGCGCCGCCGCCCCCGCCCAGATTCCTCCGCAGGTCCAAGGGAGCGGCGACGGGCGCCTCAGGCGGCGGACCCGCGTCGCTGCTCTCGCTCCCGCCGCTCACCCTCGCGCTGGGCGCGGCGGCCGGCGCCGACTGGGGCCTGCTGGGGCGCTTGTTCGTATTTTTCGCCAAGGCCGGCACGTTCGTCTTCGGCAGCGGCCTGGCGATCGTGCCGTTTCTCTACGGCGGCGTCGTCAAGGAGCACGCCTGGCTCAACGACCGGCAGTTCATGGACGCCGTCGCCGTCGCCATGATCACGCCCGGCCCCGTCGTCATCACCGTCGCCTTCATCGGCTACCTGGTCGCGGGCGTGCCGGGCGCATGCGTCGCGGCCCTGGGCACCTTCCTGCCGTGCTACCTGTTCACCGTCATCCCGGCGCCGTACTTCCGCAAGTACGGCAAGCGCCCCGGCATCGCCGCGTTCGTGGACGGCGTGACGGCCGCGGCCATCGGCGCGATCTGCGGCGCCGTGGTCGTGCTGGGACGACGGGCGATCGTGGACGTGCCGACGGCCGTCATCGCCCTGGCGGCCCTCGCGGTGCTCTGGAGGTACAAGGCCCGTGAGCCGCTGGTGGTTCTCGCCGCCGGAGCCATAGGCTTGCTGCTGAAGACCGTGGTACCCTGACGCATTGACCGGAGGTGCCCATGAAATGGGTTACGCGCGCCCGCCCGAAGATCGACCGCATCGCATGCCCCTGGCTGATCAAGCGGTTCGTCGATCCGGAGGCACAGTTCATCTACGTGCCGGCCGACCAGGTCGCCAAGGTGGCGAAGGAGATCGGCGCCACGCCCTACGACGTCGAGGGCGTCGAGCTCACCCACGAGGGGCCGCTCTGCTCCTTCGACGCCATCCTGAGGAAGCACAAGCTGACCGACCCGGCCCTGCAGGAGATGGCCACGATCATCCGCGGCGCCGATACGGACCGCCACAACCTGGCCCCGCAATGCCCCGGCGTCTACGCAATCCTGGTCGGCCTCTCGCATAACTTCAATGACGACCAGGAGCAACTCCGCCACGGCATGGTCGTGTGCGAGGCGCTGTACGCCTGGTGCAAGCACGTGCGCGGCGAGAAACACGACTGGAATCCACAACGGGCGGCCCGAACGTAAGGCGGCGGAGGACGCAGAGTCGGGAGGGTTCGATTCTGGATTGCGTGCGGGGCTCGCATTCGAATCGCGGGCGGGTGGGGGTACGGCGCGGCAAACCGGGCCTTTCACTGTCACTTCTCACTCCTTCCAGGGAGCTGCGCGCCCAAATCGGGAAATACCCCATGGTTTCGGCGCGTTTTCGGCGACGTTCGGTAGACTAACCACGATGTTCTGCGCGGTTCGAGCGGCGGCATGCGCAGGCTCTTCTTGTCCCATCGGACCAACGCGGCAAGCTGGAGTGCCGCGGCGGCCGCGGCAGGATTGTCCCTGTATCTGGTGGGGAGCCAACGGTCCACGACCTGGATGCCGCGGGGGCGCCGGTAGGTGACGATGGGCTGCTCGTGTTCGTCGCGCAAGGCCGGTGGCCAGCACTGATGGTGCTCGGGTCACGGGGCCTTGGGCTCGTCCGAATCCGCGTCCTTCCCGGCCGCCAGCTTCCCGACCCAGTAGGCGAGGTTGTTGCGGAGGTGGCGTGTGTAGTAGCCCAGGTCCCAGATCCGGATCGAGCCGTCCTCGCTCCCGGACGCCAGGTACTTGCCGTCGGGCGAAAAATCAAGACAGAAAACCGCGGCGGAGTGGTAGTTGAACGAGGCGAGCTCGCGCCCGGTTCGGAGGTCCCAAAACTTCACGGAGCCGTCGGTCTGTCCGGAGGCGGCCACCCTGCCGGCGGGATGCACGGCGAGGGCATAAACCGGCATCCCGCAGTTCAGCGGCGGGAGCGCGAGTTCGCCGGTCGCCGCGTCCCAGATGCAGATCAGGCCGTCGTCGCCCCCGGTCACAAGACGGCCGCCTCCCGGTGTGAAGCTCACAGTGCGAATGGGGCTGGTGTGTTTCTTCAGGGTGAGCCGCGGAGAGCGGGCCTCGAAATCCCAGAGGATGCACGTCTGGTCATTACTCGCGGAAGCGAGCGTCCGGCCATCGGGGCTGAATGCCACGGCGCTGATGCGACTTGAATGCCCTCCTGCAAGCAGACCGACCTCGTGCCCCGACGCCGCGTCGAAAATGGCCATGCCGCCGATGCTGCCCGCCACGACCAGCTGCGCTCCATCTCGCGTGAACCGCACGAACGACAGGTCGCGCATGAACGTGACCGCCGATGACCACACCGGGGCCCCGGTCGCCGCGTTGGTCAGGCAGAGCACCCCGTCCTCAGCAACCGACGCGATCGTTCCTCCGTCCGGAGAGACATCCACGCACTTGGCGACGTGTTTCCGCAGCTCCAGTTCGGTGCGCCGGATGCTCGTTCCGATCCCGCCGACGAGGCTCACGGCGCCGCTCTGTCCACAGGCGACGACCCGGAGCGAGTCCCGCAAGAACTGCAGGGAATGCACCGTCAGACCCCAATCCACCCGGTCGCGCGCCCACGCCTCCGGCTCGACCTCCCAGACCTTGAGCAGCCGTCCCTGGCTCACGGATGCCACCAGGGCGCCGTCGCTGCTGACCGCGCTCCCGCCCGCCATCGTTCCCGCCCCAGGCGTGAAGGTCGCGACGACCTCGCCGGATTCGGTGTTCCACACACGCGTACGCCGCCGGGAAGGGTCCATGGTCACCAGCCGCCGGCCGTCCGAGCTCAAGGAGAGTGAGCTGGTGTTCCCCTGGCCTTCGAGGCGTCTGGCATTCGGCCATCCCGCGCCTGTCCACAGGAGAACGTCGCCCATCCGGGCGACCACCAGGACCGGCGCGCCCGAGCAAAGTTCCATGAGAAACTTCTCTCTGAGCGGATCGCCCCCGATCGGTCTCAGCCTGGCGACCTCGGCTGCGGTGACGCCGCCCGGCACCGGCTCGCCGTCCACATGCCACGTCCTGACCATGAGGCTCTGGTCGATCGCGGTGAGTGTGGAGTCATCGTCGCCGAACCTGGGAGCGGCGTACGGCGGAACACCCGTGGCGACCGTCCCCAAAGGGTGGAGCGACGGCAACTCCCAGAGCCGAAGCCTGCCTTGATCGTCGATCACCGCGAGCCGGGCGCCGTCGTGGCTGATGGCGCCCTGTCCGATCACGGAGTCGAATTCGGCATCGGCGATCACGGCGCCGGTGGAGAGGCGCGCGAGCAGAAGGTGATGGCCGCCGATCCCGACGGCGACGTCGTGCTCCGGCGCCGAGTACCAGTACTGCGGATCCCGCCGGGGGCTCTGCAGGTGAGCCCGCGCAAGGCGATCACCGGTCGCCAGGTCCCAGGTCTCGACGAAATACTCCGGATCGAGCCGATCGCGGGAGAGAAGGCTGATGCGCGCATCGTGCCCCGCGAACGAGAGACATCCGGGAGCATTGCCCGTGGTCGAGGCCGTGAGGACACATGGCTGCTGAGCCTGGAGCTGCCAGAGCGCCCACAGCGGGTGGAGCACCTCGGGCGGGGCGGTGAAGAGCAGGCCTGCTCGCTCGATCGTCGTGCAGCCGGCCTTGATCAGCTCCGGCCAGATGCGTTCCTCGCCATCCGGAACGGCGCCGCCGAGGCCCAGCCGCCGCCCCAGCTCGATGTTGCTCTCGGCCAGCTTCGCGGCGAGCGCGCGGCGCTCGCGGTCGCGGCTGGCGGCGAGCGTCGCCATCGCCGCGCCGAACGCCAGCACCGCGAACACCACCGCCAGGGCTGTGCCGACGAACACCTTGTGGCGCCCGGTCATCTTGCGCAGCACGTACCACGTGCTGTCGCGCCGGGCCTCGATCGTGCGGCCGGTGAGATGGCGCCGGATGTCCGCCGCCAGCGCCGCCGCCGACTGGTACCGTCGCCCGATGTCCCGCTCGAGCGCCTTGGCCGCGATCGTGTCCAGGTCGCCGCGCCAAGACCGGTCAATCTCCCCCAGGCGAGGAGCGTCCTGCTGGGTCACGATCCGGGCCGCCTCCGCGATGGATCCGCCGTCCAGCGGGTGGGGCAGCCGGCCCGAGAGCATCTGAAACAAGATGACGCCCAGCGAGTAGACGTCGGTCCGGATGTCGATGTCGCCCGAGCGTCCGGCGATCTGTTCCGGCGAGGCGTACGCGAGCGTGCCGGCGAACTCCACGGTGAGCGTCCCACTCGGCGGTTCGGTACCCGCGGCCTTGGCGATGCCGAAGTCCAGCACGTGCGGCTTGCCCGCGCCGTCGATGAGGATGTTCGCCGGCTTGAGGTCGCGGTGGATCACGCCGCGCTGGTGCGCGTAGCTGACCGCGTCGCAGATCTCCGCAAAGAGGATGAGCCTGGTCCGCACCTGCGCCCGTGCGCCGCCCTCGGACGCCGGACGCCACGCGTCCAGCGGCACGCTCCCCTCGATGTATTCCATCGCGTAGGCGTAGCGCCCGCCGCGAACGGGCGTGCGGTCGTAGATCGTGACGATGCCGGAGTGGTTGAGCCCCGCGACGATCTCCACCTCGCGTTCGAAGCGGGCCCGCTGCCGGTCGGTGGCGAAGGCGCCTCCCAGCAGCATCTTCACCGCCACGGTGCGCTTGGTCCGCTCCTGCACCGCCCGGTAGACCACGCCCTGCGATCCGCGGTTGATCTCCGCCAGCAGCCTGTAGCCCGGGATGAGATCCTCCGGCAGGTCCTCACCGCCGGGGGCGCCCGGCGACGGGGCCAGCGCCGCACGGAGCCGCGCGTGCGTGCGCGCCTGCGCCCGCAGCTCCTCCAGCGCCGCGCGGCACGCCCCGCACGAGCGCACGTGCGACGTCTCCGTCTCGGCCGCGGCACGCCCGGAGGCGATCGCCTCGATGGCCCCGATGTCCGGGCACCCGCCTGCCTCCGCGCGGTTGGGGGTCGATTCGGGCATGGGTCCTCGTTGTGAGCACCGGCGCGATCACGCGGGCGCGACGGATCCGCCCGCCTCCTCAGCACCATTCCGTTCCGCGACTCGCCCCGTTGCACCAGAGTTCAAGGAAAAACCCCACATCACCCGCTCGCTCCACCCCGATCACGAGTCCGTCCGGTACGCATCCGTCATCCGCGCCACGATCTCCTCCAGCCGCCTGGTGATCCGGTGCCGCGACACCCGGACCTGCTCGACGGTCATCCCGCACTCGGCCGCCGCGGCCTCCGTCGAGAGGCCCTGGACGGCCGTCAGCTCGAACGCCCGCAGCGTCGCCGGGTCGGCCCTGGTCGTCTCGCGCAGCTCCCGATGGGCGGCCTGATAGACGGCCCGCTCCTCCTCCGACTCCCACACGGATTGCACCGCTTCCTCCGACGGCTCGCCCCCCAATGTGGTGTCCAGTCGCCGCGCGGGCGAGCGCGAATGCACCCGGATCAGGTCGATCGAACGGTGCCGGGCGATCTGCATGATCCAGGTGCGCAACCGCCCCTTGCCGCGCTCGTACCTCCCGAGCCGGTAGTCGCGCACGAACCTCGCCAGCGTCTCCTGGGCCACATCCGCCGCGTCCTCCGGAGGCAGCCCCAGCCGGCGCGCCACGCCCTCGATGATCGGGCGGTACCGAGCGTCGAAATCGAGCCACACCTGCTCGTTGGACTCGTCCTTCAGCGAGTCGAGCAACTGCGTGGTTGTCGCGGTTCGGAAGTTCAACGTGAGCCCCGGCATGGCTGAAATCATACGGCCAAACGACCAACTCAACCTCTTTTAACGAGGTGGCGTGTAACGAGAGCCCGGCGAGAGCGGAGACGAATGGTGGCAGCCGATGGCTGCCCCCGACGGGAGGCATGGCAACGGGACCGCCTCTCCGCTCGATCGTTCCGCAGTTTCCAGTCTTCTTGTCCAAGGAGTTACCGCCATGAGGTATATCAAGAGAATCACGCGTTCGTTCGTTCCGTGGGCGGCGGCGGGGATCGCTTGCGCCGTCGCGGGGTCGCCGACCGCAACGGCGCAGTGCGTCAGCCAGCGCATCGACGACCCGAACCGTCCCGCGGCGAACTCCGATGCCTTCGGTGGCGCCGTGGCCATCGGGGTCTCGGACCCGACCACCAATGCCCCCCGCATCGCCTTCGTGGGCGATCCGCGTCACCTGGACGCAAACGGGACCGTGCGCGGCGCTGTCCATTTCTATTGGATGCAGGGAGGAACGTGGGTCCCTCAATCCGCGAGCAACGTGTACCTCGACGATGGGGTAACGAACCAGGAGTTCGGCACGGTGCTGGCCCTGAGCGAGCCGGTTTACTTCGAGCCGCTCCACGCCCCCACGTACTGGAGCACGTGGCTCGCCATTGGAGCGCCGGGGTGGTCAAACAATACTGGGATCGTCGAACAGCTCGAGTACCGATGGTACCCGTCTTCCCAATCAGCATCGGTGGACTACCAGACTGGCGCCCCCTGGTACTCTCCCGTCTCGACACCTGATCGGTTTGGAACCTCCGTCGCCCTTTCGCCGCACGGCATGATCGTGGGCGCGCCCTATGCAGCGGGGCCCAACGGTGAGGTGCATTACGGCGAGGTGTACGCCGGCTCCGATCAGACTCCCTTGGCCAGCCTCGTCGATCCTCAGGATTTCGACGAGATTCTTCGCGCGAACTCCCGATTCGGCACATCCGTCTCCGCCAGCGGCGATTGGCTCATGGTCGGAGCGACGCACAACATCTACGTCTTCAAGTGGGACAACGCCGGCTCGGGTCAATGGACTTACCAGTACGCTCTCACGCCGCCGCCAAACAGCGCTCTTGGAGCGAGGGCGCGGCTCTCCGGGTCTGAAGCCCTCGTGGAGTATGACCTGAACTGCTCCCAGTGCATGCCGGTGACCCGCGTGGCGGAATACCGGCTGACCGGGAGTACCTGGGCCTACCAGTCTGCGTTGACCAACGCCGACGACTTCGCGATCAGCGGAAATAAGGCGGTGGCCTCCGCCGCCGGCACCGCGCTGTGCTGTTGCACATCCGGCAATGTCCGCGTGTATTCCTTCGACGGTTCCGCGTGGTCGCTGGACAGGGTCCTGCCGCAGCCAGTGATCAACGGCCGCGTCGCCGTCCACGGCCCCTCCAACGGCGTGATCGCCGGCAGTCCCGGGGACGTTGCGTGCTGCACCTTCTCTCCCTGCGTACCTGTTCCACACGGGGCTGCGTACCTCAATAGTCTGAACGGGGCTCCTACCTCACCGACGCTGACGCCGCGAGCGGTTTGCCTCGGCGCGGTGTCATTCACCTGGACCGCGTCGTCCTCGGAGAGCCCTTTGCCGGTCTTCCACTGGTTCAAGTCCGACGGATCAGGCGGGTGGACAGCGCTGACCTCCGGCGGGGCCAACGGCTCGGTCCTCACCATCCCTGTGATCTCGGCCGGGGACGGGGGCACCTACCGCGTGGACGCGACGAACAGTTGCGGCGTGACGACGAGCACGACCGCTATACTCACCGTCAATACAGCCCCCACCGTCTCCGCGATCAGTGTCGCCGGTCCCACGCCTATCTGCTCCGGGGACAGCGTCATCCTCTCGGTGACGCCGGAAGGGAGCCCGCCTCTGACCTACACCTGGTTCCGCAACGGCAGCAACGTCGGCACCACCACCATCCCGACGTACACCACTCCGCCGCTCACGGCCTCCGGCAACGGAACCACGTACAACTACACCGTCCAGGTCAGCAACTCCTGCGCTCCCGCGGCCACCTCCGCCCCGGTTCCCGTCGTCGTCAACACTCCACCAACAGCAACCATCTCCGCGCCGACACCACATCCGTACTGCGTCGCCGATTCCGTCACCTACAGCGTCAGCGCCATCGGCACGGCCCCCGTCACGTTCGAGTGGTTCAAATGCGGCGTCTCCGTTCTCGGCCCCTCGCCGAACGCCACCAGCTACACCACTGGGCCGCTTCTGGCCTCCGACGACGGGTGCCAGATCAGGGTCCAGGCCCAGAACCTCTGCGGCAGCACGGGCCAGGTTTCCGTCGCCACACTCGCTGTGCGCACCCCGGTCACCATCGTCAGCCAACCAGTCTCCCAGACCGGTTGCAACGGCCAGAGCAGAACGTTCAGCGTGAGCGTGGCCGGTGCCCCGCCCTACACCTACACCTGGATGCGGAACGGGTCCATCCTGGTGACCCACACGAACATGAACACCACGACCGACACCGCTATGGTGAGCGTGAGTGGATCGACCGACGCCATCGAAGTCGTCGTCTCGAACGTGTGCAGCACGGGCTTGCACAGCAACCAGGTGACGCTGACCCCCGGCGCCCCGCCCGTGATCTCGTTCAACCCGCAGAACACGTCGGTCAACGAGGGCCAGACCGTCACCCTGGCCGTTGCCGCCGGCGGGGCCAACCTCGTCTATACATGGGAGAAGATGGTGAGCCCCGGCGTGTTCGCCACCGTAGCCGATGGCACGAACACCTGCGGGAGCACCATCGCCGGCGCGACCACCGCCGTTCTCCAGATCAGCAGCACCTGCCCGACCGATCAGGGCACCTACCGCGTGATCGTGTCCGGGGACTGCCCGCCGTCCCAGACCAGCTCTCCAGCCATCCTGACCGTCATCCCGTATTGCCCGGAGGATGGCGCCAACAACCACCGCGTGCTCACATACCAGCTCGCGGGCGGCCCCAACAACACGCCCTGGTCCTGGAGGATCACCTCGACCAATACGGCCGCTCCCTTCCAGGACACCGGTACCGCCAACGTGGCGGGCGTGCCCTCCAACTTGACCCTCGCGGATGTGGCGATCGCGTTCGCCGACAGCATCGATCAGTATTTCAGCTCCCTGCCGCGCCCATGTACGAACGCGCAGATCGACGCCAACCCCAGCCATCTCGTGGTTTTCGGGCAACCGTACGACTTGCTCAATATCTGGATCGGCGGCAACTCGACGCTGGACCTCTGGGTCGGTCCCTTGGGCTCGCCGGCGTGCCGCGTCAATACACCCGGCCAGGCATGCACGTTCAACCCCAGCATCGAGATCCTGCCCCTCCCCGGACTGGATTGCAACGGGAACGGGCGCGACGATGCCGTCGACATCGCCGCCGGCGAGAGCATCGATGCCAACACCAACAACATCCCCGATGAGTGCGAGTTCCCCTGCACCATCACCATGACGCAGCGCCCGGAGAACCGCGACGTTTTCCCGGGACAGACCGTCACCTTCTCCGCGGGCGCAAGCAGCACCGACCCCGTGAACTACCAGTGGCGTCGCAACGGCGTCAACCTCGCCAACGGCCCCAGCGGAACCGGAAGCCTCATCTCGGGCGCCACCTCGCCCATCCTAGTCATCACTAATGCCCGGCCCGGTGACGCGGCTCGGTACAGCGCGGCGGTTTCCAACGCATGCGGATCCATCGTCAGCACGTCCGCCCGGCTGACGGCCCGCTGCCCAGCCGATTGGAACCACGACACCATCGTCAACAGCCAGGACTTCTTCGACTTCCTCACCTCCTTCTTCGCCGGCGATGCCGACTTCAACGGCAGCGGCTCCACCAACTCCCAGGACTTCTTCGACTTCCTCACCGCCTTCTTTGCGGGGTGCTAGTCCGACCGCCACTTCACCCTAACTGGCAGGATCGGGCTGTGATCGAGGGCGATTCCGCGACGGCGGAGTCGCCCTTTTTTTTCCCTTGTCGTTCGGCGCGACCAACGACGGTGGTCGTTCAGCCCTTCCGTGATGCCAGCCCGAGCGTGCCCCGGTCGACGGAGGCGGCGAACCGGGCACCCGCGGCGGCCGCGGCAAGCAGCCCCCCTGAACGGCGGAGTCAGTTTGCGCGCGCAGAACAGGCACGCCCGGCGCGCCCAAAAGCGCACACCTCACAATTTTCTTCTCCTTGCGCCACAAGCACTTACGCGATTCGACCCTCCGCTATTTCCCATTTTGGGCGCGCAAACAGGACCGATGGCCCATAGGTAGAGGGGCCACCCGTGCCATCACGCCCGAGCGCCCCGACCGCGCGCCGCCACTCCACGCCTCAACGCCTTCTCTCTTCTGCTCACTGCTTTCTGCTCACTTTTCCCCCAGGACCCCCAACCCCTTGCGCCTCTCCCCCCCATCCCGTCCCCGGAGCCCCC
>JBGPJM010000039.1:0-27753 GCA_041485385.1 Phycisphaerae bacterium | reverse complement strand
TTCCGCCCGGCCGATGCGCCCGCCTGGGGGGCGGGGGGGGTGGGGGGAGCGGGCATCGTCGGCGCCGACGCCGTCGTGATGACCCGCTGGATCGACAACCACCTCACCATCGCCTCCATCGACGCCGGCGAGCGCACCGCCGACTTCACGCGCCGCGCGGTCTTCCTCCTGAACAACGACGATCTGTACTACCTCGAGGGCGCAACAAGCCTCCTCGACGCCCCCGGCGAGTGGTGCCTCGACCGCGCCAAAAACGTCGTGTACTACCAGCGCATCCCCGGCGAGGACCCGGCCGCCCCGTCCACGGCCACCGCCCGCGACGCGCTCCACGCCGTCGCGCCAGTCCTCACCTGCCTGCTCCGCATCACCGGCGAGCCCGAGAACGGCCGCTTCGTCCACGACGTCGAGTTCCGAGGCATCACCTTCTCCCACGCGCAGTGGTGGTTCACCGATGGCGCAGGCCGGCCCGCCCCCGAGTGGTCGCCGGTCTGGCCCGGTGCCGATGTCTGCGGCTTCCAGCAGGCCGCCTGGGGCCTGCCGGGGGCGATCGTCGCGCAGGGGGCCCGGCGCGTGGTCTTCGACGGCTGCACCGTCTCGCACGTGGGCGGCTACGGCATCGAGCTGGGGCGCGCCTGCCGCGATTGCCGCATCGCCGGCTGCACGCTCACCGACCTCGGCGGCGGCGGCGTGAAGATCGGCGAGCCGACGATCCGCCAGGGCGACGACGAGCGCACGGATCACAATCAACTGACCGACTCCTCCATCCTGGGCGCCGGCAGGATCCATCACCAGGCCGTCGGTGTCTGGATCGGCCAGAGCGAGGGCAACCTCATCGCCCACAACCGCATCGCCGAGCTGGACTACTCCGGCATCTCCATCGGCTGGACGTGGGGCTACGGCCCCTCCGCGGCGGGGGGCAACATCGTCGAGTTCAACGACGTGGGGTGGCTCGGTGCCCACCCCGGCACCACCCCGGGCGACCCGCCCCTGGGCGACATGGGCGGCATCTACACGCTGGGCACGCAGCCCGGCACGATCATCCGCAACAACTTCTTCCACGACATCGCCGGGCGCACCATCGCCTGGGGGATCTACTTCGACGAGGGGAGCACCGGCATCGTCGCCGAGAACAACATCGTCTCGCGGACCACGCACGGCGGCTTCCACCAGCACTACGGGCGGGACAACATCGTCCGCAACAACATCCTCTTCCAGGGACGCGACAGCCAGCTGCAGAAGAGCCGGCGCGAGGACCACACCGCGTTCACGTTCTCCGGCAACATCGTCGCCTGGCGCTCCGCCAGGGAGGGGGGCACTCTGCTCGCGGGAGACTGGGGCGGAAACGACTTCCAGATGAGCTCCAACCTCTACTTCAACTCCGGCGGCAACGTGCAGTTCCCCGGCGGGCGCACACTGGAGCAGTGGCAGGCGGGGGATGGGGGCAAGGAAGGCCACGACGCCGGCTCCATCGTCGCCGACCCCATGTTCATCGACACCGAGCGGGACGACTTCAGGATGCACGATGGCTCGCCGGCCCTCAAGATGGGATTCAAGCCGATCGACACCGGATCAATCGGGCCGCGCGCCCGCAAGCCGTAGTGCACTTAGGATTTACATATGACCGCAGAAAACTTCGTTGAACTTCTGTGCCGTCAAGTTGATGTATCGGCGGACGATTTGCTTTCGCTTGTTGGAACAAGCGCGAAGAATCGAGATAACGACTTCCGCTTACGTCGAGCTGAATGGATAGAGCGCCTGACGAACAAGGAACGTGAGTACCTGCGAAGCATTGTCACTCGCTCTGTAGATGCAGGCTTGTATTGGTTTGTGTCTGCCCTGGACGGCGCTGTCGCGTTTGATCCCAAGCGCGGCAGCCTAGAACTCACTTATCGAGATCGAGACGGAAGTGGCACCTTGATCAATAGCCCGAATGGCGAACCGTTAAACGAAATAATGCGCGATCCGAAGTTCCAGCGCCCCTAGCCAGGAGACTCCCATGCTCCGCCCCGTCGCCCTGCTCGCCGCCGTCGGGCTCCTCGCCTCCATCGTCCATGGCTGCCGCGCCCAGCCGACCGGCGCGGCCCCGGCCGGCGATGCACGCTCCAGCATCAGCCCGGCCCCCAGGCCCGACGACCCCGCCCGCCTGACCCTCCACACCGACCGCCTCGTCGTTTTCAAGGACGGCTACGCCCTCGTCGTGAAGTCGGCCATGGCCACCCCCGGCCCCGACGGGCAGGTCTTCACCGACGAGGTCCCCGACGCGGCCGTCCTCGGCTGCTTCTGGGCCGTCGCCGATGGCCGCCCCATCACCACCATGCGGGCCGAGTGGGTCGAGAACACCTCCGAGCGCTCCAGGGAGACGGCTTGCACCAGCATCGTCGAGATCCTCCGCGCCAACACCGGCAAGCCCGTCACCCTCGCGCTGAACAGCCCCTTCAGGAACACCGAGTTCGGCGCGCCCGTCGAGAAGGGCTCGATCACCGGCACCATCGCCACGGTCCTCGAACTCCCCCCCGAGCCGCGCCGGCCCTTCGACCCCGACCTGGTCAATCTCTCCCCGGAGGAGCGAGAGGCGCACCTGCGCGCCCGGGCCCTGGCCGGAATGGCCCCCACCACACCGCCCGACCTGCGCGGCGAGTTCGTCCGTCCGCTCATCCCGACCAACTCGAATCTCGTCGTGATCGACCAGCAGGGCGGCGGGCGCATCATCCTGCCCATCGCCGATGTCCGCGCCGTCGACGGCCCGGCGCTCGTCACCACCACCACCCGGCGCGAGGAGGTCACCCTCCGCCACAAGCGCCTCTCCTTCGACCTGGGCGAGCCCAGGCCCGGCGCCGGCTCCCTTTCGTCGCCAGCGAATCTCACCATCATCTACTTCACCGCCGGCATCCGATGGATCCCCACCTACCGCGTCGGCGGCGAGCTCAAGACCGACGCTGTCGTCAACCTCCAGGCCGAGCTCCTCAACGAGCTCGAGGATATCGACGGCGCAGCCCTGGACCTGGTCGTCGGCGTCCCCAGCTTCCGCTTCAAGGGCGTCATCTCGCCGATGTCCCTGGAGCGGGAGCTCCGCAACGCTCTCATCCAGGCCGCGCCGCAACTCATGGGCCGGCAGCAGCAGTTCTCCAACGCCATGTTCCAGCAGCGCGCCTCGGAGTACACCGCGAACTCCGGCCCCGCCGATACCGGCCTGGGTATGGCCCCGGAGCTCGCGGCCCCCGGCAGCGGCGAGCAGGATCTCTTCGTCTACTCCATCGCCGACGGCAAGGACAAGCGCTTCGCCCTCAAGAAGGGCGCCCGCGCCACCGTCCCCCTCTGGGAGAGCACAGTCCCGGTCCGGCACGTCTACACCATGGACGTCACCGTCAGGCGCAACCAGCGCAGCCCCAGCGAGCCCTACTCCATCTCCAGCAAGTACGACGCCCGCTTCGGCGGCACGGTCGCTCCGTCACCGTCCGAGTCGCCCCTCAAGCTCGGCGCCACCCGCGTCTGGCACCAGCTCGAGCTCAAGAACACCACCACCGTCCCCTGGACCACGGGCGCCGCGCTGCTCATCCGCGGCCACATCCCCCTGGGCCAGGACATGCTGACCTACACGCCCGTCAAGGGGAGCACGCTCCTGCCCGTCACCGTCGCCATGGACGTGCAGGGCTTGTACAAGGAGGTCGAGCTCGACCGCAAGCCCGATGCCCTCCGCTGGGACGGCAACTCCTTCGCGCTCGTTCACAAGCGGGCCACCATCACCCTCTCCAACTACCGCTCCGAGCCCTCCGACCTCAAGATCACCCTCAGCCTCGGCGGCAAGGTCGGCGAGGTCAGCGAGAAGGGCGTCCTCGAGCTCAACGACTTCCACTCCGACGACTGGGGCGATAACACCTCCGACTACCGCCCCAACAACCACTCCGACGTCACCTGGGAACTCTCCGTCGAGCCCGGCAAGACGGCGACCCTGACGGCCGAGTTCACAATCTTCGTGCGGTAGTCTTCTTTCACGCCTTCTCGCCTCAACGCCTTCACGCCCTTCTCCCCCGTACCCTCCTCCATGTCTTCTCTCACACCCCAGGATGTCCGCAAGGTCGCCCGCCTCGCCCGCCTCGCCATCACCGACGAGCAGGCCGAGCAGTACCGCGCCAGCCTCGCGGCCGTCCTCACCTACATGGACCGCCTCCGCGAGCTGAACCTGGACGGCGTCGAGCCCATGGCTCACCCCACCGATTCCACCAACCGCCTCCGCGACGACACCCCCGGCCCCACCCTCCCCACCAGCGCCTTCATGCAGATCGCCCCCCCCGGCGCCGCGATGCCCCCGTTCATCACGGTCCCCAAAGTCATCGGCGAGGGCGGCGGGGCGTAGGTCGTCCGCCGCGGGAACTGCCGATGCCGTCGGCTACTTGGAGTTTCCCCCGCCCGCCCCGTTCAGCACCGTGTCCCATCCCACGACGACATCGATCCGCCGCTGCGGCTCCCAGCCACCGGTTGGGCAACCCATCACCAGGCCCTCACCGTTGTCCACCACGTCGAACCGCGCGTCCGGCAGGTGCTCGAGCACCAGGCGCGGGCGCGAGACCGACAGCTCCGGCGCCGTGGAGACGTCGGCCGCGTACACGCGGTCCATGTACCGGAAGAACAACAATCGTCCGTCGGCGCTCCACGCCGGCCGGTACCCGCCGTCGACCGACACCTGCACCCGCCTGTCCAGCGCCGGGTAGCTCTGCAGGTACGCCTCCAGGCGCCCGGTCTCGGCCGATGTGTACGCCAGCAGCGAGGCGTCGCGGTTGAACCGCGCGCTCAGCCGGTAGCCCGCCTCCGGGAACAGCCAGGCCGGCGGTCCGCCCGGCAGCGAGAGCCGCGCCAGGTCTTCGTGCTGCTCGGCCCCGCGCACCATCGTGACCGCCAGCTCGCCGCCGCCGGGGTGGAAGCACGTCGGGTACCCGCTCTGCCCCGGCTCGAACGTCCACAGTGTCTCGGGCGGCGCGCTGCCGTCGGCCGGCACCCACTCGATCCGCATCGGTTCACCCGGCATCATCGAGCGGTAGGCGATGCGCCGCCCATCGGGCGTCCACACCGTGAAGTCGGCGGAGCGCCCGGTCGTCAGACGCGTCGTGGTGCCGCGCTCCAGGTCGTGCACCCAGAGGTCGGCGCTGCTCCACCCCATCAGCATCGCCAACCGGCGCCCGTCGGGCGAGACCCGCGGCGAATCGATGCTGCCCCGCCCCTCCATGATCGTGGTCGCGGTGCCCTCCAGGCTGAACCTCGCCAGGCGCCTGGTCGAATACGTCGTGGTTCCGGGCAGGCTCACCAGCGTCCGGGCGTTGCGCGACACGTCGAACCGCCGATAGGGAATCGTCTCGTCGCCCGCCAGCCCCGTGAGCACCCGCCGCGCCGGGCCGGTCATCCGCAACGCGCCCGCGTCCAGCGGCGCCGCCATCAGCGAGCCCCCCTGGACGTACAGCAGCGTGCCCGGCTCGACCCATCGCGGCTGACAGGCGTTCTCGATGAGCACCCGCCGCTCGCCGGAGGATGGGCGCACCGCCTGGATGGAGGACGTGAAACTGTCGGGCCCGGCGACGCACACGACGAACAGGACCGCGTCGCCCGACGGAAGGAAGTCGGGCTGCGCGTGCATGACTTCGTTCCGCGATGCATCCAGGCGAGTCAGCACCGCCGGCTCGCCGCCCGAGGCCGGCACCCGCCTCAGGCCGTCGGTCCCGTAGACGGAGAACACGATCGTCCCGTCCGTGCCCCACGAAGCGCCCTGCGTGTGCGCCGTCCCGGGGAAGATCAACTCCGGCACGCCCCCGCCGACCGGCACGCGGTAGATCCGCCCCCGGTCCTCGTAGGTGAAGCCGATCCAGCGCCCGTCCGGCGAGAAGAACGGCTCCACGCCGTGCTCGGTCCCCGCGATCGGCGCGGCCTCCAGCCTGTTCAGCTCGCGCGAGTACAGGCGCGGCCCCGCGTCCGTCGGCCCGGCGCTGTACACGACCGTGCCCCCATCCGGCGACACCGCCACCGCGCCGTCCTGGAACATCCACAGGTGCGATGACGCGGACGTCTCCACGCTGAACCGGGTCGGGTGTGCGGCCGCGCCCGCGCCGCTCCCGCCCCCGGAGCGCACCACCAGCGCCGTCACCACCAGCGCCGTCACCACCAGCGCCGTCACCGCCACGCCCAGCGCCAGCCCCGCCCCCGCTGCCAGCGTCACGCGCCCGCGGCCCGCCGGCCGCCGCGCCCATGGCGCCGCAGCGCCCGGGTCGCTCCGCTCGTCCAGGTCCAGGCGCGCATCGCCCGCGTCGCGCTGCCGAAGTTCCGGGTCCTTCTCCAGGCAGCGGCGCAACAGCCGCACCACCGTGCCCGGGGTCTGCGCCGGCAGCGCCGACCAGTCCGGCTTGGCGAGTAGCACTGCCGCGATCGTGTCCGATGCCGTCTCTCCCGCGAACGCCCTCCGCCCTGCGAGCATCTCGTACAGCACGCACCCCAGCGACCACAGGTCGCTCCGCCGGTCCACCGGCCGGCCGCAGGCCTGCTCCGGGCTCATGTACGCCGCCGTCCCGATCGCTCCCTGCGACAGCGTTGCCGTCTCCGCGCCGGGCGCCGGCGCCGCCTTGGCGATGCCGAAATCCAGCACCTTCACCACCCCGTCCGGTGACACCATGATGTTCGACGGCTTGATGTCCCGGTGCACGATCCCCGCGCCATGCGCCGATTCCAGCGCCATCAGCACCTGGCGCACGATCGGCGCCGCCTCCTCCGCCGTCATGCGGCCGCGCGACAGACGCTCGCCCAGAGTCTCCCCACCGACGCGCTCCAGCACCAGCACCGGCCCCCGCTCGGTCTCCTCGATCCCGTAGATCGCGCCGATGTTGGGATGGCTGAGCGCGGCCAGCACGCGCGCCTCGTGTTCCAGCCGCGCCAGCCGGTGCGGGTCGCCCATCAGCTGCGCGGGGAGCGCCTTGACCGCGACGGTCCGCCCCAGGCGCGTGTCCTCGGCCGCGTATACCACGCCCATCCCGCCCGCTCCGAGCCGTTCTCCTACCCGGTAGTGCCCGAAACACAGCCCCGTCAACGGCGAGCCGCTCCCCCCCTCCCCCTCCGCCACGCCCGCCGGCGGCTCCAGGAGTTCACCCCCGCGGTCCAGCGCCCGCAGCAGCGACGTCGCCTCGTTGTATAGCCGGTCGTCCCCGGCGCACAACCCCGCCACGTACGCGGCCCGCTCCCCCAGCGGTCGCTCGAGCGCGAGGTCCAGGATCTCCCTCACCCGCTCCATGCCCTGACCGCCGGAGTCGGTCACGGCCCCCCCTCCGCCGCCGCCCCCACCGGACCGGGCCGCTCCGGCCACAGCGCGCGGCACAGCCACGCCTTCGCGAACACCCAGTGACGGCGGACGGTCCGCTCACTCAGCCCCAGCACCGCGCACACCTGCTCCAGCGGCATCCCGCCGAAAAACCGCATCTCCACTACCCGCGCCCAACCGGATCCACCTTGGCCAGCCGGTTCATGGCCTCGTCCAGCTCCACCATGTCCAGCCCGGGCCCCGACGACGAGCCACCCGCCTCGTCCAGCGGCACCCGCACCATCGCCCCGCCGCGCTTCAGACGGTGCTTCGTCCGCGCGTGATCAACCAGGATCCGGCGCATCGCCTCCGCCGCCACCGCGAAGAACTGCCCCTGGCTCTCCCACCGCACCTCCCGCTGGTCGATCAGCTTCAGGTACACCTCGTGCACCAGCGCCGTCGGTTGCAGCGTGTGCCCCGCCGGCTCCTGGCGCATCTGCCGGTCCGCCAGCGCCCGGAGGCGCGCGTACACCAGCGACATCACCCGCTCCGACGCCCCGGTCTCCCCTGCCGCCAAGGCCTCGAGAGCCACCGTCAGGTCGCTCCCCGGATTCGGTGCTGGTTGGGGATCGCAGTTCGGTCGCACAACTTCTCCATCGAATCTTGGCCGGTCGGAAGGACGGACGTCGCGTTCCTTCAACGACATCACGGCCCGGTGTCCGACGAACCGCGCCGCCAAGCCCAGCCCCATGCCCCATGCGGCGCCAACGGTGCAGCGGTCGGTGCATTATCAAGCGCGCCCTCGCACGCCGCAAGGGCGATAGACGGATTGGACGAATTTTCCCGGGCCGCCCGGCCCGGATCGAGATCAAAAGGAGTTCCCCATGCGACCCTGTTTTCGGACTTCCGTCGGCCGGATCTTCCTGGCCTCCATCGGCATCGTGGGCTACGGCGCGGCGGCGGCCGTTGCCGACCCCGTCGACCCGCCGGATCAGAACCAGGACCCCGTTCTTCAGGCCGTCAACGCCCGCCTCTTCCTCCGGGAGAGCACCCTCGTGACCCTCGACGTCAACACCACGCCGGCCCGGGCCATGCGGGTGGCCGTCGCCGGTCCCAGGGGCCAATGGACCCTCGACCTCCAGCCTGCGCCCGTTCTCGCGCGGAACTTCAGGCTCTACGAGCGCCGCGCCGACGGCCTCTTCGAGGTCGACCCCGGCCCGATCAACACCCTTCGCGGCACAATCCTCGAGCTCCCCGGCAGCGTCGTCGCCGGCGGCGTCATGCCCGACGGGCTGTACGTGACAGCCATCCTGCCGGGGGGAGAACGCTACTGGCTCGAGCCCGTCGGCGGGCGAGCCGGGCCCGATGCCGGAGCCAAGGGCCTGCACGTCCTCTACGCCAACGACGACTGCCTTGCCAGAGGCGCCGTCTGCACAACGATCGATGCGCCCGCCGCACCCGTCGCGGAGCCGGGCGCAATCGGCGGGAACGGCGCGGGCGGCGGCGGCGGTGGGGTGCCGCGCGGCGCCGTCCTGTACACCGCCCAGCTCGCCCTCGAGGCCGACTGGACGTACTACGCCGCCTACGGCAGCACCCAGGTCACCGCCGACCGCATGGCCCTGATCATCTCCACGATGAATCTCCAGTTCGAGCGCGAGGTGGACATCCACCACGACGTCTCGGCCATGATCATCGACACCGTCGCGCAGTACAACTACGGCGGCAACCTGCGCGAGCAGTTCCGCCAGTACTGGAACGCCAACCACGGCAACATCCCGCGCGATCTCGCCCTGCTCATCGACGCCTTCGGCACCGGCGGCCAGGCCACCACCACCGGCGCGGTGTGCAACCTGGCCGACGCCTACGCCGGCATCGGCCTCGCCGGCCTTCCCAATCTTTCCGAGAGCTGCGACGACGCGGCCCACGAGCTCGGTCACCTCTGGGGCGCCTGCCACTGCAGCCCGGAGTGCGTCGGCCCCAACTACACGATGAACTGGCTGCTGACCTACGCCAACCGCTTCGAGTTCCCCACCAGCGAGTGCTCCGGCGCCCGCACCGTCTCCCAGATCCTGGCCCATCGCAACTCCCGCGGCTGCCTCACCACCAGCGGCATATCCACCGCGCCCCCCAACGACCAGTGCATCTGGGCGCCCACCATCGAGGAGGGCTCCTGGGGTATCCAGAACATCGGCGCCACCACCGACGGCCCGCCCGGCTCCTGCCGCCCCGGCGACTCCGACATCTGGTACCGCTACATCGCCCCGTGCAACGGCACCCTCACGATCGATACCTGCGAGACCGCCTTCGACACGGTCCTCATCGCCTACCGGGGCGAGGCGTGCTTCGGCCTGGGTGTCGCCCGCGAGGCCGCCTGCAACGACGACGTCACCACCTGCGGGGGCGGCGTCTCCAGCCGCATCAGCTTCTCGACCACCGCCGGCGAGCGCTTCATCATCCGCGTCGCCGGCTACGCCGGCCTCCAGGGGGGCGCGATGATGATTCTCACGCAGAACCCGTGCAGCCGGCCCCCCAACGACAACTGCGGCGCCGCCACCACGATCGCCAACGGCCAGACCCTCCCCTTCTCGACCATCGGCGCCACCACCGACGCCTTCTTCGAGCCCCTCTGCAACAGCTCCGGCGACCAGCAGGTGCTCAACGACGTCTGGTTCCGCTACGTTCCCCCGTGCACCGGCAACACCCTGGTCAGCCTCTGCGGCAGCGCCTTTGACACGAAGCTCGCCGTCTACCAGACCGTCTGCCCCACCGCCCCGGGGAACGCCTTCCGCTGCAACGACGACAGCGGGCCCGACTGCGCCGCCCTCCAGTCCTCCATCATCTTCCCCGTCTTCTCCGCCGGCATCCCGGTGTATTTCCGCATCGGCGGCTTCCACGGCATCACCGGCACCGGCCAGATCCACGTCGTCTCCCTCTCCTGCCCCCCGCCCCCCAACGACGACTGCCCGAGCGCCATCGACGCCTCCGCCGGCGGCGTCTTCACGGGCAACGTCAGCGGCGCCTCCAACGACGGCGACGCCACCTGCGGCTCCTCCTCCTTCGGGCGCGATGTCTATTACCGCTTCGTTGCCCCCTGCGACGGCACCCTCACCGCCACCACCTGCGGCACCCACGACGCCGGCGGCGTCGACACCGGCATGGACACCGTCCTCTCCATCCACCGCGCCTGCCCGGCCACGACCTTCAACCAGGTTGGCTGCAGCGACGACGCCGGCGGGTGCGCCGCCGACTCGGGCATCATGCGAGATTCCCGCATCGACCTCCCCGTTGCCGCCGGCGCCTCCCGCATCATCCGCGTCACCTATTACAACACGTCCATCGCCAACGGCAACTACATCCTCACCGTCTCGTTCTCCGCGGGCAACGACGCCTGCGCCTCCGCCATCGCCGTCTCCAACGGTTCCACCGGCTTCTGCAACTACGGCGCCACCACCGACGGCCCCGCCGAGCCCGCTATGTGCAACTTCTTCAGCGACCCCCAGATCGCCAGCGACGTCTGGTACCGCTACACCGCCTCCTGCACCGGCAACGTCACCGTTGACCTCTGCAACAGCAACTACGACTCCGAGATCGGCGTCTATCCCAACTCCTGCCCCACCGCCGGCGGCACCGTCCTGGCCTGCAACGACGATGCCTGCAACGGCACCCGCTCCCGCGTTTCCTTCTCCGCCACCGCCGGCACGCCCTACCTCCTCCGCATCGGCGGCTACCTCGGCGCCCACGGCAGCGGCGTCATGACGATCTCCTGCGCCGCCGGGGCGCCCGCCGATTGGAACGGCGACGGCAGCGTCAACTCCCAGGATTTCTTCGACTTCCTCACCGCCTTCTTCGCGGGCAGCGCCGACTTCAACCACAACGGCGTCACCAACAGCCAGGACTTCTTCGACTTCCTCACCTGCTTCTTCAACGGCTGCTGAACGCCGGCACCCGGCCGACCCTTCGCCCTATCCCGAAATACGCCGCGCGGCTCGGACACCCGTTCCGAGCCGTCGGCGTTTTCCGATCCCGACAAGGCGAGCGCCCACCGCCCCGCTCGAACGTCATACCCCCGCAACCTCATGCAGGCCCTGCCACGGCACGACCGTCACGCCCGCCCGTTTCTGCGCTGTTCCGCCGCCGATCACCGCCAGCGACTCGACCTTGCCGCGCCCGGCGAGCACCTCGCCCACCCGGCGCACGCCCGCCAACAGATCGTCCGTGACCGTTTCCCCGGCCTTCGCCTCGACCAGCGTGAACCGCCCCGGCGCCTCGATCAGCGCATCCGCCTCGACCTGCTGCGCATCGCGGTAGAAGTACAGGCCGGTCGCCTCGCCGCGATTCGTGCGGCGCTTCAGGATCTCCGCGACGACCCACGTTTCGAAGATCGCCCCGCGCAGTGGGTGGCTCCTCAGCTGCGTCCCTTCGCGGATCCCCAGCAGCCAGCACACCAGGCCCGTGTCGTAGAAATGAAGCTTGGGCGCCTTGGTGAGCCGCTTGCCGAGGTTGCCGTGCCACGGCTGGAGCCGGAAGGCGATGAAGGTCGCCTCCAGGATCGACAGCCAGGCCTTGGCCGTCGGCTGCGAGACGCCCGCGTCCGCCGCGAGCGCCGAGAAGTTGAGGAGCTGGGCCGTCCGCCCGGCGCAGAGCCGGACAAACCGCTGGAACGCCGCCAGGTCGCCGATGTTCGACAGGTTCCGTACGTCACGCTCGAGGTACGTCGCCACGTACGCCCCGAGCCACTCGGCCGGCTCCAGCCGCTTGTCGAGGATCCGCGGGTAGCCGCCTGTCAGCAGAGCCTCGTCCAGCGATGCCGGGTGCTTCTTGAAGCGCAGCACCTCGCTCCATGCCAGCGGCAGCAGATGCAGCACCGCCGACCGCCCCGCCAGCGATTGGCTGACCGAGGCCAGGAGGCCCAGGTTCTGCGAGCCCGTCAGGATCCACCGCCCCGGCCGGGCATCGGCATCCACCAGCGGCTGGAGGTACGACGGCAGCTCCGGGCAACGCTGGACCTCGTCGATGATCGCCCCATCCGGGAACTGCGCCAGGAACCCGCGAGGGTCGTCCGCCGCGAACGCACGCGTGTCCGGCTCCTCCAGGTTCGCGTACGGCCGCTCCGGCAGCAGCGCCCGGCACAGCGTCGACTTGCCGCTCTGGCGCGGCCCGGTGACCGTGACCACCGGGAACGACCTGGCGGCGTGCCGGAACCGGGGCTGGAGATCCCGCTCGATCATCGCAGGAAGGATAGACCACAGGCCGGCTATTTCAAAATTGGATTTTGAAATAGCCTGATCTCATCATCCAAGCTTCGGCGCACACCTTCGACCGGAGCATGAACAGCGCAGTCCCTGCCGCATTATTCTCTTGCCCGCGAATCATCGCCCGATGAACCATACACGAAGCTCCCGGGGGGGAAGGCCGTCCTGGGCGCCCGTCCCGGCGCTGGCGCCGATGCCGCCGGTATGACGGCCGGTTTCATCCGGTCTTCACCGCCACCCAATGTCCGAGGCCAAGTGTTAGGAACACGCCCTCCGCGCACCGCGCGGGTGGGCGGCGTCGCCCCTTCACGCCGCACCCGAATCAGGAGAACCCCGCATGAATCCCAGCGCCCGTTTCAGGCTCCTTTCCGCCCTGGCCCTTGTCCTCGCGGCGGGCACCGCCATGCCGTGCACCGCGCAATCCGACTCGAACGCCCGGAAGACCACCACCGCGCCGCAGCTCCGCCCGGGTCTCGACTTCCGATCCTCGAAATGGCTCAGCGACCGTAAGGTCGCCGATGACAACGGCAAGGAGATCGCGAACGTCTCCGACCTGATCCTCGACCGCGGCTCGGGGCGCATCCAGTACATCGTCATCAAGACCGGCACGACCCTCGGTCTGGGCGGCAGGGCCATCGCCCTTCCCTTCGGCTCGTTCCGCTGGGAGCCAACCAAGGAGCAGTTCCTGCTGGCCTCGACCCCCGAGCAGCTCAAGCAGTTCCCCGAGTTCTCGGCCGACCTCTGGCCCTCGATGTCCGAGCCCGGCAAGGACGGGGACGTCGACCTCCGCCGGAAGATGTCCGAGGACGCCGCGGCGGCCTGCGACCCCTACACCGGCGAGAAACTGACCGACCTGAAGCGCGGCCACCTCGAAGGGAAGATCACCAGTGTCGAACGCGTGCACGTCGGCAACTACGGCGAGCAGGTGATCGTCACGATCGACTCGGGCGGCAAGGCCTCCAGGGCCGCCCTCGGCCCGTCGTGGTACGTGAACGGCAGCGGCCTGCCGCCGATGCGCGGCGAGAACGTCACGATCGACGGGTACTCCTCCCCGCGCGAGAACGACCTTCTCATCGCCACCCGTATCCGCGCCGACAAACGCACCCTCGACCTGCGCGACAAGGACGGTGCGCCCCGCTGGGCCCTCCGCACCATCGACGTCGATGGGCGCAGCTACAACGCCTCCTACTGGAGGTTCATGCTCCTCAGCACACTCCGCGGCGCCAAGGTTCTCGCTCAGAACAACGAGACCGGCACCGTCAACGACATCATCCTCGACCGCGAGTCGGGCCAGGTCGCCTTCATCTCGATCGACCCCAACCAGAACTTCCTGGGCATCGCCGACACCAAGCGGCTCGTTCCCTGGTCGGTCTCCTCCGTCGGGCTCGACGGCGCCCTGCACGTCGACGCCACCAAGGACATGATTCTCGCCAGCCCCGAGACACCCTCCGACCTCACCACGTTGTGCAGCGGCTCGGTCGCCGGCATGGTCTACAACGCCTACAACGTCCCCGTGCCCGCCTTCGAGCCCGCCAGACCGGCCACCGTTGCCGTGGCCGGCGACGCGAATGCCTGGTCCGCCAAAGGGCGCGTCCTCTCCGCCATCGAACGCAACTCCGCCACCACCCTCTCGGGCAAGGTCGTCGAGATCACCGACGTCACCCTCGAGGGCGGCGTTACGCCCGCCCGGGCCATCACGCTCAAGCCCGGCGGCGAGCAGCAGACCATCCTGCTGGGCCCGGCCTGGTACATGGACAAGCAGACCTTCCCCTTCGCCGCCGGCGACCAGGTGACCATCGAGGCCTGCCGCACCACCATCAACGGCAAGTCCTTCTGGCTCGCCAAGTCGGTCGACAACAAGGGCAAGCGCACCGTCATCCTCAACGAGGACAACCACCCCGCCTGGGAGAAGCGCTGAGTAGCCCGGGATAGCAACGCGGGGCCATGATCGCCCCGCGTTCCGCGGAAACTCCCTCCGGAGATCGAGACTCCGACCTTGGCCTCCTTGCGAATGGTGATGCGAAAGCACCCAATCAGCAAGGAGGCCGTTTTTCTGCGCGCTCTCGAATCCCCAGCCCGCGCGTCTCTGCATGAGATCCATCCTCACCCCCAAAAAAAGGGGCCGGCGCCGACCACTCACGTTGGCGCCGACCCCGCAGTGTGTCTCCGGGACATCCCCTCCCCGCTCATCCGCCGCCGCTACTTCTTCTTGAGCGCATCGCGCCGGTCCTTGACCTCCTTGACCACGCGGTCCAGCACCTTCCTCTTGGTCAGCGTCTCGATCCCCTTGTCCAGGACCGCCGCGCCCTCCGTCTTGGCGCCCTCGCTCGCCAGCCATTCCGCGAACTTGCAGAGGTAGTAGTTGAAGTCGATGTGCCCCAGCGACTGCGCGGCCACGTTCGAGTCCTTGGTCAGCGCGGCGTCGAACAGCTCCCGCGCCTTGTCGGGGCTGGGCTTCACCACCCGGATCTTCGGTTTGGCCTCGCCGCTCGCCCGCGCCGTCGCCTTGCCGTTGCCCACCTCCAGCACCTTGCTGGTGCCGGCCAGCGCGCACGCCAGGGCCACGCGCGCGTGCAGCGCCACCTTGCTCCCCGGCAGGCGCTCTACCACGTCGTGCAGTACCTTGTTGCCGTCCTCGAGCACGTTGGACCCGTCGAAGGCCATCACCCGCCCGACCTGGTCGCTGAAGTAGTCCTGCGCGATCAGCTCCTGGTCGAACCCGCGGGCCGGCTCGACACGCACCCGCAGCGGGACCGAGACGATGTCCTCTTCGGCGATCCGCACCAGCGCCTGCACGGTGTAGTTCCCCGGCTCCGAGATCAGCCACCCCTTGCGGTCGCTGGAGACGTACGCCGACTCGTACACCGACTCGCCCGGCATCAGCACCAGCGTGTGGGGCTTGTAGCAGTAGCTGGCGTAGGGCGTCAGCTGCCGGGCGGGCTGCCCGTCCTTCTTCACGATGAGCGTCACGTTGGCCTGGTCGCTCAGGATCCGGTCGCGGACCAGCTTGGGCTCGGCGCTGATGTTCGTGAGCTTGAGCTCGACAACGCACGGCTCGAGGTGCTCGAAGGAGGGCTTCGGCCGGTTCACCCGCAGCTCCAGCGCCAGCCCCGGCTCCGCCGAGGTTTCCGCCTGCTGGAACCCGTGGTGGTCGAACCACAGCGCGTTGCCCATCTCCACGAACCGCTCGGGCGCGTGCCGCATGAACAGCAGCTCGGCGTTGGAGAACCGGTACTGGAAGTCGCCGAAGAACGCCGAGGTGCCCCCGACCACGTTGTACGGGTAGTTCATGAAGCTCCGCGCCTCGGGCTCGTTGACCAGCGGTATCCACGGCGTCCCCAGCGACTTCTGCCACGAGTGCGCCAGGTTGAAGCAGTGCCCCATCTCGTGGCACGTCGTCCAGAACTTCATCCGGGCCGCCCACGCCGCGGGGGACGGGTCACCCGGGGGCGCGTTCTTGATGAACGAGTCCACGAACATCGCCGTCCCCTGCCGCTGGTTGGGCCCGATGTCGTCGAACATGATCCCGCCCAGGCTTGTCCCTTGCTCGTGCAGGGAGGCGATGAACACCCACATCGCCCACTGCGCCTTGTTGGCGAACTTCGACCAGTACACCTGCATCGCGTCGTGCATCTCCGTGTCGCTCCACTTGGCGTTGGCCCCCGCCAGGGACAGCGGCACGATGTTCCCCCCCGACGACGTCGTCACCGTGAACCCCGCCCTCTCGAACACCTTCTGCACCGTCAGCGTCTCCGCAGGCAGCGTCGGCGGCCGGTTCGGGTGCGCGTGCGTGTCGATCTGCAGCACCGGGGTCGCCCCCGCGGCGCAGTCGATCTCGAAGTCCACCGTCCGGAACGCCCTCGACCTGTACCGCAGCGTACTCGTGCGGCTCGGCACGCCCGGGCCCCTGAACGTCGCCGTCGCCGTCCGCGTCGCCGGCGACAGCGCGTTGTTCACGCGGATGTCCACCGTCGTGTACGGGAACGACGCCGTGGCCCCGTCCTTGTACCAGATCGACCCGTGCCACTGGTTGGCCGTCACGCGGCGCAGCCGCGCGATCCAGTGCACGCTGGTCGTCAGCCGCAGCTGGATGTCGCCGCTGGCCGTGTTCTGCGGGTACCGCCCGTCCACATCCAGGAACAGCGTCTCGTGCAGCAGCAGCGGGTGCGGGATCAGCGCCGCCGCCCCTTCTCCCTCCTCCTCCACCGTCGGCAACTGCGGCGACCCGGCCGGGAGGTGCGGCACCGGGATCGGGATCGGCGACGGCACCGGGATCGGCGTCGGCAGGCTGATCAGCCGGTCCACCTCGTACCGCCCGCTCACCGTGACCAGGACCGGCAGGATCGGGATGCTCGGCAGCGGCGCGATCCCCGGCGCGGCCCCCGCACCGCGAGTCTCCCGATCCACCAACGGCTTCGGCTCCGTCAACTCGTCGAGGTCCTCAAGAAGGTCCGTGTCGACTCCTACCAGGATATGCTCAGCCATCGGAACCAACTCCCTTCGGATAGGTGCGGAGCCCGCACCGTCCGGCTCGCGCCGGTCCGCCGTGCGGTCGCCGCGGATGCTTGTCAGAGATCCCCGTGCACGCCGGCGACGTACGACAGGCGCATCGCCGTCGCCGCGCCGTGCCCGTCCAGGTCGATGAACACCGTCCCCGGTTCGGGGAGAACCAGCTCCCCCGCCAGCGTCCGCCCGCGCCCGCCCAGTTCCACCCCGAACGTGTGCGACGCCCCCGGCTTCTCCAGCTCTACATCCACCGCGTCGGCGCGGTCGATCTGCATGCGCGTCCGCACATGCTCCTTGTCCATCACGGTCTTCCCGTCGATGCGCAGCAGCACCGGCTCGTCCTCAAACCCGTGCCGAAACACGACCGTGATGCGCAGCATGTCCGAGCGCCTTCCCGTTCCGGGGCCCTCTGCTCTCCCGCTCCCTCCGGCACCGCAGCCGGTGAGCCCGACGCACGCCGCGGCAAGCGCGACTCTGGCCCTCAGCCAGCGGTTCATCAACGTGTGTTCCGCGCCCGTACCCGCGATGTCGCCATGACACGCCGCCGTCCCCGCGGCCCCAGTGGGGCGCACGACTCATTACGCAGAGTCGAACGTACGAGAGCATCACGAGCATGTCAAGAGGAAACGCGGCCGGACCTGCAGAATGCGACGATACCGTCGCGCGACGCGGGCATGGCGCGCACCAGCCAGACCGCGCACGCCGGAAAAAAGGCATCATCCGTCGTGACCAGAGTGGGGGAGTGCGCGGGCGCTCGCCGCGCCCTCCGCCCGCGCACACACCCGCTCAGGCTAGCCCGTTCAGGTCATCCGCGGACCCGGATCCGGGAGATCGCGTACCGTGCATGGCACGGACCCCGGAATCATGCTCGAAGCGGAGAACCAGTGATGAAGGCCTTGCGGGTTTTCGCCGCGTCGTCAGCGATGCTGCCCTTCCTGACGGCGTGTTCCATGCGCTGCCCCGATCTTCACGCGGAGCGACAGGCCGTGGCGGCCTCCGACCAGGCATGGAGCCGGGCCGCGCTTGGCAGGGATGTCGAGAAGAGTGTGTCCTTTGTCGCCGAAGACGCGATCATGTTCCCTCCGGGCGAGGCTCCCGTCGTCGGCAAGACCGCGATCCGCACGTACATCTCGAGCAGCTTTCAGATCCCCGGCTTCAGCGTCGAATGGGACACCGATCGGGTGGAGGTGGCCGCCGGCGCCGATCTGGCGTACGCGTTCGGCCGCAGCCGTTACCACGTGCCCGGCCCCGACGGAGCGATCCGGACCATCCATGCCAAGGGCGTCTCGATCTGGCGGAAAGACGCCGACGGGCAGTGGCGGTGCATCGCGGACATATGGAATGAAGCCCCCAGCCTCCTGCCGCCCATCGGGCCCGCCGGCGGCACCGCGAAGCCCTGACCCGCGCCGCCCGTCGGCCCCGGCTCAGCCCCTCCACATCCGCCGCGATCCCTCCTGCAAGCCTCAGCGTCCCCGCCCGCACTCCGGGCACGGCCGCCCCACGGGCGTCGCGCTCAGGTCGTACCCGCAACCAGCGCAGAAATTCCGCCGCGCCCGCGCCGCGGCCCGGCGCCCGCGCCGCCACAGCACGACGCCCGGAATCGCCAGCAGCACCGGCACCGGCCAGAAGATCATCGCGCCAGATCGCACCGCCTTGGCGTCGTTGATCCACGCCACCCCGGGCAGCTCGTGCGACCCCAGCCCGCCGGGATCGACCATGGCCGGGTTGATCCGCATGGGGGCCAGGCGCCACTCCAGGCCCCAAGATCTCTGGCGGGGCTGGCCGGCGCGGAAGCCGAGCATGAACGTGACAGTGGGGTCGCGGATGGCGTCGAGGGAAAGGACGCCGCCGCCGCAGTATTCCGAGCCCAGGGCGATGCGGCAGCGATCACCGGGCATGCGAAGCGTGAGCTCCAGCGCCCCGAGTACACAAGAAGCGCCAGCGACGCCGCGGAGAGGCCCAGCAGCGTGCCGCCGAGACAGGACCGCGCACAACCCGGGCGCATGAAGAAACTCTACGCCCCCGCCGTCCCGCCACCTGCCCAGGGACGAAGACGAGTTCAGCAACCCGCGAAGAACGCGTTGAGGAAGTCGAAGAAATCCTGCGAGTTGGTGAGGCTATCGCCGTTGTAGTCAGCGGACCCAGCGAAGAAGGCGTTGAGGAAGTCGAAGAAATCCTGGCTGTTGAGGACGCCGGAGCCGTTCCAATCGGCCGGGCAGGGGACCTGACCTGTGCCGAGGTGGAGGTTGATCGTGCCGCTGAGAGAGCTGGTCGAGGAAACGGACCAGTACAGTGGCCCGACGACCATGTCGTAGGCGCCGACGGCGAGGTAGTACTGACCGGCCGGAAGGCTGCCGTCGCGCCCGTCGTAGGGCAGGCCGTCGCCGCTGGCGGGCCTGCCCGCGGAGCCGAACGTGAGCTGGCTGGAGAGGGAGGGGCCGGAATCATCGTCGGTGGCGATGAGCACGCCGGTGGAGTTGTACAGCGCGACCTCGGTGTCGTTGGTGGCATCGGCGCCGCTGCCGAAAATGGAGCCGATCGTGTCGACGTCGAGGAAGGTGCCGAGGCTGGGACGGATGGGTCCGGCGAGGGTGAAGCGGTACCAGCGGATCTGAGAGGCCGCGAGCGGAACAGCGCTTAGCGTCACACCGGGGGGCGAGAGGGTCCCCAGGTCGGTGGAGGCGGGCGGCACGGGCGGGTCGTCCGTGAAGACGATGGTGAGGTTCCAACGTGCATCGGGTACGGCGACGCCGCCGTTGTCGACCAGCTCGAAGAACCGGAACGTCCACTGACCGGTGGTGCTCGTGACGCCGGCGAAGAAGAGCGACCGGCTGAACGGTTGCGAGGTGTAGGTGGTCCCGCTGGTGAAGGGCTGGAAGACGATCGTTGCGCCGTTGGGGGCGGTAACAAGCAGGCGCGAGTCGATAAGCCAGGTATTGGCTGTCAGGGACGTAAGTGTCCCGGACAGATCGAGGCGGCCAAGCGTGTAGCCGCCGGCGAGCGTGCGCGTGACGACGGTGTTGGCCGAGCTGTTGAGCAGACCGTTGGAGATCACGTTGGTGAAGACCTGGGTCTCGCGCGGCGTTGCGAGGGCCAGCGCCGGGAAGAGCGCGAGCGCCATCATGGCCCGGAGCATCCCCGGCGCCGCGCTTCGTGTGCGTTGAGAACTCATGACCGCCTCCTTCGAGAGATCAGGCCGATCCCCAGCCCCAGCAGGGCGAGGGTGGCGGGCTCGGGCACGACTGTGACGATGCCGGTGGTGTAGAGCGCGCCCGTGTTCCAGACGAGATCGCCCCCAAGCTCCGGCAGCCGGAGAGAGACGAACTCCCCCTCGAGAACCGCGAAGTCCATCAGATCGAAGCTGTCGCCGAACATGGGTTCATAGGGCGCGACAAGCTCGACGGTGAGATCGCCGGAGAGCTGCATGATCTCGGCCGCGAGCCGCCCGTAGTCGCCCCAGGACTCGGCGCCCGCGAGGCGGAGGGCGATCGAGGCGCCCGGCTCGTGGACGAGGATGCCGGTGGCCAGCGTGCTGCCGGGGCCGACGTTCAGCCTGCCCGCGTTGTCGAGCACGGGCCAGTCGATCGGCGAGATCGGAGGCGGACCCTCAAACGTGAGGATGCCGCCGTTGATGGCCTGGGTCGTTCCCTGGTTGACGAAGCGGCGCGACTCGATGGTGATCGTCTGGCCGGAAAGATCGGCGGAGACGAGGCCCTGGTTGATCACGGTCCCCTCATTGCCGCCGGCGATCGCGCCGGTGCGGATCCGCCCGTTGCCCCCGCGGACCGTGGCGTCCTGCCCGATCGTGAGCACCGTGTCCCCCTGCCCCCCGGGGCCCAGCCCGCGCGTCGCCAGCACCCGCTCGCCGGTGCCGGTGGCGGGGTCGAAGAAGATCGTCCCGGTGGCGAACGTCTGGTCGCCGGCGAACGTCAGCGTCGAGGAGGGCGCGGCCAGCGAGAACGTGCCGTTGAGCGCGAGATTGTGCAGGATGTCGACACGGGTCTGGGTCGGCAGGGTGTGGAGGTCCCCGTTGAAGGCGACGTTGTCGAACGTGATGCCGTCGAGGGCGGCGATGCCGCCGCCGATGCCCACCGAGGTGCCCGCCGGGAGGTTGACCGTGCCGCCCTTGAGCGTGAAGCGGTTGATGAACCGCCACGCGGTCGCGCCGTCCATATCGAGGACGCGGTCGGTGTTCTCGAGATACCCGCCGAGGTTGATGGTCGCGCTGGACCGCTGGATGGACTCGACAAGGTCGGAGGAGTACCGGCCGAAGAGCTCGACCGTGCCGCCGGTGGCCCGGATGGCGCCGGTGTTGACGATCTCGCCGCCGATGGCCAGCGTCCCGCCGTTGATCGCCTCCAGCGTCCCGCTGTTGGTGAACGTGCCGATGGTGTCGACCCGGATCTGCTGCCCCGCGACATCGGCCGAGATGAGGCCCTGGTTGAGGAGCGTGCTCGTCCCGCTCCCGCTGCGCGTGATCGTCCCCTGCCCGCCCCGGATGGTCACGCCGGGCCCGATGGTGAGGTCGTCGCCGGTGATGCCGACAAACCGCGCGGGCGCCACGGTGCCCTGAAGGACGTACGTGCCGGTGGAGAGCGTCGCGGGGCCCGGCGCGGCCGCCCCCACGCGCAGCCCGGCATTGGCGCCGGCGATGGTCACGGTGCCGTTGACGGTGGTGTTGTCCAGCATCAATAGCCCGCCGTTGCAGGTGAGATCACCGTTGAGGGTCACACCCTGGAAGGTCCCGCCGCCCCCGCCCACGCCCGCGTCGATGTTGGCGCCGTTGAGCAGGTTGACCGTCCCCCCCATGATGCGGCTGCCGACGAACTGGCCGAACGACACAAAGCCGCTACCCATGAGCCACGACTCGCCGGTGCCGTCGAGGGTGATCGCGGAGCCGGAGTTGTCCAGCGCGCCAAGGATCTGCACCGTGCCGCCGGTGCGCTGCAGGCCCGCGAGGCTGGGTGTAGAAAAGAACCCGCCGAGCTGGAGCGCGGCGTTGTCGACGCGGATGGTCCCGGTGCTGGACCAGGTGCGCGCGGCCGGATCGGTCGGGCTGCCGGCGCCGGTGCCGCCGATGTTGAGCGTACCGCCAGCGACCGCCTCGACGGTGCCGGAGTTGGTGAAGTTATCCGGGAGGATGCTGAGGGTCTGGCCGGCGACGTCGGCGGAGATGCGCCCCTGGTTGATCAGCGTATTGCGGAAGGCGTTGCCGCCGATGTTGGTATCGTCGGCGAGGGCGGCGTTGCCGCCGCGCACGACCGTTCCCGGCCCGAGCGTCGCGGTGCCGCCGGCGATGGTGGTTAGGCGGTGCAGGCTCGCGGCGGAGGGCCCGGCGAGGGAGAGCGTGCCGCCGCTGAGAAGACCGGTGGGCGTGGTGAAACCCACACTCGCGCCGGCGCCGCTGGCCCGGATGGAGCCGCCGAGCGTGAGGGATGTATCAATTCCCAGCGGGGCGCTGATAACATCGATATCCCCGTTGACGATGACGCCGGCGAGCACGGGGTTGCCGGCCGTGGCGACAAGCCGGGCACCATCGGCGGTGGTCACGGTGCCGCCGTTGATCCGGCCGATGCTCCTGAGGTTGATGCTGCCGCTGGCGGAGTTGATGGCGAAGGTTGAACCGGCGTTGTTCAAGGTGCCGGTGATGTTGAAGACGCCACCATCGTTCACCAGCGTGCCGTTGGCCCAGGTGACACCGCCGCCGAGGTCGAAGGTGGCGCCGCCCGCGACGCGGAGGATGCCGGCGTTGGTCCAGTTGACCGGGCCGAAGTTGGTGAAGAAGCCGACCGAGGCGCCGTTGATGGCCTCCAGCGTCCCGTTGTTGAGGAAGTTCTGCGAGGAGATGTTCAGGGACTGCCCCGGCACGTCCGCCGAGATCAGCCCGTTGTTGACGAGGTAGTTCTGAGGATTGAACGACGAGCTGTCCTTGGTACCGAGGAAGCCCCGTCCCCTGACGACGGTCCCAGGCGCGAGGGTGAGCGTATCGCCGCCGACCGTGCCCAGCGTCCCACCCTCGAGCAGGGCGGTGCCACCCGAGACGGTCTGGGAGCCGTCGGCATTGAGACGGCCCTGGATGTGGGCGGTGCCGGAGAGCCCGAGGCCGCCGGTGAACCAGCCGCCGCCGGAGGTGAAATCGCCGTTGATCTGCACGCCCGCGAGCCACCCGGCGAAGTACGGGTTCATCCCCAAAGGGATGTTGATCGTCCCGCCCTGCACGCGCCCGCCGAAGTAGGAGATGTTGAGGTCGGGTCCGAGGTTCAGCGACGCCCCGGCGTTGTCCAGGTCGCCCACCAGCGCGGCCTGACCGCCCGAGGATTGGTGGATCGTTCCGAGGCCGGAGGTGGACATCGTGCCGCCGAGCAGGACGGTGCCGCCCGCAGCGTCGATGAGGCCGGTGCTGCTCCACGGCGTGCGGGGATTGTTGTTGTAGATATTCTGGCCGATCTGGAGCAAGGCGCCGCTGACGGCCGCGAGGGTTCCTTCATTGGTGAGGCCTCCCCCCGGACCGACGTACATGGTTTGACCCGAGACCTCGGCCCTGATGGTCCCTCGGTTGAGAATCGTCTCGCCGGTGTTGAAGTTGTAGCTCTCGAGGAATGCCAGCCCGCCGCGGATGGTGACCCCCGGATCGATCGTGATCGTCCCCGGTCCGAAGGAGGGGTCGAGCTGGATCCGCGCTTGGTTGCCGACGACGAGGGTTCCCGAGCCGATGAGCGCGGACGGGTACAGGAGCCCGCCGTTCATGGTCAGCGTCGGGTTGTTCTGAAGCTCTAGCGTGCCGACGCGGAGGGTGCCGCCGTTGATGCCGGTGAGGAGGCTGGTGGGCGAGATCGTGATGGTCTGCCCGGACGCGTTGAGGATCCCGCTGAGGTTGACGGCGCTGTCCGCCGTGCGGTTGATAGTCCCGAGGCCCGCGAAGGAGACGGTGCCGCCGAGGTTGAGCGTGGACGAGTTCACGTTGATGACGCCGTTGTTCGACCAGGAGCCGTTGAGATTGAGGACGGCGCCGGAGCTGAGGTCGGCGGTGCCGGTGAGGGCGAGGTTGGTGGTGGTGACGGTTGCGCCGGGGAGGGAGAGGGCGCCGTTCAGCGTGACGTCGGTGAGCGTGCTGGACGTCCCCGCCTGCGCCTGGAGGGCGACACCGCCGCTGGTATTGATCACGCCGCCGGTAATGATCCCGCCCGCGAGGCGCACGGGGCCGGTGGTGGGATCGATCGTGATGGTCCCGCCGGTGTTGTTCCAGCTTCCGGCGACACCGAGCACGCTGTTCGTGCGGTTGATCGTCCCGAGCTGCGCGGTCGAGAACGAGCCGCCGAGGAGGAGCGTGGAATCGGTCAGGTTGATGCCGCCGGGGTTGCTCCACGCTCCGTTGAGCCGGAGCGTGCTGCCGCCGGTGACGCTGACGGGCGAGTTGATCGCGTATGAACCATCGAGGATCATGGAAGTGCCGGCGCCGTCGACCGAGATGTTCCCGGCATTGCCCGCAAGAGTGCTGGCGATGAGCGATCCACCGCCGATGGCGCGGAGAAGACCCTGGTTCTGAAGGGCGGAGCCCTGGATCGTCAGGGTCTGTCCGGCGATATCCGCCGAGATGAGCCCCTGGTTCAGGATGGTGCTTGAGCCCGTGTTGAAGACGCCGCCGCCGATGGTCGCGTGACCGCCCCGAACGATTGCGCCCGCGCCGATGGTGAGGGACGAGCTCCCCTCGACGCCGAGGCGGGCGTTGGTCCCCGTCGTGCCCTCGAAGGCGATGAGGGTATCGGCCAGGGCCTGGGTGTTGTCGAAGACGAGGGCCGCGTCGCCGCCGGTGACGCGCACCGTGCCGGCGCTCAGGCCGCTGGTGATGCGAAGGCGCGCTCCGGCGGGCGCGACCGCCAGCTCGCCGTCGAGGGCGATCGAGACGAGCCGGTTGCCGCTCGAGCCGTTCGGGACGAGCGTGGCGCCGTCGCGCAGGCGGAGCGTGCCGCCGGTGATCGAACCGCCGTTCATGTTCCATGACCCGCTGGCGGAGTCCAGGTTGAGCGTGCCGGCGGCGTTGGTCAGAGCGCCGGTCAGGTTCACCGAGCCGCCGGTCCGCTGGATGGCGAAGCCGGGCAGGAGCTGCGAGGTGCCGCCGAGGTTGATCGTCGCGTTGTCGGCCGTGATCGCGGAGGACGCGCTCCAGCTGCCCGTGAGGTCGAACAGGCGCCCGCGCCGAGCGAAACGCCGCCGTGCAGCGATCCGTCGGTGACGAACATCCGCCCGGAGGAAGCGACGTTGAGCTGCCCGTCGAAGTTGACGCCCTGGAGACGGTTGTTCGACGGGGCGCCCGCATTCAGGGTGGTGCCGGGCGCCGTGGTGACGGCGCCGCCGGAGATTGTTCCGCCGTCTATGTTCCACGAGCCGGTCGAGGCGCCCAGCGCGAGGGTGTTGCCCGCGTTGTTGAGCGTGCCGCGCAGGTTGACGGTCCCGGCGGCCGTGTCGAACGAGGCGCCGGCGAAGGACGCCTGGCCACCGATATTGAGCGTCGAGCCCGGGCCGGCCCGGACCGTGCCGGCGCTGCTCAGGCTGTCGGCCAGGAGGTTGAGCGTGCCGCCGCCGATGGCCTCAATGACTCCCGAGTTAGTGAAACGCCCGGTGATGGAAACGGATTGGCCGGCGATATCGGCGGAGATACGGCCCTGGTTGGCGAGCATGCCCAATCCGGTCGGCCCGTGGACCTCGAGGTCGCGCCCGTGCACGAAGACGTTGGGGTCAAACGTGACGTTGGCGCCCGCGCCGGCGGACATGAACCGCGTGGTCGGGTTGAGCGCGGTGTCGAAGAAGTAGTTCCCGCCGGTAACGGTCTCCGTCCCGGCAAACGTCAGCCCCCCGAGCCGGTTCTGAAATGTGAGCGTGCCGTTGACGGACAACCCTGAGGTGATGGTCGCCGCGGCCGTGTTGTCGGTGAAGGTGGCGTCGCCGTTGATCGTGACCCCGCTCAGCGTGTTGCCGTCGCGCTCCAGCCTGAGCCCGGTGCCGCCTGTGCCCAGGTTGATCGTGGCGTTGTTGAGGGTGCCGAAGAACAGGTGGAGCTGGGCGCTGGGCGCGACGTCTATGATGCCGCCGGGGACGATAGAGAGGGCGTGCTGATCGATCAGCAGCGTGCCGCCGTTCATGTCGATGCTGTCGACGATGACGTTGGAGATGTCCAGCGAGAGCGTGTAGGCGCCGGAGGGCATCACGACGTGGTACGTGTCGTGATTCGGGTTGCCGTTGTTGTTGCTCGGGAAGAACGGGTTTGACGACCAGAACGGGGGGTTGCCCCAACTGCCGTTAACCGGGTTCAGCCAGTTGGCGGTGACCTGCGACTGGGCGGCGGCGGCCTGGGCCAGCCCGAGAACGCCGCCGACCGAGAGGAGGAGGAGCGACCGCCGCATTCGGTGCCCGCCGACCGACCTGCGGGTGCCCGCACGGCACGGCAACGCTGTGGATGTCTCGGAGCGGAACTTGGCAGTTGGCATAACGCGCCCTTTCTGGTGCAAGCGCCCGGTCACGACAGATTTCAGATTACGCGGGCGAGGAAAAGAAACAGCATGGGCTCGGGTCGTCCATGAGACTCATGCCCAAGTGCAGGAACGCAAGATTCGCAGGTCGCTAGCCCCCGGCGGCAAGAATCCTTATCAAATTGCTTCCTCTAGCTAGCTTACCCGAGCCCGGCAGATCGGCGAACAGAAATTGGGGGGTTTCCGCCACCGGGTGATCGGAGCCCGGTCGGGACACCCACAACCACCCGCCTGGACGCCCCGTTGCTGTCGTTTGTGACCGGAGGGCATAAACCTGCCCCCACTCTCGCCGGTCCAGCTGGATTATGGTGTGCTCTTGAATCGCCAAATGCTTGACCCGGCTGTCAGGGAGCTGTGGGTCACGAGTTCTCTGCAGAACGTAGCCCGCAGCCCCCTCAGATGTGAGGGAGGCGCGGAGAGGGGAACGAGGGCGGCGATTGATGGCACCCGGGAGGGGAAGACTGCGGGATGGGGGAAGGGGGGACGGGGAGAAGAGGGGAGCTCTCGCAGAGTCGCTGCGGGCGCGGAGAAGAGCCTTCACATCCGCCATCCGACATCCCACATCCGACATCCCTCGGATGGGGTAGGTCCTGTTTGCGCGCGCTAGATTGGGGACATTGGTGCAGATTCTCTTGCAGCCGCGCGGCCAGAACGTACAGTGCTAAGGACTGGGGCTCGGTCTTCTGCTCACTGCTCACTGAGGTGGAGACTGGGTGACTTGGGGACTGGGAGACGGGGGGATCGAACTTGGATAAGCGACTTTGGATTGCGGCCTCTGCTTCTCTGCACTGCTAGCCATCAGATTCTTCGCGAGCGGCGACGTTTTCTTAAGCGGCGGCGAGCTTGGAGATGCTGGCTTGCTGGGCGGCGATGATGGCGGTGATGACTCGACGGCCGGAGGTGGTGAGGTGATAGCGCGTGGTGCGCAACCCCCGAAAGATGCCCGCCTCTTGTCTCCAGGGCGGACATCCGACAACCGTCACACCCCACGCCGCCGCCCGCCCGCAGAGGCAGCGCACCAGCGCAGGCCTCCTCCCTCCCTCATCGCTCCTGGTGTACCCGCGGCCACCGCGGCAACCAGCCACCCTAAACGGTGGAGCGCGCTTGCGCGCGCAGAACAGGCGCGCCCGGCGCGCGCAAAAGCGCACACCTCAAAATTTTCTTCTCCTTGCGCCACAAGCACTTACGTCATTTGACC
>JBGPJM010000038.1:0-27859 GCA_041485385.1 Phycisphaerae bacterium | reverse complement strand
TTCCATTCCCAGGTCTCACCGTTGGGCCCGTTGTTGTAACCCCCGAAGAGGACGGTCACGGCGCGGGCGGCGTCGTAGACCATCGCGCCGTTGTACCGCGCCAAGGGGCCGCCGACGGGCCGCTGGGTCCAACTGGTCCCGTCCCATTCCCACGTCTCGTCGTTGTAAAAGGAGTCTGTGTTGCCCCCGAAGAGGACGGTCACGCCTCGGGCCGTGTCGTAGGCCATCGCGTGGCCGGTTCGCGGCGAGGGACCGCTGACCATCCGCTGGGCCCATGCCGTGCCATTCCATTCCCAGGTCTCGCCGTTTCGAACGTTTCCGAAGCCCCCGAAGAGCACGGTCACGCCGCGTGCCGCGTCGTAGGCCATCGCATGGCCATCCCGTGGAGAGGGGCCGCTGACCGCTCGCAGGGTCCAGGTCCCCCCTCCGGCCCCGTTCCATTCCCAGGTCTCGCTGTTGTCGCCGCCGTTGGCGTTGCCCCCAAAGAGCACGGTGACGCCGCGGGCCGAGTCGAAGGCCATCGCGTGGTTCACCCGCGGGAAAGGCTGGAGTGGATTCCACTCGACTGCCTGCGCCCGCGCCGGCGCCGGCGCAAACGTCAGGAGCCCAAGGACGGCGAACATGACGCACCACGCTCGCCCCAGGGGCCCGCCGCCGACCCGTCGATCCGCTCGAACCGCCGTACGGATTGTCCTGAACACTCCGAGAATGGTTCCAACCGCGTTCATCGTGGCGCCTTCCGGAAGAAATGCCGGCGGTCAAGGACTCCCCACAATGAAGTACGGACTGTGACCGATCATCCTGCGCCTCCGGTGGCCCGGACCTGTTCATCTCCCGTCCCGGACCCGGATCGCACATCGGTCGCCGCCCCGCATCCGATCCCCGATTAGCCGCGGACGGACCCGGCGAGCCACAACCACAGAGAGTCGTCCTCTCCAGCGGCTCGCCCTCGGCTCAACGTCAGCACCCCGAAAAGAACGCCGCAAGAAAATCAAAGAAGTCCTGCGAGTTCACCAGTGCGTCGTGATTGAAGTCCGCGGCGGGTTGCCCCGCGAAGAACGCCCCGAGGAAGTCGAAGAAATCCTGCGAGTTGACGAGGCCGTCGCAGTTGAAGTCGCTGGGGCAGATCGTGAGCACGGCGGGGTTGCTGGTGGCACTGCCGCAGGCAGGGCGACGGCGACGCGGTTCTTCATTGTCGTCGATCCACGATCCCGCGCGTCCCGGCGGCCGTTCATTCGCCGTGGGGGCCGCCGACTGCGCGTCGGTCTGCGCACCGTTCCCGCTGGGGCGGGCGTACGTGTTCCGCCTCTTCCGCGCCGACTGGAACGACGACGGCGCCATCAACAGCCGGGATTTTCCTCAACGCGCTCTTCGACGGCTGCTCGCAGGCCCTCGGGGTTCAGGCTCGCCGGCGCCGTGTGGCGGCGAGTGCGCCGAGGGCGAGCAGACCCAGCGCGCCGGGGGCGGGGATGGGGATCGTGAAGAACTGGTCGCCGGCGATCTGGCGGAGGTCGATGCCGCGGGGCTCGCCGAGGTTGCCGAACCCGTCGGGCAGCCCGCCGAGGAACTGGTTGGACGCGAAGTCGTGCCCGCCGCCGTTGATGAAGGCGCAGACGCGGATGTCGCCGGTTGGATCGCCGATCGCGGCCAGGGGGATCCCCAGCTCGAGGCCGGTGGCGACCGAGCCGGGCGGGGAGTCGAAGGGGCTGCCGAGGTTGTTGACGCCCAGGACGTTGGAGTTGTCGATGGAGAGGATGATGCCGTTGGGGCCGATGATCTGGGTCGGAGTATTGCCGGCGCCGCCGAGGAAGAGGCCCGCGCCGCCGCCGCCCGCGGGGAGCGTGGCGTAGTTGGCGAACAGGTGGTAGTTGCCGTCGCCGGTGTTGCCGCCGGTGGCGGTGATGTAGTAGCCGGCGTTGAAGCCGTTGTCGAAGTTGAGGCCGTTGCCGGAGCCGTCGTTGCCCATGCGGTTGAGGCCGTTGAAATCGACGTCGGCGTTGTCGCCGCGGAGGCGGTTCTGGCCGCCGACACCGGAGTCGATGAAGATCTCGAGCTTGTTGAAGTTGGACTCGAGGTTGCCGGTCAGAGTGAGGAACAGCATGCCGCCGGAGACGTAGCCGAAGCCGGCGTCGAGCTCGGAGCCGTTGGCGAATCCGGGCTGGCCGATGTTGGAGTTGCCGAACTGGGTGCCGACGGTCTGGACGGCGCGGGCGGGCCCGTAGGAGCCATCGACGTGGCCGTCGATCGGGACGCCGGGGCCGGCGAGAACGAGCGCAGGTGTCACCACGAGCGCGGACAGGCCGCAGGAAAGAACGAAATGTCGCATTGTCTCTCTCTCCCTGATCGACGCCGACATTCCGCGTCGGTTCGAAGGACATAGTACCGCCGAGGGGCCGCGGAGCAAACGAAAAACCCCAAGAACAGGGGGCAGGGGGTCGGGAGATGTCGGGGAGCGAGGCGGGGTCAGCGGCTCGCGGTCTGCTTCTCGTCCAGCGAACCGGCCGGCACCGTCGGCGGGACGCCGAGGTAGGTCAGGCCGCGCTCCAGCACGCGCCGGACAACGGGCGCGGCCACGTGCGAGCCGTAGTAGATGTTGGCGTGCACCAGCCGGGGGCCGGGGTCGTCGATCACGACGACGACGACCAGGCGCGGACTCTCGACCGGCGCGCCGGCGATGAAGCTGGAGTTGTACTGACCGGGGAAATACCCCTTGCTGCCGGCGGGGCGGCGCTTGCCCTCGGGCGCCGGGCCCAGCGGGATCTCGGCGGTGCCGGACTTGCCGAACCAGTCGTACTTGGGGGGGCCCGCGTGCGGGTCGGCCGTCATCATCTTGCTGTCGACGTTGGCCGTGACACCCCTCATCGTGTCGCGCGTGATCTGGACGATCCGCGGCGGCAGGGCACGTGCCATCGGGTCGGCGGAATCCGAAGGGTCGACGGCGGTGAGATGGACGGAGGGGAGCGTGCCGGCGAGAGCGCCGTTGCGGGCGAAAACCGAGAAGCCCCGGACCATCTGCAGAGGGGTGACGGCGATCTCGTACCCCATGGCGACGGAGGTCTGCGTGAACTTGCTCCAGCGGCTGGCGGGGGTTACGAAGCCGCGGGACTCGCCCGTGAGGCCGATGTTGGTCTTGCTGCCGAAGCCGAACCGCAGGACGGCGCCGCGCATCTGCGGCGCGGACATGCGGCTGGTGACCTTCGCCATGCCGATGTTGGAGGACTTGACCAGCACGTCGTGCCAGGTCAGGGAGGCATTCGGCGCGACGTCCTTCAGGATGCGGGTGCCGTAGGGGTTCCATTTCCCGTTCTCGGTGTCGATGACCTCGTCCGGGCGGGCCAGGCCCAGCTCGGTGACGACCGACCACATGAACGGTTTGAACGTCGAGCCGGGCTCGTACACGTCCTCGACGCAGCGGTTGCGCCCGAGGCTGGGGTGGACGGCGCGGCCTTCGTCCTTGACGATGGTGCGGTAGCGCCGGTCGGCGCGGAGGGGCGTCTTGTCCTTCGGCGAGACCCAGGGGAAAGCCACGGCGTCGGGGACGCTGCGGATGATGTCGACCATGGCGAGGATCTCGCCGGTGATGGGGTCCAGCATGACCAGGCGTCCGCCGGCGGCCTCGGCGTCTTCCACGCCGCGCTGCAGCTCTTCGGTGGCGATGCGCTGGAGCTCCAGATCGATGGAGAGACGGATGTCGTTGCCGCGGCGCGGCGCGATGTACCCGCCGGGCTCCATCCAGAGCGGGCGGGAATGCGAGTCGCGGACGTACCGGATCTCGCCGCTGGTGGGCTTGACCTTGTCGTTGAGCGATCGCTCGGCGCCCATCAGCCCGTCGTCGTCGACGCCGACCAGGCCGAGGATGGACGCGGCGTAGTCGTCGCCGGGGGTCTCGCGGACCGAGCGGAGCTCGAGGCCGACACCGGGGATCTTCGCGGACCGGACCAGCCCGGCGCGGGAATCGTCGAGGACAGAGCCGATGGAGAGGTAGCGGACGAGGCCTTTGGGGTTGCCGTGCTCGTCGCGGGGGGCATCGGGGTCGGCCGCGAGCTTTTCGTTCTTGTCGATTGCGGGGATGACGCGTTCGGCGACCTTCTCCAGCGGCAGGCCGACGGCGTCGGCGAGCTGCGAGAGGGAAGGGATCGGGTCCCTGGGGAGCCGGGTCGGGTCGAGGAAGGCCCGCTGGCCGAAGCAGGTGATCGCCAGCGGACGGCCGCGGCGATCGATCAGGTCGCCGCGCACGCCGGGCTCCGGGACGACCGTGACGCGCTGATCCATGCTGGCCAGGAGCTGTTCCCCGGGCGCGACCTGGAGCTGAACAACGCGGGCCAGGAGCACGGCCAGCAGGAGCGCGATCGAGCAGAAGACGGTGGCGGCGACCGCCACGATCCGGCGGCCGGGAAGAAGGGGAGCGGCGGCCGGGGCGGAGGGGAGGGCCGTCACGGCCGCGGCTCCTGGCCGGGCATCGAGACAGGCTGGATGGCGGAATCCGGGGCCGTCGTGAGAAGGGGGCGGGAGTCGTCGAAGGGCGGGGGGCCGGCGGCGACGAGGTCGGGGCGGTCCTGGCTGGTGGGCCATTTGGGCTGGGCGAGCGGGACGAGGTGCCCGAGCCGGGAGGCCATCGCGTACACGCGGTCGGGCGTCACGCGGGAGGCGATCTCGACGCGCAGCTTCCAGAGCGTGCGGTCGTGCTCGGCGACGCGCCGGGAGATCTGGGCCATCTCGTTCACGGCGCGGATCCGCTGGTGGCGCACCGTCAGCAGGACGGTGGCGATCAGGCCGAGCGACAGGATGAGCGCGACGAGCTTGGCGAACACGGCTGTACCCGGGGAAGACTTACTTGGCGGGGATCTTCAGGTTCGTGCCCACGACGATGCTGTCGGCATCGTCGAGCTGGTCGGAGTTCAGCTCAAGGATGTCCTGGACACGCTTCGCGGAACCGAGCAGACGCAGGGCGATGGTGGAGAGGTGATCGCCGGACTTGACCGTGTAGGTCGTGGTCGCGGACTTCTTGGCCGGCTTCCCGGCCTTGGTGAACGCCGTCTCGGAGATGTCCGGGGAGGTGGGGAACCTGCCGGGAGAGGCGCCCGGCTTGGACGGGGCGGGCTTTTCGCCAGGGTTGTCCGACCCGAGGACGGCCTCGCCAAGAAGAACATCCTTCGGCGGGATGAGCAGTGTGGTGCCCAGGCGGAGCGAGTTGTCGGGGCCGATGCGCCCCTTGTTGTACTCGGCCAGCTCCTGCCACAGTCTGCCGTCGTTGTAGGAGCTCTGTGCCAGCTTGTAGAGGGTGTCCTTGGGCTTGACGTCGTACTTGCGGAGCGTGCCGCGGGAGATGGGCTTGGCGGGCATGGGCTCGGGTTGTGCGAGCGGTTTGGGCTCACGAGCGTGGGACTCGTCCGAAATCCTGTCCGAGCCGTCTGCGCCGCGATGTGCCGAATCGGCGCTGCTGATTCCAGCCTTTCCAGACTGAGGATCGATTGTGATCACATCAGGTTCGTGCGATGCCTTCGAGAGGGTCCCACGGTCGGGCGTGACCTGCGGCGCCTCGGGCGGGCCGATCTGCTTGTCGAGGCCGCCACCGGTGGCCCCGAAGCTGTCCGGATTGCCGGCGGTGAGGTTGGTTCCCGGCTTGCCGGTCCGGGCCTTGGAGAAGTGGTCGCTGATGGCGATGCCGACGACCAGCACCAGAGCGAAGCCGACGATCAGGGCGAGTTTGTGTTCGCGTGTCACGGGGGAGCGTCCTTGCAGTGAAGGCGAGTGAACCCGAACCTTCCGTGGCCGCTCCGATCCGTGGGGCGGCCGAGTCCGTCATCATACCAAATGCACCGGCCGGTTGTTGAACCGACCAGCGCAGCGTGAGTCGTTCAATCACTGTGGAGAATCGCGCCGGGCCCGGCCAGGCGCAGTGCGCGGAGTTTGGCCGAGCGGGCGCGCGGATTGCTCCGCATCTCTTCGTCGCCGGCCGTGATGGGTTTCTTCGTCAATGCCACTGCGAGGCCCCGTTGCACGAGGGCAGCGATCGCCTGTTTCACCGGCCGGTCCTCCAGCGAGTGGAACGCGATGATCCCGACGCGTGCGCCCGCCGCCAGCCAGGTCTGTGCGCCCTGGCGCGGGGTTGAGCCCGGGGTCCCCGTCGCCGCGCGGAACGTGGCCGCGCGGGCGATGGAATCCAATAGAGAGCCCAGCCGGCCCAGCTCATCGTTCACGGCGATGCGGAGGGCCTGGAAGGTGCGGGTTGCGGGGTCGATCGTCGCGGATCCACTCTTGGGTCCAACCACTTGGCGCGCGATGTCTGCGAGCCGTGCCGTGGTCTGTATCGGCTGGGCCTTTCGTTCGCGGACAAGTTTTTCCGCGATCTTCGCGGCGTACCGCTCCTCCCCGAACTCGCGGATGATCTCTGTTAGTTCGCGTTCCGAGAGGGAGTTGACCAGCTCGGCCGCCGTGATCGGGCTGGTGGGGTCCAGTCGCATGTCCAGCGGCCCGTCGTGGGAGAAGGAGAGGCCGCGGGCGGGGTCCTCGAGCTGGTTGGAGGCGAAGCCCAGGTCGGCCAGGACGACGTCGGCCACCAGGCCGAGCTCGGCGAGACGGCGCGGGGCCTCGGAGTAGCTGGTGTGGAGGGCGACGACGCGCGGCGGGCTCGGGAGCGATTCGACGCGCGAGCGGGCGGCGGCGAGGTTGGCCGGGTCGAGGTCGCAGAGCACGAGCGTGCCGGTGGGGCCGAGGCGCTCGGCGATGGCCGCGGCGTGCCCGCCCAGGCCGGCGGTGCAGTCCAGGGCGGTGTCGCCCGGACGGGGGTTCAGGAGCTGGAGGACCTCGTGGAGCAGCACCGGCATGTGCCGGCCGCCTGGAGAGGGTTGCGGCGTGTTCGTCGTCATGGCGCGAGGGTTGAGGATAGAAGAACGCATCGAGGCACGAGGCATCAAGGCATCGAGTCTAGATACCTGCGCGGGGCCGCGGCCGTAGACTCACGCCATGAAGACCATGGTGATGATCGCCTGGGCCGGCGCGGCGTGCCTGCTGGGAGGGTGCATGCCCAGCAGCCTGACGTTCAACTTCGGCCCCGCCGACCAGCGCCTGCGCGAGACGACGGTGATCGATGAGAGCGCCACGCCGAAGGTCGCGCTGATCGACGTGCGCGGGCTGATCGTCGATGGGCCGCAGGAGAGCGGCGGGCTCTTCGGCGGCGGGCCCAACCCGGTGGACGAGCTGGTTGCGCGGCTGGAGAAGGCCGAGAAGGACGGCGACGTCAAGGCGGTGATCCTGCGGATCAACTCGCCGGGGGGGAGCGTGAGCGCCTCGGACATGATGTTCCGCGAGGTGCGGCGGTTCGCGGAGAAGACGCACAAGCCGGTGGTGGCGTCGCTGGGAGAGGTCGCGGCCAGCGGGGGGTATTACCTGGCGCTGTCGGCGGACGAGATTATCGCACAGCCGACGACGATCACGGCTTCGATCGGCGTGATCATCCCGACGCTGAACTTCTCGGAGGGGCTGAAGAAGATCGGGATCGTGTCGCGCGCGGTGAAGTCGGGTGTGAACAAGGACCTGGCCAGCCCGCTGGAACCGGTGCGCGAGGGACAGTACGCCGTGCTCCAGACCCTGGTGGACGAGTTTTACGGGCGATTCAAGGGGCTGGTGGTGGAGAGGCGCGGGAGCGCCGGGGGTGCGCCGGCGGGCGTGGCTCGCCGGGAGCTCGATCGGTCGAGGCTGGACGAACTTACCGACGGACGCGTGGTGACGGGCGTGGAGGCAGTGAAGGCAGGGCTCGCCGACCGCGAGGGCGACGTGCGCGACGCCTTCGAGCGGGCCAAGACGCTGGCGGGGCTGCGGCTGGCGCAGCTCGTGAAGTACCACACCAACGACTCGCCGCGCCCGCGGACGGCGTACGCGCTCGAACAGGCGCAAGCCCGCGGCCTGGATTCCCAACCAAAGACCGAGGTGAACCTTCTGAACATCGACCTGGGGCCGGGCCGGTTGCCCCCGGGAAACGCGTACTACCTGTGGACGGCGGGGGCGCCGTGAACTCGTGAACGGCCGATGCGCGACGATCCCGACATGCTCGTGCCGTTGACGAACGTGGGCAGCCCCCTTGAGGCGGAGATGCTCGCCGGCTCGCTCCGGGACGAGGGGATCCGTGCGCAGATCTTCGGCGTGCCCACGACGGTTTTGCAGTACGGGTGCGCGGCGAGCCAGATCTCGGTCTCGGTACCGCGGGGCGAGCTGGCGCGAGCGGTCGAGATTCTCCAGCAACTGCGTTCTTCGCAGGGCGATCTGGAGCAGCCACCCACGGTTACTCCTGACAGCGCGTTCCCGGACGACCTGCTGTGCCCCAAGTGCGGCTACTCGCTGGTCGGGTTGAGGATGAAGAGCAACTGCCCGGAGTGCGGCCGGGAAATCTCGGCGCGACAGCGGGCGATGGTGGGGACCAACGCCGGGGACGTGCGCACGGCCGAGGCAGCGATTGGAGCGGGCCGAACGGAGCGGCGGCGCGCGGCGGTGCGATGGATCGGGGCCCTGTCGATCATGTTGCTCCTGTCGCTCTCCGCGGCGACGCCGATCGTGGTGTGGATCTCCAGCAGCAACCGCGCGCTGGGGACCGGAGCCGCGATGGCCATCGGCGTGCTGCTCGTGATGATCTGGCGAGCGAAGAAGCAGCCGGGCAGGCACGGATGATCGGAGGATCGACGAGGGAACGCGGGCCGCGCCGGCACGTCATTCGTTCCCCGGCCACCCCGCGCGCGTGAACTTCCCGTCGATGTGGAACGTGTCGCCGTCGGCCTGGATGATGCCGCCCTTGCGGAGGTCGCACACCATGTCCCAGTGCAGGCCGGACTCGTTGGTGCTGCCGGACTCGGGGTAGCCGGCGCCGACGGCCGCGTGGAACGTGCCGCCGATCTTCTCGTCGAAGAGGGTGTTGCGGGAGAAGTCGGTGATGGAGTAGTTGGTGCCGATGGCGATCTCGCCCAGGTTCCGCGCCCCCGGGTCCTGGTCGAGCATCTTGATGAGGAACTCCTCGTTCTTCTTCGCCGAGGCCTCGACGACGCGCCCGGCCTTGAACGCCAGGCGCACGCCGTGCACCTCGCGCCCCTGGTACACCGCCGGGAAGGTGTAGTTCACGTGCCCGTCCACGCCCTGCGGGCCGGTGAACACCTCGCCGTCGGGGAAGTTCTCGTGCCCGGCGCAGTTGATCCACACCGCCTTCCCGGGGTCGACGTCGACGGTGAGGTCGGTGCCGTCGTGCCCGTCTCCGGGCGGGGCCCTGAAACGGAGCGTGTGCTTGGTCTGGAGGTAGTTGCGGACGTGCTCCTGGCGCTCGTGGATCTTCTGCCACGCCGCGACGGGGTCGGGCATGTGGAGGAGGCCGGCGCGGAAGACAAAGTCGGAGTACTGCGCCAGCGACATCTCGGCGTCCTGGGCCGAGCCGAGCGTGGGGTAGAGCGTGCCGCACCAGCGCAGCCCGCCGGGCTTGTTCTTCTGGCCGTCGGCGGCCCGCTCCATGAACCGTTTCATGATCGGCTTGCGCGCCGACTGGTTCAGCGCCATGCGCTTGGGGTCGATCTGGCTGAAGGCCTTGGTGTTGACCTCCGCCCAGAAGCCGATGTGGACGTCGATCTTCTCGACCTGGTGCAGCAGGATGGGGTTGACGAACTTGATCTGCTCGTCGGTGGCATTCGTGAGGCGGATCTCGTCGAGCTGCTCGGAGCGCGGCATCCAGTACGGGTTGCCGCCGGCCTTGATCACGGCCTCGTAGACGGCCTCGATCAGGGGCATCGCGCCCGGCTCGGAGACGATGGAGACCAGGTCGCCAGGCTTGACGCGTGTGGAGTACCGGACGAGAACGTCGGCGAGCTTGTTCAGGCGGGGGTCACGCATGGATTTCTCCTTGAGCGAAGACAATAGGGCGACGGCCCCGCCGGGTGGAGATGCGCCCGGGCGCCCGGCGTATCCGGGCCGAGCCCCTAGCTAGAGTTGCCCGTGCGGGGCGGGGAAGCTGGAGACCACATGCGTACTACCGAACGAACCGTCGTCTACGGACTGCTGTTTCTCGCGCTGGCGTTGGGCGTCGGCGCGTGGGTTGATCGCGGGCCGGGGGGCGCGGCGCTGGCGGTGGGAGGGGCGTCTCCGGCGAGGGCCGAGCCCGCGCCGGCGAAGGTCGCCACCTGCGACGTGTACAAGGCCATGCAGAAGCTCTTTGAGAGCGACCGCTACGCCCCGGCCCGCCAGGCCGAGCACGACAAGGCCGAAGCGGAGCTCAAGCCCCAGGCCGACGAGCTGCAGACCATGCGCAACCAGCTCGTCAATGCCGATCCCAAGGACGAGAAGGCCCAGGTCGCGGCAAGGGAGTTCCAGACGAAGAGCCAGGCCTTCCGCAAGCGCGAGAGCGAGCTGGAGCGCGCGTACCAGGTCTTCATGGGCAAGCAGTTCGTGGAGTGCTACGAGCTAGGCCGGGCGTCGGCGGGCACGATCGCACAGAAGGAGGGGTACACGCACGTGGTGGCGTGCCGCGGCCGATTGGAGACCATCGTCGCCGAGGACCCCGGGACACTGATGGAGCAGTTCCTCGGGCGCCCCGTCCTCAGCTTCCCCGGCGATCAGGACATAACGGACAAGGTCTTGGCGGACCTGAAGCTGTCGATCGGCGAGGTCGAGAAGAAGACCGGGGAAGGGGAGAAGAAGCCGGAGGGGAAGTAGCGGAGCGTGATCGCAGGACGCGACATCGGACCGCCGGCGCGCCGCCACTCATGACGGCGCTGGCTCGCTGGACCTAGCAAGGTGCTCCAGCAGCCGGGATTCCAGGCACTGCATGAGCCGGGATTTCACCTGGATCATCGCCGGGAGCCGCACGCCCAGCTCACGCTCGAGGCTTGTGACCGGGCGCCCGGTCAGGCCGCACGGGACGATGAGCCCGAAATGGTCGAGGTTCGTCGTGACGTTCAGGGCCAGCCCGTGCATCGATACCCAGCGCCGGACCCGCACGCCCATGGCGCAGATCTTCCGGAGCTCATCACCCCCACTGCCGTTGCACTGGCCGTTTGCCGCTCCATCCTGGGCGCCGCTGGGAAGATCGGTTCCACCGCCGCCCACCCACACTCCCGTCGCGCACGCGTCGCGGCAGGCGCGCACGCCGAATGAGTCGCACGCATCGATGACGGCGGCCTCGAGCAACCTCATGTAGTCATGCAGGCGCAGGCGCAGCAGGTTCAGATCCAGGATCGGGTAGACCACGAGCTGGCCGGGGCCGTGGTAGGTGACGTCGCCTCCCCGGTCGGTCTCGGCAACCTCAATCCCGGCCCTTGCGAGCTGTTCCGGGGCGGCCAGGAGGTGCCCGCGGGCCCCGGGGCGGCGGGTGATGGTGATGACCGGGGGATCGTGCTCGACCAGCAGCACGCGGCCGGCCTCGGGGCCGTTGCCGGGGATGGGGGGGGTCGCCGGTTCGGCGTGCGCATCGCGCGCGGCGAGCACCTCCTCGACATGTTCGCGCTGCAGCGCATACGCATCGTCGTACCGCATCCGCCCCAGATCGACCACGCGAAACAAGTCGGCCATGCAGCGCTCTTCAACCCCCGCCTCCGCCCCCCCACCCGCTCCCGCCCCAACCTTACCCAGAGTCCCGCGCACCGCTCCCGCCTTTCCGCGTGGGGCCCGGCGCAATCGGTGGTGATTCGTCGCCGCGACGATCTACCATAGGGGACATGAGCCGTATCCATCCCAGCGCCGTCGTGCACCCGACCGCCACGCTCTCCCCAGACGTGGAGGTCGGCGAGGGCGGACAGATCGGACCCTACTGCGTCCTTACGGGCGCCGTGAGGCTCGCCGCGGGCGTGCGCCTGATGGGGAACAACTACCTCAACGGCCCGGTCAGCATCGGCGCGGGGACGGTCGTCTACCCGTTCGCCTGCCTCGGGTACGAGCCACAGGACGTGAAGTTCAAGCCCGGCATGGTCACCGCCGGCGTCGTCGTCGGGCAGGACTGCATCCTTCGCGAGCACATCACGATCCACGCGGCCAGCAAGGACCAGGTACCCACCCGCATCGGCGACCGGGTGTTCATGATGGTCAACTCGCACGTCGCCCACGACTGCACGATCGGCAACGGCGTGACCTTCGTGAACGGCGCGGGCATCGCCGGGCACGGCGTGATCGGCGACAACGTCACGCTCGGCGGCAACGCCGTGATCCACCAGTTCTGCCGCATCGGGCGGCTGGTGATGATGTCGGGGGACTGCGCGGTGTCGCTGGACGTGCCGCCCTTCTGCATGGTCAACGAGCGGAACCGGATCGGCGGGATCAACAAGGTGGGGCTTCGCCGCTCGGGCATGGCGCTGGAGCACATCACCCAGGTCTGCGACGCGTTCCGTGATGTGCTGCGCAAGCCGGTGCCCCGGGCGGAGGCCATCGCGATCCTGCGTGAACGGGGCGCGGCCTGTCCGCCGGTGGCAGAGCTCGCGGAGTTCATCGCGAGCAGCAAGCGCGGGATCACCCCAGGAATGGGCAAGCCCCCGCGGAACATGGTGGCGTGGTTGCACGCCCGTGAGCGGGGAACGGAGCTGGTCGATGTCGGTGGCGACGGCGACGATTGAACGCCGGTCGTCCCGCACCTCGTCGTTCCGCGCCCCGCCCTGATCCAGTCCCTTCCATCGGGCCCGCTTTGCGGTAGACTCTGCCCATGAACGTCACGGACGACGCTGTGTGCACCGGGCGGGGGTCCGCGGCCCTCTGCGTGCTCGCCAGCGGCTCATCGGGGAACTGCTCGGTCCTGCAGTTTCGGCGCGACGGCCTGCGGCGCGCGTGCCTGATCGACTTGGGTCTCTCGCCGCACCGGACCGTTCGCCTGCTCGCGGGGCTGGGTCTGGGCTTGCACCAGATCGACGATGTTCTGCTCACGCACCTGGATTCCGATCACTACCACTCCGGGTGGCGGAAGGGCCTCCCCGGCCACGTCCGCCTGCGCCTGCATCGGCAGCACCTGGAGTTCGCCGGTCACGTTGCGTTGCCGATCGAGCTCGCCCACGTCTTCAATGACGAGCCGCTCACGCTCCTGAGCGGCGCGGGCGTGCATCCCCGGCTGATGTCGCACGACGCCCTGGGCGTCGCGGCGTTCCGCTTCGACCTGCCGCCGGAGCTTGGCGCAGGCTCGCTGGGATTCGCCACCGACCTGGGGCACATGACCGGCGCGCTCATCGACCACTTCGGGGGGGGGGTCGGCCCCGCGACCGGAGGGGGCGAGCACGCCCCGGGCGTCGACGTGCTGGCGATCGAATCCAACTACTGCCCGCGGATGCAGCAGGATTCCTGCCGGCCGGAGGTTCTCAAGCGGCGGATCATGGGGGGGAGCGGGCATCTGAGCAATCACCAGGCCGCCGCGGCCATCCGGCGGATCCAGCCCCGCGAGCACGTCGTGCTGCTGCACCTCTCGCGCGAGTGCAACGAGCCCGCGATCGTCTCCGCCCTCCACGAGGGGGCCGATTACTCGCTCACGATCACCAGCCAGTTCGAGCCGTCGCGCTGGATCCCGATCCGAGGGGTCGGCGCCGGCACGCCACGGAGCCTCCGGGAGGGGGGGCGCGCGACGGCCCGGGTCGCGCCGACCCTTTTCGAGGCGGCGGGGAGGGAGTAGGCACCCCCCCTCCGCGCCCCCCGCCCCCCGCTTCCCCCGCGCAGGACGCGCCTATGCCCCCATCGTCTCCGCTGACATCCGGCGCGCGGTTCGACCCCGTGGCGGGTCCGATGCCCGCCCCGGGCCCGGCGCGCAGTCTCTGGAAGCTCCGCCACCGCCTTCGGGCGCTCTTGGGCATCCGCCGATCGTTCAGGGTCGACGGGTTCTACTACAAGGAGACCTCACCGGAACTGCTCTGGCGCGCTCTGTCGCGCAAGGGCTCGGGGTCCAAGGAGTTCCGTGTCACGTTCCCCGACCGCTCGAAGATGCTGATCCATTGCGCCCCTGATCGCGTCTACGCCGACGCCGTCGGGCCGCTCCTGCTCCCCGTGTACCAGCGCGCCGCCACGATGATCCGCCCGGGCATGCGCGCGCTGGACCTCTCTTGCGGCACCGGGTACGGCGCGGCGTGGCTGGCCCGCCAGGTGGGGCCCTCCGGCGCGGTCGTCGCCGTCAACCCCGACCAGGAATCCATCGCGTACGCCCAGAAGCGCTACGCCCCCTTTGCCCCCCAGAACGTCGCATTCGAGATCGGTGACGTCAATGCTCTGCACGGTGAGACCGACGGCGGCTTCGACGCCGTCTTCTCCCTGGGTTGCCTGCACCTGCTCGCCGATGACCAGGGGTTCCTCGCGGAACTCTGGCGCGTCGTGGCCCCGGGCGGCTGGATGCTCATCGGCGTTCCGGGCTCCGGCCCCGCCGTCCCCACCAACACCCCCACCACCACCGGCGCCACCGGACCCGCACGGCGTTACGACGCCGCCGGACTCATCGAAGTGCTCTCCCGCCCTGAGGTCCTCGGCTGGTTCGCCGGCGCCGCGCGGCCCGAGTTGCTCACGACGCCGGCCGAGGATTTCCACTTGGCACTGCTGCGCAAGCCGGTCAGCTAGACGAACCGACCTGGGCCAGCCGCCTTGCACGCTCCAGGAGCTCCGGCTCGTCCCGCCTCACCATCAGCCTGTTGTACGACAGCCACGTCACGTGCTCGTACCCGCGACCACGCAGGGAATCGACGACTATCGCGTCGCGCCCCATCGCCTGGTCCTCGATCAGGATCGCCCGCGGCCGGAACCGATCCAGGTCGAACCCGTCCAGCAGGTTCAGCTCACCGCCCTCCACGTCCAGCACGACAAAGTCGATGGCCTCGGCGTGCCCGGCCAGCAGGTCGTCCATCGTCTTCAGCGGCACCGTCACGGTCTGCGTCGGCGTCCTGGGCGGACGCATGAACCGCTTCTGGCTCACCGACCCGGGCAGGTACGAGCTGGCCTCGTAGTGCTTCTTCTCCGACACGATGTGCGCAAACCGCGCAACCCCCGTCGACCCCTTCCGCGAAAGGGCCGCGTGCTCCACGCGGCTGCCGGTCCGCCGGGCCTTGCACGCCGCGTACCGCTCGGGGATCGGCTCCACCAGCAGGCCGGTCCACCCGACGCACTCGAATGCGTACGTCACGGCGTAGGTGTACCCGTCGTAGGCGCCCACCTCGATGAAGAACCCCTGCCGCTTGCCCTCGAAGAGGTTCCAGAGCAGGAGATCCTCCCCGAACTGCGAGCGGAACTCGACAGGATACCGGGGCCTGCCCCCGGCGGCCGCGACAGCCGCCTCGGCCTCCCGGGCGTACAGCGACTTGACCAGGAGCAACTGCTCGCCGGCGGTCGCCTCCAGGCGGGCCATGCGGCGCCGCACCCGCTTGTGGCGCCCCTGGGCGATGCCGGCCACGACCACCAGCGCCAAGGCGATCGCCACGATGAGGAACAGGTGCATGAGGTCTCCGGGGTCGGGCGGGCGGGCCGCCCGCACCGGGCCCAACTGTACTGGCCCCTGCGTGCGGCCGTCAAACGTGCCGTGCGGGCGCTTCGGGCCTATTGTCAGCCGCATGCCGCGAGCCCATCCGCAGGATCAGCCCCACCAGACCTTTCCGTCCCGGAGCACGTCCGACCCCGCCGCGACCCGCAGCCTGGCCGTCGAGGTCGCCCGGATGCTTTCCGACGACAAGTGCGACGAGATCGTGGTGCTGGACGTGCAGGGCCTCAGCCAGGTCTCCGACTACCTGGTGATTGCCTCGGGCACCTCCGACCGGCAGATGCGGTCGGCCGGCGACAATGCCGCGGAGCTCGCCGAGACGCTGGGCTATCCCGTCTACCGGCGCAGCATCGACGATCGCACGACCTGGGTTCTGCTGGACTGCGTCGACGTGGTGATACACATCTTCGAGCCCAACACCCGCGCTCATTACGACTTGGAGATGCTCTGGGGCGATGCACCGCGCCTGGAGTGGGAGCGCCCGGGCCACGCCCATTCCCGCGACATGGCCGGCCTCGGTCGGGTCTCGCGGGTCGGCGGGGACGGGCGGAAGCCCGACGTGGAGGAATAGCCGCGTCGCTCGCGTGCAGATTTCATGCAGGAAACCGGGGCTGGCCGATAGGCTCCCGGTCGGTTCATGCGCAAGATTGAAAGGATGCGCCTCGGCGCGGCTTGATTGTGGTGTCGAGACTTGCGCGGCGGGCCGCCGGCCCGCGCGGTCAGGTTCGGCGCAACAACCCGTGGGACACCCCCCTTGTCACGCACCAGCGGACCGATCGAGGCAGGCCACACAGCGCGGATGGTGACGCCGGAAAATCAATCTGAGCGCGTGGTGCGGGTGCCGCTGGGCGAGCGCTCCTACGACGTCGTTGTCGGCGCCGGGCTGCTCATGGGCCTCGGTCCGCGGCTGGCGCAGGTGGCCGGGCGAGGCGGGCGGGCGTTCCTGGTCGCCGACTCGGGCGTCCCGGTCGAGTCCCTCGACGTGAGCGCCGCCTCGCTGCAACACGCCGGATTCGCGGTGACACGGGCCGTCATCACGCCCAGCGAGCGCGACAAGTCGCTGACCACGGTCGAGACGCTCCTTGGGCGCGTCGCCCGGTCGCGCCACGAGCGCGGCGAGCCGATCGTCGCGCTGGGGGGCGGCGTTGTGTGCGACATCGCCGGCTTCGCCGCGGCCATTTACCGGCGGGGCGTGCCGGTCGTGCAGTGCCCCACGACGCTCCTGGCGATGGTCGATGCGTCGGTCGGTGGGAAGACGGGCGTGAACCTCGAGGTCTCCGCCAGCGGCGCCACCTCCGACGACCATCTCAAGAAGAACATGGTCGGCGTCTTCCACCAGCCGTCGCTGGTGGTGTGCGACGTGAACCTGCTGGGGTCGCTGCCCCACGACGAGCTGCTCAGCGGGATGGCCGAGTGCGTCAAGCACGGCCTGATCGGCGCCGACTGGGGCGACCCGGGCCTGCTCGAGTGGACCAGGAAGAGCATCCAGCGGGCGATGTCGCTCGATTCCGAGGCGCTGGTCGAGCTTGTCGCCCGGAACGTGGCCATCAAGGCCGCCGTCGTCGGCGAGGACGAGCGGGAGCAGGGCGCCACCGGGCGCGGACGGATGGCCCTCAACGCCGGGCACACGGTGGGTCACGCGATCGAGACGATGCATTGCCGCGCCGTCTACGCCGACGGCGCCACTGGCCCCCCCGGACTCAAGCACGGCCAGGCCGTCGGGCTGGGGCTGATCGCCGAGATCGCCTGCGCCGAGCGGCTGGGTGTCGCCCGCGCGGGCCTCGCTCGCGAGGTCGCGGGCCTCCTGGCGTCGATCGGCCTGCCCGTGAAGGCGGCCGGGATGCCGCCGGCGAAGAAGATCGCCGAGGCGATGCTCGACGACAAGAAGACCAGCGGCGGGCGTATCCGCCTGGCCGTCCCCACCGGAGACGGGCATTGCCGCGTCGTCGAAGCCCCGTCGTCCCAGGCCCTGACCGCGGCGATCGAGGCGATCCGGGCGTAGGCGCGAGGGAAGAGAGCATTGGGCACGCGTCGGGCGTGCGCTTCAAGAGTTTGAACGCCCCCACCCGATAACCGACCGGGGTGTTCAGCCAGTTTCTTCCGGTAGACGGCGGGACTGTGGTGTCCTCCAGGATAGAGGAGCGCACGTGCGAACGATCGCGATCGTGAACCAGAAGGGCGGATGCGGCAAGACGACCACGGCCATCAACCTCGCGGGGGTTTTCGCGGGGATGGGGTACCGGACGCTGCTGGTCGACGTGGACCCGCAATCGCACTGCGCCGCCGGCCTGGCGATCCCGGAACAGCGGATCGACGTGCAGATCGGCGACGCGATGGCCGCCGTCGGCGGCGGGCGCGCGGTCGACTTGGATCGCCTGCTCTGGCGCGTCAGCCGGAACCTGGACCTGGCGCCCAGCACGATGAAGCTGGCGGCGCTGGAATCCACTCGCGGTGAGCTGGCCGGCAGGTCGCAACCAGAGAGCCGCCTGGCCAAGGTGCTCGCCGGCCTTGGCGATCGGCACGACATCTGTCTCGTGGATTGCTCGCCGGCGATCGGCATGTTGACGTTCAACGCCCTCGTCGCCGCCACCGAGGTGATCATCCCGGTCGAGACCGGCTTCTTCTCCCTGCAGGGAGCCACCAAGCAGGCCAACACCATCAAGTCGCTGGGCAAGCGGCTGGGAGTCGCGCCCCCCTTCCGCATGCTGGCGACGATGCACGTCCCCGAGAGCGTGCTGGCACGCGAGCTGCTCGAGGAGCTCAAGCGTCGCTTCCCAGGCAAGGTCATGGGACAGGTGATCCGCTACGACCAGCGTCTCCGCGAGGCGGCATCCTTCGGCCAGCCGGTGATCGAGTACGCGCCCGATTCCACGGGCGCCGAGGACTATCGGCTGCTGGCCGAGTGGCTGGTCGCCAACCAGACGCCGATCTCGACCCGTCGCACGCTGGAGGATCTCCTCCCGCGGGCAGGCGTCATGGAACAGATTGCAGCCGGGCTTCCCGCCCAAGTGGGGACCCAGGCCGGCCCCGGACACGACCAGCCGACGGGCGAAATCATCGTCCGCCCGGACCACGCCGGGAGCATCCAGCCGCAGAGCACCATCCCCCTGGGCGTCGCGATGTAACCGGCATGCAGACGGGCATGCAATCGACGGGGCAGAGGGGGGGAGGGGACGGTCCGGAGAGGAGCATGAATCAGGGTGCGGCGGTGAAGAGGAACGGATCGCACGTGCGGCAGGGCGCCGCGGCGCCTGCAGTGCCGGTTGCGCACGGGGTGCGCTCGCCCCGGAGTCAGGAAGACCCCTACGACGCGCTCACCGAGCTCTTCCTGGGCGAGGTGCACGAGACAACCGCGCCCGGCGTGGCCCGCACCACCGACGCCCCACCGGTCCCGGTAGTGGACGCCCCGGCGCCCGCCACCCCGGCCCGCGACGCGGTGGCTCCGGCGGAGCAACCGTCCGGGTGCACAGGGCTGCTTGTGGAGGGGCTCATCCTCGGCCACCTGCCGGTGCTGGCCCCGGCCTGGGCGGCCCAATACGTCCGCCGGGCCGCCGAGGTCGACGCCGCCCCGGTGGGGTTCGCCCGGATGCAATCGACGGGCGTCACGATCGAGATCCTCGGGCTGGACCCTGCGAGGCGCGCCGAGCTGCGCGGACCGGCGCCGGCGGTCGAGGCGGCGCTCGAGCTCGCTGCGGCGGTCGTCCGCCGATGGATAGTGCGCGTCGATGAGTTCGATGAGCCGGGCCTGATGCGGGCCGCGGGGGTCGACGTCATCACACTGCTCACCAGCGCCGACGAGGCCGCGATCGTCGCAGCGTACCGCACGCTCAAGCGCTTGGCGCTCGCCGACCAGCCCGAGGACCTGCCCCGCTGCAAACGGCTGCGAATCGCGATCATGGGGGCCGCTCCCGAGAGGGCCAAGGCGGTCGCCGACAGGCTCTCCGGCGCTGCAGCCGCGTTCCTGGGCCGGTCCATCGAGGTCGGCGAGGGGATGGAACGGATCGAGTCGGGAGTCCCTTCGGCGATGCTCTTCCGAGGGAAGGCCTCGCAGGACGCGCCGGCGCTGCTGGACCTCATCCGCCGCGCACCCGTCGCTCGGGTCCCCTCGGCGCCGCGTGAGGCCGGCGTGCCCGCGAGGGCCCCCGTGCCCGCCGCGCCTGTTGCCGAGCCCTCGCCCACGAAGCCCGCGTTCGAGCTGGAGATCCCGATCCCCGACCCTGCCCCCTCCGCTAACTCGCCCCTGCAGACCGAGCAATCGCTCTCTCGCCTCGTACCCAGCCTGACGGCCCTGGCGGCCCGGTGCCCCTTCGCCCGCGAGGTGGACCTGGCGGTGGATGCGACGGGCCGGGCGCACCTGCTCGTGCGGGCCGCAGCCGGCGGGCACGACGCGGCGGTGCGCTCCGCGCTCATCGCCGCGGCGTGGCTGGCCGAGCACGCCGAGCTCGTCGGACTGATCGCCCCGCGGGGTCTGCGTCTGGACGGCGCACGCCCGCCGGTGCGCCACGTGTTCATCCAGCACGCCCGTGACGCCTCGGCGATGCTGCGGACCGGAATGCGCGTCCATCTCCTCGCCCGCGCGGAGGCGGGTCGAGAGACCAGCGTCGAACTCGAGTAGGGCCTCCCCGAGGCCGCAGGGCGCCGCGCCGCCAGTGCCGCCGCGCGAAGAAACGGGCCCGCCTCCAACGGCGAGCCCGCATGACTCTTGGTGACCGATCGGCCCTCGTTCAGGCCGACTCTTTGCGCTTGACGCGGATGTCCGTCAGTCGGCGGGGGTGCTGGACGTCCGTCTCGTCCACGACGTACTCCGCGCCGGTGTTGTCCATGTCCGGCAGGTCGTACATCATGCCCAGCATGATCTCCTCGATCACCGCCCGCAGCGCTCGGGCCCAGGTGGCCCGCTTGAGCGCCTTCTCGGCGATTGCTCGCAGGGCCCGCGGGGTGAACGTCAGCTTGGCGCTCTCCAGCGCGAACATGTGCTGGTACTGCCTGATCAGCGCGTTCTTGGGCTCGGTGAGGATGCTCACCAGTGCCTCCAGCCCCAGCGGCATGAGCGGCGTGATCACCGGCAGACGCCCGATGAGCTCGGGGATCATTCCGAAATCGAGCACGTCCTCGGGCGTGACCTGCGACAGGATCTCCGACCGCTCCTGGTCGAGCGTCCGCGTGTCGCGGTCCGCCGAGAACCCGATGCGCTTCTTGCCCAGGCGCCGGCGGATGATGTCCTCGAGGCCGACGAACGTCCCGCCGCAGATGAATAGGATGTGCGTGGTGTCCATCTGGATGTACTGCTGCTCGGGGTGCTTGCGCCCGCCCTGCGGGGGGACGTTGGAGATCGTGCCCTCCAGCATCTTCAGGAGCGACTGCTGCACGCCCTCGCCGGAGACGTCCCGCGTGATCGAGACGTTGTTGGACGTCTTCCCGATCTTGTCGATCTCGTCGATGTAGATGATGCCGCGCTGGGCCGCCTCCAGGTCGTAGTCGGCCGCCTGCAGCAGCTTCAGCAGCAGGTTCTCCACGTCCTCGCCCACGTAGCCCGCCTCGGTCAGCGTCGTCGCGTCGCCGATGGCGAACGGCACGTTGAGGATCCGCGCCAGCGTCCTGGCCAGCAGTGTCTTCCCCGAGCCGGTCGGCCCCAGCATGAGGATGTTGGACTTGTCCAGCTCGACTTCGGATTCTTCCTTCTCCGAGTGCAGCAGACGCTTGTAGTGGCTGTGCACCGCGACCGAGAGCGCCTTCTTGGCCATCTCCTGGCCGATGACGTACTGGTCCAGAAACTCCTTCAGGAACCGCGGCGACGGAACCTCCGTGAACAGCGCGCCCGACGAGCTGACACGCCGTTTCTCCTGCTTGAAGATGTTCTGGCACAGGTCCGTGCAGTTGGAGCAGATGTAGACGTCGCTGGGACCTTCGACCATCGGGCCGACTTCGCGGCTGGTCTTCCCGCAGAACGAGCACGTCGTCACCTTCCGGCCGCGGAACCCTCCCCCGCCGCCGGCACCGCCCGCGCCCCCGGCCCCGCCGGCCCCCGGGGAGCCGGGCCCGTACGAACCATCGGAGCCGTCTTGCTTGCCTTTGGCCATGGAGTCCTCACAGGGTCCGGTAATCCGGACGGTGATTGATCGTGGACAGGGAAGTCTATCGGCGTGCCGCGTCCGAGGCTCTACTCGGGACAGGGCAGAAGGTGCTTGGGCGGCGTCGCCCCGCACCGGTCGAACGCCGCCAGAGTGTACACACGGACGCTCGGCCGCAAAGCGGATTCAGGAGTTTCTGCGCGGTCCATTGCGGGTTATTCAGGCTGGAGAATCGGCGCCGGGGCGCTTGGGCAGCGGCGCACCCGTCAGATCGAAACCGGGGGGGGCGACCACCTCGCCCGCGGCGGGCGAGCGGGGCGCAACCTTCGCGCCCGTCGGCGCCTGCCTTTCCGTCCCCGGCGGCCCGGGCTTCCCGCCCGCGACGCGCGACGTCGCCGCCAGGCGCGCGGCGTCGTACTCCTCGGCGGTGATCTGGCCCCGGTTGCGCATCCGGCGCAGCTCGTCCAGCAGCGACCCCGCCGACCCCATGACGGTCTGAACATCCTTGGAGAGCAGCCGCCGCCGGGCCGTGATCAGGACCACGCCCAGGATCAGGAGGCCGACGATGATCAGCGCGATCAGGATGACCAGGTTGATCGAGTCCTGCAGCGTCCACTGCCGCGGCGGCGAGATCTGCGAGAGAACCAGGGCGTGAAGTTGAATGGGCGCGGCGGGCATCGGGATCGACCTCTTGCGGGGACGCTACACGTTCCCCGAGGCGATGGCCTCACGGATCGGCACCAGCAGGTTCGGCACGACGCGCGACGCCAGGAGTTCCTCGCCCTGCTCCATGAGCATCGACATCACGCCCGGAAGATCCTTGATCTCCGTGACCGGACCGTACTTGCGGATCGTCAGGTAGACGCTCAGGGGCTCCTCGCGGAACTCCCCCGTCGAAACCTGGCGGGCCGACGTCCGGGTCTTCACCTCGAAGTGCGCCTGCAGGTCGCACGAGTCATCCAGGCCCACGCCGATCAGCGGCTGACAGTCGATCGGAACGCCGCCGCGGAGGTCGGCCAGTGCCGCCAGCGGCGTGTTCCCCATGAGCGCCGCGAAGACAATGGCGTCGTGGTTTCCCGACGCGAGCAGGTCGAACCCGTACAGCAGCTCGAGGTGGTCGATGTCCAGCGGCGGGATATCCAGGAAATACGGCGCCAGCTCCAGCACGAGCCTGTGCAGCCGGTATGCGTCGGCCGGAGTCTCCGGGTTCACGCTCCCGGACCGGACGCTGGATTTGCGGAGGGCCAGCCACTGCTGCGACGGCTGATGCGTGCTGCATTCCAGCGCCAGCTCGTTCTGGTATCGACGGAAGCGGTCCATCCAGGGGTGCTCCCGGCGCACGCGGTCGAACATCGCCAGCACCGTGTCCCGGCGCATCGGGAGATCCATCTTCAGGTTCACCCGCTGGTTGATGTAGAAGTCGTCGCACAGGGCCCGGTAGCTGGTCGGCATGGGAACAGAGTCTCCGAGGGTGACAGGCGAGTCTATCGGCGGTCCGTCGGGCCGTGCTCGCCCACAAGCCAGCCCGCGATGGCCGCCGTGTCGGAGAGGTCCGGGACCACGCGATCCGCGTCCAGCGTGCTGAGCTGCTCGAAGGAATACCCGCCGGTGGCGACCGCGAGCGACCGGCACCCGTGCACGCGGGCGCACCGGATATCGTGCGGCGTGTCCCCGACCACGACGACCGACCCGGAATCGACCCGCCGCCCGAGCCGCGCCGCGTACCGGTTCATCGCGACGCCCGGAAGGTCCTCCCGCCGCGGCGGCTCGCTTGGCGATTCGTCGCCCCAGACGTGCAGGTGGAACCGGCCGGGCTGGATTCCGCAGGCGCGGAGCTTCAGGGAGCCCGTCTCGGCGAAGTTCCCCGTGAGCAGGCCGGTGACGACCCCTTCGGTCGCCTCCAGCACGTCGAGCATTTCCGGCACGCCCGGCAACGTTCGAGCGTTCGACGCCGGGTCGGCAAGCTGGCCGGGCAGGAACCGCAGGTACCCGTCGCGGAACGCGCGGCAGGCCTCCGGTGTCAGCGGCCGGCCGTTGGCCCGCAGCATGTCGGTGATGATGAGCGGATCCAGCCGGCCTGCAAACTCCACACCCTCGATGGTGAAACCTGTCCCGTACAACGCCTGCCCCGCCTGGGCCATCGCCCGAATCCCAGCGCCGGACGTGGAAATGAGCGTCGCATCGACGTCGAAAAGGATGAGCATGCGGGGAGCCCTCCCGGTCAGTGCTGGATCGCGAAGCCGCGCTCGTCGGCGAGCTCGGCAAGGTCGAGTTGGGAGACGAAGCTGATGTTCCGTTTCATGGCCGCTTGCAAGCCGCCAACAAACGCATCGATCTGGCTTGCCTCGCCCTGGACCTCCAACATCACCGACCCGTCGGGCTCGTTGCGCACCCATCCGGTGATCGGAAAGCGTCCGGCGACACTCCTGGCCGTGGCTCGGAATCCGACCCCGTGCACTCGCCCGCCGAAGATATACCGGCGACGCATATGCACGGAGGATAGCCGAGAGACCCCGCGACGCGGGCCTCTCCATGAACGATGGAATGCGGGTGGAGAGCAATGTCAATCCGGGAAGAGATGCCCGGATTTGCGCGTAGGGATTTGACCCGATGCCGGTGTGTGCTACCTTATCGGTGGTCACGTCGCTCACTTAACAGATCCAGGGACCCCGGCCGCTCGCGGCCAACCGTTCCCTTCGGATCAACACCTCTCCGAGCGACGAAAAGGCGGCTACCTCGCCGGCGCGTGTTCACTCTTGAAGTGGGCCGTCCGTAGCGCGGCGGGTGTGGGCAGCGTCCGGTGCAAGAAAACTCCAGATTCGTTGAGAAATTCTGGCGTCCATCGCCGCGGAATCTGCCGCGTCGTTCTTCACGGCGTGAGCCCGCGCCGAGCGGACGGACGACGGGTGACCGGTGGCCTTTTTCTCTGGCTGATGATGTTGCAACTCAACGACGACAAGCAGCGGGTGCTCGACGCGACCGACCTGGTCCGCCTCATCGGCGACCATATCGCCCTGCGGGCCAAGGGGCGCGAGTACGTCGGCCTCTGCCCCTTCCACGACGACCACTCCCCCTCCATGTTCGTCGTCCCCCACAAGCAGATCTACCACTGCTTCTCCTGCGGCGCCGGCGGCAACGCCCTCAGCTTCGTCATGAACTTCCACAAGATGGCGTTCCGGGAGGCGTTGGAGTACCTTGCCCAGCGCGGCGGCGTCAAGCTCACACCCTGGCGACCGGCCGGGCGCAGTGGGGCCGAGGCCTCCGGGGACGCAGAAGAAACCGCGGGCAACGAGCGCTGTGAGCTGCTCAGCGCCAACCTCACCGCCTTCGACTTCTACCGCGCCATCCTGCGTCACCCCGAGCACGGTCGCGCGGCCAGAGACGTCATCGAGCGCCGAGCGATCTCCCCCGAGATGGTCGAGCAGTTCGGGCTCGGGGCCGCGCCCGAGAAATGGGACGGCCTCGCCCTGACCATCGCCCACAAGCAGCTCCCCGTCGGTCCCTTCGTAAACGGCGGGCTGCTCAAGGCCAGGGAGGGCGGCTCCGGCCTCTACGACGCCCTGCGGAACCGCCTCGTTTTCCCGATCCACGACCAGATCGGGCGCGTCATCGGCTACGGCGGCCGGCGCCTCAACGACGAGGACGAGCCCAAGTACATCAACTCGCCGGAGTCCGCCGTCTTCGACAAGTCCACCACGCTCTACGGCCTTCACCAGGCAGCGCAGGAGATCCGGCGGACCCGCCTCGCCATCGTCACCGAGGGGTACATGGACACGATCGCCTGCCACCAGGCCGGCGTGAAGAACGCGGTGGCGACCCTGGGCACGGCCCTCACTCCCGGCAACGCCCGCGTCCTCCGGCGCCTGTGCGACACCGTCGTCCTCCTCTTCGACGGCGACGAGGCCGGCCGGCGCGCCGCCGACCGCGCGGTCGAGGTCTTCTTTGCCGTTCCGATCGACCTGAAGATCGCCATGCTCGCCGGCGCGACCGACGCCAAAGACCCCGACGAGCTCCTCAAGCGCGAGGGCGGCGCCGCCGTCCTCCAGCAGATCATCCAGCGTGCGGCCGACCCGATGACGGTCCTCTTCCGGCGCGTCCGCGCCTCCCTCGAAGGGCAGGGCCTCTCGGCGCAGACCCGCCTCGTCGACGAGTTCCTCGCCCGCCTCGTCGACCTTGGCCTCAAGCCTGTCGACGGCGAGATGCGCTACCAGCTCATCGTCAAGCGGCTCGCCTCGATCACCGGCGTGGCGTGGGAGGCGATCGCCGACAACATCTCACGCAGGGCGGCGCAGCGCCGCGCCCGGGCGACAGGCCCCGCTGGGAGCGGACCCGCCGCCGAAACCGCCCGGCCGACGCTCGGCACGCCCGAGCACCTCTTGGCCTGTGTGCTGTGCGAGCCCTCGCTGCTCCTCTCGCTGGACGAGGGCGCCGCGTGGCTGGCCGACCGATGCGCGGAATCGAGCCCGCTCTCCGGAACCGTCGCCGCCGCGGCCGCCAGGGTGCTCCAGGACGGCGGCACGCCCGGTCTCCGCGAGGTCCTCGTCGCCCTGGAAGATCCGGCCTCGCAGCGTCTGGCGACGGGTCTGGCCGCGGAAGTCGAGCGGCTGACCGAAGCAAAGCCCGACCGGGTCGCCGCCCATTGGCGCGATCGTCTGGCATCGCTGCGCCGGGAGCTCTCCGAGCCGCGGCACGCCGCGCCGCCCGCCGAGTCCGGGGAGGGGGGCGGGGAGGGGGGCGCCGGCGAGGACGGCTGGTCGGTCAACGACGAGCCCGAGTGGGCGACACTCGAGCGGCTGCGGTCGCTCCGCCGCCGGCTCGGCGACGACCCCGCCGCCGTGCCCAGGCCCCTGACGGGCTAGCGGGAAGCCCGGGCATCCGGGGACGCGGGGGATCTTGCGGAAGGTTGGCGGCAGGCACAGAGCGCAGGCACACTTGAATAGAGGTAGGACCCCTGGGTTGGCCGAGGCAGGCGGCCGGGGGAATCCAGAGGAGGCATCCGTGACAAACGACCTTCACCCCGTGATGGCGGACCTGATCAAGGTGAGCCGCGATCGCGGCTGGCTCAGCTACGAGGAGCTCAACAACACGCTCCCCGACGAGATGGTCGACCCCGAGCGGCTCGACGAGCTCCTCGTCACCCTCGACCAGGAATCCATCGAACTGATCGACGAGCTGGAGTACGCCGCCCGCTGCTTCCGCGAGCACAAGAAGCGCGGCACCAGGCCCGACGAGCCCGCGGGAACCGGGAACGGCGCGCCCGGCAAGAACGGCCAGTCGGGGTTCATCAAACCCCTTCGCGCCATGAGCGTCCCCGGCGGTGAGCGCCCCACGCCCCGGACCTGGACGGCGCCGGACCTGGCGGCCCTGCTCGGCGAGGCCGAGGGCGACGGCGAGCCGTCGACCGAAGACCCCGAGGTCGCGACCCTGCACCGCGACCTGGCCGAGGCGCTGGCGAGCGAGGGCGCGGGCAAGCGCATCGACGACCCCGTCCGCATGTACCTCACGCAGATGGGCACCATCCCCCTGCTCACCCGCGAGGAAGAGATCCGCCTCGCCAAGAAGATCGAGACCACGCGGATGATCTTCCGCCGCCGCTGCCTCGAGAGCGACTACGTCGTCACCCAGGCGGCGGAGATGCTCCGCCACGTGCACACCGGCGACCTCCCGTTCGATCGGACCATGCGCGTCTCCACCGCCGAGGCCAACGCCAAGGAGAAGATCACCCGGCGGATCCCCTACAACCTCAGGACGCTCGACAAGCTCCTCGCCCTCAACCGCGCCGACTGGGAGGAGCTCGACCGCATCGGCAAGGGCGGCGACGACGAGGCCCGCACCGAGATCTCCGAGCGCATGGCCACCCGCCGCCGCAAAATGGCCGCCCTCACCGAGGAGCTCAGCCTCCGCACCGGCAAGATCATCCCGCTCATGCGCAAGCTCCGCAGCATCTCCAAGAAGATGACCGACCTCGACCTCCAGATCACCAAGGCCGACCGCTTCCCCAAGCGCTTCGACCAGGAGGACGCCGCCGTCATGGCCGAGGAGCTCGGCGGCCTCCGCGCCCTGGTCCTCGAGGAGCCCCACGAGCTCGCCCGCCGCGTCAAGGGCCTCGACACCGTCTTCTGGGAGTACGAGCAGGCCAAACGCGACCTCTCCGGCGGAAACCTCCGCCTCGTCGTCTCCATCGCCAAAAAGTACCGCAACCGCGGCCTCCCCTTCCTCGACGTCATCCAGGAGGGCAACACCGGCCTCATGCGCGCCGTCGACAAATACGAGTACAAACGCGGCTACAAGTTCTCCACCTACGCCACCTGGTGGATCCGCCAGGCGATCACCCGCGCCA
>JBGPJM010000037.1:0-28434 GCA_041485385.1 Phycisphaerae bacterium | reverse complement strand
CGTCGATGCCGTTGCACACCTCGGGCGCCCCGGGGTGGAGGGCGGGGTTGGCGTCGTAGCAGTCGCGAGCGTTGGTGACGTAGCCGGGCGGTGGGCCGCACGAGTGGAACGAGAGCTCCGCGTAGCCGTACCCGTCGCCGTCGGCGTCGCGGAAGAACGTCGCGGTGACGCCCTCGTCGATCTGGCCGTCGCAGTTGTCGTCGATGCCGTTGCAGAGCTCGGGCGCCCCGGGGTGGATGGCCGCGTTTGCATCGTTGCAGTCGCTCGGGTTGGTGACGTAGCCGGACGGTGGGCAGGCGGTGAAGACCGTGACGGCCGCGTTGCCGTACCCGTCGCCGTCAAGGTCCTGGTACCAGGTGATCGGCTGCGAGAAGAACACGGCCGAGCGCGTGCCGTCGTCGGTGTCGTCGAAGACGACGTCCTCGATGTTGTCCGACGGAGCGGCCCCGTAGTTGTTGTTCTGGGCGAACAGGTCCGGGTCGGAGCTGCTGTTCAGGTCCTCGATGGCCCAGGGCGCCATATTGTCGTAGCCATAACCGGAGAGGTCGTTGTGACCGGCGCTGGAGCCGCCGGGCCCGGTACCCGTGCCCAGGCCGCTGACGTTGGAGCCCGAGCAATCGCCGGCGTCGACGGCCGCGCCGGCCTCGACGCGGATGGCCGCGGCGGTATTGCCGGTGAGGTTGTTGTTCTCGATCAGCGCCCGGGCCGTCGGGCCCGAGACGAGGATCCCGATGAGGTTGCCGGTGATCGAGGCGTCGTTGTCCCTGACCGAGACGCTCCCCAGGATGGCCACGCCGACGGCGCAGCCGGTGACGCCGTTGCCGTTGATCACTGAGATGTCCGACACAGCCGACGCATCGACAAAGATCCCTGCGTAGCAGGAGGAAAGCGTGTTACCGTCGATCGTCACCGAGGCCGGCGCCGGCCGATTCGCAAACGCGGTCAGCGCGATTCCGGCCTGGTCGGTCCCGGTGTTGTAGCCGGAGACCTGGTTGGAGGCGATGCTGGTCGCGGCGAACTGGCCGGTGATCCCCGACGCCGGGCCGGACCCGGAGAACCCGCCCACCTCGTTGCCGCTGATGAGCGAGCCGGACTGGTACCCAGCGATGCCGAATCTCGCTTCGAGCACCCTGTTGCGCTGGATGGTCGCCGTCGTGACAATGTCGTCGCCGACATCGGGCGTGGAGTTGTCGTCGCCGGCCGTGATGCCGCTCGTGCCGGCGCTCATGATCAGGTTCTGCACGACAGCGGCGGAGGAGGCCCGCCAGAGGTTGATGCCGTCGACCGATGCGCCCGCGACGATGTTGTTGCGAACGCTGACGTTCGACGACGGCAGCGTGACGTGGACGGCCTTCGCGGCCGTGGCCGCGAACATGAAGCCGTCGATCGTGACGTCGCTGGCCTGAATCTGCAGCGTGCCGGCGGCCAGCGAGGAATCGATGACGGACTCCGCCGGGCCGCGCGGGAGCCGGGCGTCGACCCCTACCTGGGCGCCGTCGAGCGTCAGCCCGCTCTTGTTGACGACGACGCTCTCGGGGTAGGTGCCCGGCGCGACCAGGACCGTGCCGCCGACGGCCACACCGTCCACGCCCCCCTGGATGGTCGCGAAGGCGTCGTACCCGATGATGTGCGCCCCCGATCCGGTGTACGGCCAGTCGACCTGCGTGCACGACGGAAGACCGGTGTAGGAGGCGTCGACGAAGACGACCGCCGGGGTCGGCCGGGCATCGACCACGGTCACGGTCGCCGTGCACGTGGCCTGGTTGCCCTGAGCGTCTTCAACGGTGAGCGTGACCGTGTTCGCGCCGATCTGCTGGCAGGTGAAGGTATCCGGCACGAGCGAGACGACGCTCGGCGTCGAGCAGTTATCGCTCGACGAAACGAACACCTGCGACGGCGAGACGACCACCGGGAGGCCGGTGAAGTTCACCGTGACGTCCTGGCAGACGACCACCGGCGGCGTCGTGTCGTGCACGACGACGGTCTGGTCCTGGGTAGACACGTTCCCGTGGCCGTCGTCGAACGTCCAATGGACCGTGAACGCTCCCTGTGTGCTGTAGCTCAGCGGATCTCCGGTCGTGCCCGTGATCGTGCCGGCGCAGTTGTCGGTGGCCGTCGGCGGCGCCCCGACCGTGGCCGAGCATTGCCCGGTCACCGTGGGAAGCGTCGGCGCGCTGGGCACCGGCGCGACCGTGTCATGCACGACGACCGTCTGCGTCTGCGTGGCCGAGTTCCCGTGGCCGTCGTCGAACGTCCAGTGCACGGTGAACGTGCCCTGCGTGCTGTAGGCCAGCGGGTCGGAGGTCGTCCCGGTCACGGCGCCCACGCAGTTATCCGTCGCCGTCGGTGGCGTCGTGATCGACGCCGAGCACTGTCCGGTCACCGTCGGCAGCGTCGGGGCGTCGGGCACCGGTGCGGTCGTGTCGTGAACAACGACCGTCTGCTCCTGTGCCGACGTGTTCCCATGGCCATCGGTGAATACCCAGTGCACCGTGAACGTGCCCTGCGTGCTGTAGACCAGCGGGTCGGAGGTCGTCCCGGTCACGGCGCCCACGCAGTTATCCGTCGCTGTCGGTGGCGTCGTGATCGACGCCGAGCACTGCCCGGTCACCGTCGGCAGCGTTGGGGCGTCGGGCAACGGCGCGATCGTGTCGTGAACAACGATTGTCTGCGTCTGCACCGACGTATTCCCGCGCCCGTCGTCGAACGTCCAGTGGATCGTGAACGAGCCCTGCGTGCTGGAACTGAGCGGGTCGATAGTCGTGCCCGTCACCGGCCCGACGCAGTTGTCGGTCGCCGTGGGCGCCGTCGTCACCGTCACCGAGCATTCCCCGGTCACGGTGGGCAGCGTCGGCAGGTCGGGAACCGGCGCGATCGTGTCCTGGACGACGACCGTCTGAGCTTGCGTAGAGGTGTTCCCGTGCCCGTCGTCGAACGTCCAGTGGACAGTGAACGTGCCCTGCGTGCTGCAGGTGAGCGGGTCGGCGGTCGTCCCCGTCACCGGCCCGACGCAGTTGTCGGTCGCCGTGGGCGCCGTCGTCACCGTCGCCGAGCACTCCCCCGTCACCATCGGCAGCGTTGCTGCGTCGGGCACCGGCGCGGTGGTGTCGTGCACGACGACCGTCTGGGTCTGCGTGCCGACGTTGCCGTTGCCGTCATCGAAGCTCCAGTGCACGACGAACGTGCCCTGCGTGCTGTACGTGAGAGCGTCGGAGGTGGTTCCGACGATCGTTCCGGCGCAGTTGTCCGTCGCCGTCGGCGCGCCCACCACCGACGCCGCGCACTGCCCCGTGACCGTCGGCAGGCTCGGAGCGTCCGGTGTGGGCGCGATCGTGTCGTCCACCACCACCAGCTGCGTCTGCGTGCTGGTGTTGCCGCACCCGTCGTTGTAGGTCCAGTGCACGACGAACGTGCCCTGCGTGGAATAGGCCAGCGGGTCGGAGGTCGTGCCGGTCACCAGGCCGGCGCAGGCGTCCATCGCTTCGGGCGCGGGCCCGACCGCGGCGGAGCACTGCCCCGTGATCGTCGGCAGCGCCCCCGCGACCGGCACGGGGGCGGTCGTATCGACGACCGTGATCACCTGCATCGCGCTCGCCGGGTTGCCGCAGGAATCCGCCGCGCTCCATGTGCGTGTGAGTGTGTACGACCCCGGGCACGGGCCGGGCGCTGTGCTCTCGGTCATGGTCACGCCGAGCGCGCCCTCGCACGCATCGCCGGCCGTGACGGCGGGCGCGGCGGGCACGGCGCTGCACTCGGCGGTGGAATCGGTCGGAACGCCAGAAAGGATCGGCGGCGTAGTGTCCGCAACGCTGATCATCTGCACGCAGCGGGCCGAGTTCCCGGAAGCATCCGTCGCTGTCCACGTGCGGACGATGTCGTCCAGGCAGGAGGCGCCGGGGTCAAAGTCGCCGGCCACGGCGGGGCCCCCTGCCGCCATCGTGAACGCGTCGGCGTTTCCGTCGAAGTTGTCCCACGACCCGGCCCCGAAACCCGTCACCAGCCGCACGGCCCCCGCCGCGCTGGCCGCCAGCCGGGCGCCGGGGAACGAGGCCGCGTACACCGAGAGCGCATTGACACCCGACCCCGGGTTCAGCCCCGCCAGCCCGTTGAGCGACCACCACCCGCCCACCAGCGCGTCCCACGCCTGCCAGGCGCCGGTCACCGGCGGCCCCTGGGCCGGCAGAGCGGGGTTGTACGTGCCGTCCTGGTACACCGGCTCGAAGAACAGCAGGTCGTCGGTCAGGCCGTCGCCGTCCAGGTCCACGTTAAGGATGATGTACACGGACTGGCCGCCGCTCCCATCGACCGTCCGGTACGTCCGGTAGCTCAGATCGCTGATGCTCGACAGCAGCGCCCCGTTGGAGGCCGTGCTCCGCGCCTGCGCCGCCCCGTCGCCGTTGCTGCCCACCGCCAGCCGCACACTCCCAACCCCCAGCGGCGGCACCCCCGGGCCGGCGACGAACGCGGCCGTCGCCGTGTCGGACGGGCCGCCGCCGTCGGTGGTCGAGAGCGCCCAGTCGCCCGGACTCAAGGCGGTCACCACCGTCGGCGTCGTGTCGATGTGCGCGATAGTCACCGACGGGTCGCACGCGTCGGTCGCCGTCGCCGTCCCTGTCGCCGACGGGTCCGTCGGCCCCGGGCACTCCACCGTTGCATCCGGCGGGCACGTGATGACCGGCGCTGCCGAATCCGTCACCGTCAGCGTGATCGAGCATCTCATCGCGTTGTTGCACGCGTCCAGCGCCGTGAACGTCACGATCGTCGCGCCCGTCCCCACCAGCGTCCCCGCTACCGGCGACTGCGTGATCGTCACCGCCCCCGGGCAACCGTCCGTCGCCGACACCTCGCCCAGGAAATCGGGCACCGCGGCCGTGCACGACGGGCCGGCCGCGATCGAGAGATCGGAGGCACAGGAGGTGAACGCCGGCCCCGCGGTGTCCTGCACCACGATCGTCTGGCTCTGCGTCGCCGTGTGACCGCATGTATCCGACGCCGACCAGGTCCGCGTCAGCGTGTACGAGTTCGGGCATACCCCGGCCGTGCTCGACTCGGAGAAGGTCACCGCCACCGGGCCATCACAGTCGTCGGTCGCCGTCACCGTCGCCACGGCGGGCACGGCGTTGCACTGGACCGTCACATCCGCCGGAACACCGACCAGCACCGGCGCAGCGTTGTCGATCCGCGTGCTGAAGGTCACGCTCGCCGAGTTGTTGGACCCGTCGCGCGCCGTGACCGTGATCGTCGCGCTGCACGTCCCGGCGGCGCTCGCCGACAGGGTCACCGGCCCGCACGTATCGCTCGCCGTCGTCGCCGCGATCGCCGCGGCCTCGGCATCGGCGACCGTCGGGTAGCAGGGGCCGATCGTCCCTGCCGAGATCGCCGGCGGCGTCTGGTCGAGCACCGTGATCACCGCCGTGCACGTCGCCGTGTTGGCCGCACCGTCCTCCACCGTAAGAAGCACCGTGTGCGGTCCAACCCCCACCAGCGTCCCCGCCGACGGCGCCTGCGTGATCGTCACAGGGCCGCAGTTATCGCTGGCGGTGACCATCCCTGTCAGATTCGGCAGCGCCGCCTGGCATGCGGAGCTGGCGACGACATCGAAGCTCGGCGCGCAAGAGATGATCGTCGGCGGCGTGGCGTCCGGAAGGCTCCAGGCGAGCGTGAACGACCCGCCCGCGGCCGCCCCCACCGCCCCCGCCACGCGGATCAGGTAGGTCGTCCCCGCCACCACGGGCACGCTCGACAGGCGAGAGCCCGGCGAGCACCCGGCCCCGCCGTCGTCGCTGCACGTGCCGGCGAGCGGAGTGAGCTGGTTGCTCTCGCTCAGCGTCGGGCACGAAGCGTGCACAGAGAGAATGGTGTCGTAGCTCCCGCACGTCTGGAGCAGGAGGTCCCCGGTGCTGCACGGGGTGTAGGCGTAGAACACGTCGAAGAACGAGTAGAGCCGGCTGCACGACGGCAGAGCCCCCGCCGCCGTGTTGTTGTCCGCCGTAGCGCCGACCGTCGTGCCCGAAACCGAGCCGCTGCTCCCCGAGATGGGGGTCGCGTCCGGGCAGAGGTCGTTGGACGGTGTCGCGTCGCACTCCAGCGTGAGCACGAAGCTGCCCGTGGCCCCGCTGACGCCCGAGACGAAGATGAAGTAGGCCACACCGGGAACGGCCCGCCAGGCCGCTTTCGAGGCTCCGTTGACGCCCTCGATGTCGTCGCTCGCCGTCACGCAGCTCAGCGAGCCGCACGAGCCGGAGAAGACGTGCAGCCTCGTGTCGAACGCGCCCGATCCGGGGGACGTCAGCGTGTCGGCCGTGAGGGTCATGGGGCTGGCAACGCTCGTGCTGTACCACACTCCTGGGGTGTAGGAGAAGTCCGCAGCGCCGCCACCGATCGGCCCGGCGCACGACGCCGGCAGGCCGGCATCGGCCGCGGCGCCGGCGTTCGTGCCCGACCGCGTGACGCCGCAGACGATCGGGACGGCCGTCGCGCAGTCATCGTTCGGCGGCGGCGTGAAGGCGCGCACGAGGAACGAGCCGCCCGACCCGATCCCCCTGTCCGAGACACGGATCAGAAACGTGCCGTTGGAGCTGATCGCGACCGACAGGCACGAGCTCGACCCGCTGCACGGCGAGCCGCCGCGGTCGTCGTTGCACCCCAGCTCCGTCCCTCCGCAGACGCTGAAGACCGACAGCGCGGTGTCGATCGCCGAGCCGCACGTATCCACCTTCAAGGTGGTGGGCGCGGTGGTGACCGTTGCGGAGTACCACACGTCGCGGGAGAACGGATCGCACGAGGAGGTCCCGTCCGGCACGGCGAGGACCGTGGTGCCGGCGACCGAGGGGCCGCCCATCGTCAGGGCCGCCGCCGCGCCGCAGCCGTCGTTGGCGGGGGGCGTGTCGAGCTGGATCGTGCCGATGTAGTTGTCGCTGGTGGCGCCGACGGCGACGCCACCGGTCACCGCCGCAGTCTGGCCGATGCGGACGGCGTACCAGTTGCCCGTGGTCACGGGCGCGCTGAGCACGATCGGCTCGCCCCGACGTGAGGGTGCCGCTGTGGCCACCTGCGTGGCCGGGCAACCGCCCGCCGGGCCGAGCTGCTGCAGGCTGACCACGGCCGAGAACTGCGCGGTGATCGACACCGTCAGCGTCGCGGCGGAGGTCGCCTGGAACCGGAACCAATCGGTGTCGCGGTGATCACCGAAGTTGCGGGCGCTGCCGGAGATGTCGACCGGCGGACCGCTGAGCGTGAGGTCGAAGAACGACGGCGACGAGGCATTGGGCACCATGTCGCACCCATCGTCCCGTGACACGCCGAATCCGGGCTCGTTCTCGGCGAGAGCGCCCGGGACGGAGGGGAGCATCGCGACCCCGCACGCGGGCGGGTTGGAGCAGGGGGCGCCGTCGGTCACGGTGACCGTGACGCCGGTTGTGATTGACCCGATCGCGAATGGCGAGACCCAGATGTAGTACGACGTGCCGGGCGTCGAGCACCACTGCACGGACGCCTGCGAGCCGCACACCACAGGCCCGGTGCGGTCGTTGCTCCCCACCAGGCTGAGGCCGTCGGGCGTGCCGCACATGACCAGCATGTCCGTGCTGGCGGTCGCGGATCCACAAGTGGATGCCGTCAGCAGGTTTCCGTTCCCGACGATCGAATACCACAACCCGCGCCGGAACGACATGCCGTTGAAGGGTGCGCCGGGCGAAATCCCAACAATGGGATTGCTTTCGACCGTGGCCCCGGCGAAGGAATCGGTACGGGGAATCGCCGGAGCGAGGGCGATGGCGCCGACGGCGTTGTCGTTGACCGGCGCGGACGGGTTGACAAGCAGCGTCGCGTACGCCCCGCCCGAGTTGCCGCCGCCGGAGTAGCTCGCCGGAATGGCCTTCGTGCCCGCGGAAACGGCGCCGACGGTCGCCTGGAACGAGTAGATCCCGTCTCCCGCCCGCTCGTCACCGTTGGTCCCGTCGTCGTACAGACTCTGCGACGCGGCGCCGCCGATGCTCGTCAGGTCCGCCGTCACGGTCGTCCCACCCGGCAGCGGCCCGCCTGCGCACAAACCGGGCGTGACGACGATCCGCACGGTGCCCCCGGGCCTGGCAACGCTGGGAGAGGTCCAACCGATACCGGTCAGCCCGGCGCTCGCCGGCGTCGCCGAGTTGCGCGGGCTGGGGAACCCGCGAACCCAGTCGGCGTTGTTGTTGTTGGTGTCCGTGCCGCCGCAGTTCACCCGGAATACCGCCGCCGCGCCCTGCATGACCGGGGCGTTGTCCGAGTTGGGAGCCGGGAAGGCGCTCCCGGGCTCGTTCCAATCGGCGACGGGGCCGTTCCCGACGAGATCGAAGACCGGCGGCCCGCTGGGGTTGTTGACCGGAAGGGGCACGTTGTTGCTGACGAGAGCGATCTTGTTCTGCGGGGTGATGTTGGTCGTGCCGGAGGCATCGGGCGGCGGGATCGTCGGGAGCTGGCCCGCGATGGGGAGTATGGCCTCACCGACGAGGAAGAACCGCCCGGGCTGGATCACCCCGTTGATCGTCGTGACCCCGATCGCGGGGAATCCGCCGGTGGCGCCGGCGACCTGCACCGACCAGTTCACCATGTTCGCGGGCGCCGTCCCGGCGTTGTAGAGCTCGACATAGTCGCGGTCGTAGGGGGGCCCAAGCTCGCTCGCGGTGCTGCTGTTGTTGCCGCAATAGATCTGGCTGATCACGACCCGTGCGCTTCCGGGAAAGGCGATGATGATCACGCTGTCGCTGTTCGTGCACCCGTTGCCGTCCGTCACCGTCAAGGTGTACGTTCCCGCCATGGCGCCCGTGAAGCTGCCCGAGACGAGCGGGCTCCGCTGCGCCGAGACGAACCCCGGGCCTGTCCACGAGTAGCTCGCCATGCCGCCAGGCCCGCCGGTGAGCTGGAGGGGGAACCCCCCGTACACCGTCTGGTCCGGCCCGGCGTCCGCCGCCGGAAGCGGGTTGACCGTCACCGTCAACGAATCGGCGGTCGAGCCGCAGGCCCCGCTCGCCGTCAGGGTCAGCACCACCGGCCCCGTTTCACCCACCCCCGGCGTGTACGTCGTCGCCGCGCTGCCCGCGCTGCCGAAGTTCCCCGCGCCCCCGCTCCACAGCACGCCGGTCGCGCCGGTGACCGAGCCGCTCAGGCTCGCGCTCGAGCCCGCGCAGATGGCCTGGTCCGCCCCCGCGTCGACCGTCGGCGGCCCGTCCACCGTTACGGTCGCCGGGTTGCTCGTCAGGCTCCCGCACCCGTTGCTGACGACGCAGTCGTAGCTACCGCTGTCCCCGAGCGTGCACGTGATCGCCAGGCTGGCCGTATGCACGCCGGAGGTCGAGCCGCCGTCCGCAAGATCGACCGTGTCCCGCCGCCACTGGTACGAGAGCGAGGTGCCCGAGGCCGTCACGCTCAGCCCGATCGCCTGCCCGACGCAGAACGTCCCGCCCGTCGGGTCCATTGTGATGGAGGGAGGCGTGCACTCGGTCACGAAGCGATCGAACGAGTCGTAGTTCACCGAGGACGTGAAGCCCGGATTGCCCCCGCCGTTGATCGCCGGCATCGGTGGTATCGTCTCGTTGGAGTTGTACAGCGTTCCAGAGCACACCGCGCCGAAGAAGTCGATCGTCCTGTTCCCGCCCGACGCCACGATCGCCGACAGCGGCACGGCGAGCTCCCGGGCCTGGCCTCCCGGCGTGCCGCACCCCGATGTCGATGCCAGCGGGATGAACGGGTGCGACCCGCTGGAGAGCTCGTACAGGAAACACCCGAACTCGCTGATCGATACCGCGAAGTCGGCGGCGAACGGGAAGCCGTCATCGCCCGCCGATCCGAGGTTGCTGACCGCACAACGCCCGGGGTCGGCGCAGTCGCTCATCGTCGAATCGTCGAACCCACCGGCACGCGTGTTCAGGTAGATCACCACGAAGTTGCCGCTGTCGATGCTGCTCCCCGGGACGAGGCCGATATAGAGGTTCGTGTCGTCGCTGTTCATGAACAGGCGGCCGGCTCCGTTCAGGATGCCGCCGAAGCCCGCGCCGCCGCCGTCATACGAGTAGGTGTTGGCCGGACCGTATTCGTCCGCGCTGATCGTCCCATCAACGGTCGCACCGCCGCCCGCCGTGTCGGTGTGCGTGCCGACCTGCGCGCCCGCCTCGGGCACGCCGGCTCCAAGCAGAGCCAGCGCCAACATGCCCGCCACCGCCGGCCACTTGTGTCCTGAATGCGCCGTCACCGGCGCGACGGGCAACCGCCGGGGGGCCCGAAGACCGCCGGACGACGGCGGCGCACCGTACAGCACGCAAGGTAACAGCGACCTCATGGTGAGAACTCCCATCCCGATCGCCGACCGCACCGAGCACCGGCGCACCGCCACACGGGCCTCAGCGCGCCCCAGTGCCCGCCGCGGCCACCTTCAATTCCCACGCTTCCGACGGTCCGAGTTGCGATTCGGTGCCGGCTTTCCGACCATCACGCCGCACCGCCCCATGGCACCACGGCCAGATCCGGCGCAATCTGCTCGCCAAACCCCCAGAAATACCAGAAAACGAACTTATGTCAAGGCTCCTCTTCCGAGGATCGGCCTGCGAACAACCGCTCATGGCGTCGCTCGCGGCCGTCGCGCCATTTCCCCCAAAATCTGTTCCCGGCACCTATCTCAGCGCGCACTGGCATCCACATACTCTGACTCACAAACGACGTGCGACCACCCAGCCGTCCAGCTTGAGACGATCCGGAGGCGTCTCACCCGCGACCAAGATCACACGGCGTCCCTTAACCCCATCGGACAGTAGAGTTGTCGAGGCGTTCCCCTCCCATACCCATACCAAACGAATACTGATCGTACGTTGTCCGCGCCTGCGGCGGTCACGAGCTTGTCGATCGCGCCTTACCACCCCACCCTCCTCATTCTTGCGCAGGCCTCCTTCATCCGCTCCGCTTCCACCGTCAGCGCCACCCTGAACCAGGTCCTCGCCGTCTCGCTGAACCCTGCTCCCGGCACCACCACCACGTCCGCCTCCTCGAGACACTTGGCGCCGAACTTCATCGAGTCGATCGCCCGACCGTCCTTCCCAAGGGGCGTCCGCGCCCAGACGAAGAACCCCGCATCCGGCGCATCCACCTCGCACCCGATCGCCCGCAGCCCCGGCACCAGCGCGTCCCGGCGTTCCCGGTACAGCGACCTCATCCCCTCGACCTCCTGGCCATTGAACCGGTCGAGCGCCGCCGCGCCGGCCACCTGGATAGCGTTGAATGTCCCCGAGTCGACGTTGCTCTTGATGGCCTGCAGCGACGCGACCACCTCCTCGTGCCCCACCGCGAACCCGATGCGCCAGCCCGTCATGTTGAACGTCTTGCTCAGCGAGTGGAACTCCACCGCCAGCGTCTTCTCGATCGAAGCGCCCCCCGCCTGCCACAGGCTCACCGGCTTCGACGTCGCCCCGTTCATGTAGAGTTCCGAGTACGCCAAGTCGGAGGCCGCGATGATCGCCCGCCCCGCCAAGTCTCTCCCGGCCCGCTCACAGAACTCGATCACCGTCTCGTAGAAGCCCACGTTGGCCGATGCCGCCGTCGGGTTACTCGGATAGTTCGCCCACAAGAGTCGCACCCCCTTGAGATCGTCCTTCCCGACGCCCTCGATCCCGTTCCCGTTGAACACCGGCTTCCATCCCGTCTCCCGCTTCACCGGCGCCTTCACGATGCGGCACTCCGCCAGCGCCGACCCGATCTGGTACACCGGGTACGCCGGGTCCGGCACGATCACGCCGTCCCCGGGATTCGTCACCGCCCACGGAAGGTGCGCAATGCCGTCCTTGCTCCCGAGCAGGGTCAGGACGTGCCGCGTCGGATCCACCCGCACACCGAATCGCTCCCACATGAACCTGGCCGCCGCCTCCCTGAAGACCTTGAGCCCGCCCCCGACCGCCGGGTACTGCTGGTGCACGGGTTCGCGCATCGCCCGGTTCATCTCCTCGACGATGAATGCCGGAGTCGGCTTGTCCGGATCCCCCACGCCGAGGTTGATCACGTCGGCGCCCGCCGCGATCCTCTCCCGCTTCTTGCGGTCGATCTCGTCGAACAGGAAAGGCGGCAGGGCCAGGATGCGTTGCGACCGGACGGTGTTCAAAGAGTGGCTTGCCATGCGCCCGCATCGTACGACAACAGGGGCGCCCCGGTGCCAAGCCCCGCGGAGCTCGAGCCAGGATTCCCATCCGAGCCCGAATGCCCTTTTGTTAAGCGTTCCCTACCATCCCCGCCATGCCCCGCCCCTCGATCAGTTCACAGGCCGACGCCGACGCCGCCGAGGCCGCGGCCCACTGCGTCGTCAAGACACATCAGCGGCTGGCCGAGTGGCTGCGGGTGGGGATGAAGCTGCCGCAGATCGACCAGTTCGTCGCGGCCACCCTTGAGGAGCTCGGTTGCCGCTCCTGCTTCCTCCACTACAGGGTGGGCCGTTCCAACCCGTTCCCCTCATACGCCTGCCTCTCCGTCAACGACTGCGTCGTTCACGGCACGGCTGGCTACTACCCGCACCCGATGAAGCCCGGTGACGTGCTGAAGATCGACGTCGGCGTCTTCCACCGCGGCTGGGTCGGCGACGCCGCGTGGACCTACGTTTTCAAGGAAATGTCGCCGGAGGTCAAGCGCCTAACCGACTGCGGCAAGCTCGCGCTCAAGGAAGGCGTCGAGCAGTTCCGCCCCGGGAACACCTACCTCGCCTGGGCGCAGACGGTGCAGCACATCGTCGAGGACTCGCCCGAGCGCGGCGGCTTCGGCTTCCACCTTGTCCGCGGCCTGGGCGGGCACGGCTATGGGCGGAAGCTCCACGCGCCGCCGTTCATCTCCAACATCGTTCCCAACCACCACTACGAGTGGCCCGACTCCACCCTCGAGTGCGAGCCCGGCACGCTGCTGGCCGTCGAGCCGATGATCGCAGTCGGCACCAGCTCCACCACCAGCCGGCCGAAGGAGTGGCCGGTGTACATCGCCGACGGCTCGCTGAGCGTTCACTACGAGCACGACGTGCTCATCACCGCCGATGGTCCACGCGTTCTCACTCGCGACTTGGAAGCCCTCCCCGATATCGTCGGCTGAGCCCGCGCCCTCGCCCCAGGCGGCGAATCACGCCGCGGTTGTCGGGGACTTCGGCTCGGCGGACCGCATCATCACCGCCAGGGCCGGCTCGACGCGCGTCCCTCCCTCGTCGCTGATCGTGTGGTTGAAGCCCGGGCGCAGCGCGCCGCTGGCCCAGGCGCCGCCCGTGTTCATCGCGATGAGGGCGACCTGGTGATCCGTCCCGAGCCTGAACCTCTGAATCACCCGGCGCAGCACCTCGGCGATCGCCTCGGCGGGCGTGCGCCCCGAGCGCATCAGTTCGACTGCAAGGAATGAGCCGCAGACACCCATCACGAGTTCCCCCGTTCCCGTCGCCGCCGCCGCGGCCCCGGCGCCGCCGGTCTGGTCCACGTACAGCCCGTGCCCGGTGATGGGCGAGTCGCCCACCCGTCCGGGCACCTTGAACGCCATGCCCGAGGTCGAGCACGCGCCGGCCAGCGTCCCGGCGCCGTCGAGCGCCAGGATGCTGACCGTGTCGTGGCTGGGCTCGGGCACGGAGCCGGCGCGGCAGGCGGCGCTCACGCCGTCCTTGAGCTCCTCGACGTTCAGGGGCGGCACCCACCCCTGGTAGCGCTCGCGGTCGATGGACCGGGGGTTGTTCCGCCACTGCTCCCATTCGGTCCGGGCGGCGTTCATGAGCAGCTCGCGCCTGGTGAAGCCCTGGCGGGCCGCGAACTCCTCGGCGCCGTCGCCGGCGAGCATGACGTGGATAGTCTTCTCCATCACGGCGCGCGCGATCGCCGCCGGGTTGGGGTAGTGGCGGATGAAGCAGACCGACCCGCACCGGTCGGGGTTGACCATCACGCACGCGTCGAGCGATACACGCCCGTCGGCGTCGGGCAGCCCCCCCACTCCCACCGAGTTGATCGTCGGGTCGTCCTCCACCGCCGTCGCCCCCGCCACGACCGCGTCCAGCGCGCTCCCGCCGGCGCGCAGCACCCGCATACCCGGCTCGTTGGCCACGGGCCCGAACGACCATGTCGACAGGATCTGGGGAGGCGGTGCGCTCATCGCGGCAAGAGTAGTCCGGCGTTCGTGCGACCGATTGGACCATAAAGAGGGCCGCCCCGAAAGGACGGCCCTCTGGAAGCGGTTCTCGCCATCGACGATCAGCGAAGGTCTACCGTGACCCATCCGGTGTACGCCGACGCGCCGGCGCTGTTGGTCGCGCGGACACGGTACCGCCAGCGCGAGCTCCCGGGCGAATCGGTGTACGTCACCGTATTCGCCGCGAGCGGCCCGATGGTCACGGTATTTGTCCACCGCCCGCCGACCCGCTGCTGACGCTCGATGTCGAAGCCCGTCTCGTTGTTTGCGTTGTCGGTCCAGTTCAGACGGGCCGTGCCCAGCGAGAGTCGCGTCGCCGTCAGGTTGCTCGGTGCGGCGGGCGGCGCCGGCGGCGGGTTCTGCACCGTGATCGTCCGCGTCGCCGTCCCGGTGAGGCCGCCCGAGTCCGTGACGCTCGCCGTGATGACGTGCGTACCGACCACCAGGTCGGAGCGGCTGAATGTGCCGCCGGTACCGATCGCCCCTTGCAGGCTGGACGTCCACGAGAGCGACGCCGTGAGGGTGCCGTCCTGCGTATCGGTCGCCGTGCCGGTGAAGGTGATCGACGTGCCGGTGTTGAACGTCGCGCCGTTCGTAGGCGAGGAGATGGTCACCGTGGGGGCCGTGTTCACAGGAGTCTGGACCGTGATCGTCCGCGTCGCGGTCCCGGTCAGCCCGCCCGAGTCCGTGACGCTCGCGGTGATGACGTGCGTGCCGACGACCAGGTCGGAGCGGCTGAACGTGCCGCCCGTGCCGATCGCCCCTTGCAGGCTGGACGTCCACGACAGCGACGCGGTGATGGTCCCGTCCTGGGTATCGGTCGCCGTGCCCGTGAAGGTGATCGACGCGCCGGTGTTGAACGTCGCGCCGTTGGCCGGCGAGGAGATCGTCACCGTCGGCGCCGTGTTCACCGGGGCGCCGCCCACCGCCGCGAAGGCGTTGAGCACCCCTCCGGAGACGGCGATCCCGGCCAGCGCGGGGATGGGCCGCGCGGTGGAGAGGATCTGCTGCTTGACCTGCTGGTACGTCCAGGTGGGGTGGAGGCTCTGCACGAGCGCCACCACACCCGTCACGTGCGGCGTCGCCATCGACGTGCCGCTGAGGAACGCGTACCCAGTCTGGTAGGTGCTGACGATGTTCTGCCCGGGGGCGCCCAGGTCCACGGTCGTCGCGCCGTAGTTCGAGAACGACGCCCGACCGTCGTCGTTGGTCGTGGCCGCCACCGAGATGATGTTCGCCGCGGTGTACGTCGCCGGGTAGAACGGGATCGCGTCGTCGTTGTCGCCGATGCCGTCGGCGCCGCCGTTGCCGGCGGCGGCGACGAAGATGTGCCCCGCGGCCCCGGCATTGTTGATCGCGTCCAGGAGCGCCTGCGAAAAGCCGCCGCCGCCCCAGCTGTTGTTGGAGACCTTCACGCCCTTGTTCACGGCGTAGTTCAGGGCCGCGATCGCCCCCGACGTCGAGCCGCTCCCGGCCGCGTTCAGGAACTTCAGTGGCATGATCTTGCACGTCCACGCCACGCCCGCCACGCCGATCCCGTTGTTGCCCACGGCTCCGATCGTGCCCGCCGTGTGCGTCCCGTGCCCGTTGTCGTCGATCGGGTCGTTGTCGTTGTTGGCGAAGTCCCACCCCCGCGTGTCGTCGATGTACCCGTTGCCGTCGTCGTCGATCCCGTTGCCGGCGATCTCGCCGGGGTTGATCCACGAGTTGGCGGCCAGGTCCGCGTGGGTGTAGTTCATGCCGGTGTCGATGTCGGCGATCACCAGGGTCGACGACCCCGTCGTGATGTCCCACGCCTCGGGCGCGTTGATGTCGTCCCCGGCCGTTCCGGGGTCGCCGTTCACAGTCTGCCCCGTGTTGTTCATCCCCCACTGATAGATGGCGTAGTACGTGTCGTTCGGCGCCACCGTCCGGTGCACGATGTAGTCGGGCTCGGCGTACACGACCATTCCCTGGAACATGTTCAGCGTGTCGATCGCGGTCTGCACGTCGACCGTGACCTTGACGTGCTCGAGGCCGGGCACCAGGTCGTAGGCCTTCTCGAGCGTCCCGCCGACCATCGCCCGCATGAGGTCGCGGCTCTCCACCGTCACCTGCGGCGCGAACCGCACCAGCAACGAATCCGGATCCCACTTGGGCTCCGCGGGCGCGATAAACGCGCCGGGGATCTTCAGCGGCGGCTGGACCGGGACTCCGTTGTCCGCCAGGGTCAGCGCCATCGAGCCCATCGCGGCCGCGAAAGCCGCGGAGATTGAGAACACACGCTTCATCGCTCTTCCTTTCCGTCCCGTCTGGACGCTCCCGCGGAGAACCCGCGCTCGGACCATGATGGCCCGAGTGAAACCCCGTTACAACCTAATCGATTTCCGACGAGCCTGCAAGGGATTCGAGACTCTCGACTTGCGCGCCCGAACTCAGCCATCTCTCCCTCCCTATCGGTATGCTCCCTGCCCCTTCCCGTACACCTAGACTCTCCGCCGATGAACCGGATCGACGCTGCCTTCTCCACGCTCCGCGCCGCCGGCAGGCGTGGACTGATGCCCTTTGTCTGCGGCGGCCACCCGTCTGCGGGGGTGACGCGGCGCGTGCTCCCAGCTCTGGAGCGCGCCGGCGCATGCGTCATTGAGGTCGGTATTCCCTTCTCGGACCCGATCGCCGACGGACCGGTGATTGCCGCGGCCATGCACGAGGTGCTCTCCCGGCCCAACCCCGCGACGCCGCAGTCCGTCTTCGATGAGGTCAGACAGGCCAGGCCCGACACCCGTGCCGGGCTGGTGGCGATGGTGAGCATCTCGATCGTGCACCGCACCGGCCCGGGGTCCTTCATCTCGAGCGCGGCCGAGGCGGGCTTCGACGGGTTGATCTTCCCGGATGTCCCCCTCGAGGAATCCGACGAGCTGCTGGGCCTGACGCGCGATGCCGGGCTGTGCGCCTCCCTCCTGGTCGCGCCCACCACGCCGCCGGCCCGCGCCGAGAGGATCGCCCGTGCCTGTACTGGCTTCGTGTACCTCCTGGCCCGTGTGGGGATCACGGGGGAGCAGGGTCGCGCCGGAGAGGCGATCGACATCGGCGAGCGCGTCCGCCTCCTCCGGTCTGCCACCGAGCTGCCGATCGCCTGCGGCTTCGGGATCTCGACGCCGGACCAGGTCCGCGCGGTGGTACGGCACGCCGACGCCGCGATCGTGGGGTCCGCTCTGGTTCGCCGGATGTCCGACGCATCCGCTCGCAAGGGCGACCCGGTGGTCGCGGCCGAGGCCTTCACCCGCGAACTGGCGGGCGCGCTGGCCTAGTAGGGGACCCGGGATCACCCCTGTCGGTGGCTGTCGATTGTGCATGGGTGCGCACGCCTCCCTTTCGTCCCGGCGTTTCAGAACTTCACCCGAGACGGGTGCTAGGATGTGGCCCGTAGCCGCGGGACCCTTCGGATCTCTTCCACAACTCATGTTCATCCTCCCCGCAGTCGTCAGTCCCGCGGGCATGGTCGCCATATTGAGCCGCAGAGGGAGCCACCACGCATGAGCCTGACCACCGCCCGTTCGAACGCGATCAGCGCTGCCACCAGCTGGAACCTCAAGCACGTCAACGGCACGGTGCACGTGCCGCGCGTCAGCAGCTTCTTCGGCTGCGACGTTTTCAACCAGCGTGTCATGCGCGAGCGGCTCCCCAAGGAGGTGTTCAAGCGGCTGGTACCGACACTGGACCACGGGGCCCGGCTGGACCCGGACATCGCCGACGTCGTCGCCGCGGCGATGAAGGAGTGGGCGATCGAGCACGGGGCGACGCACTACACGCACTGGTTCCAGCCGCTCACTGGCCTCACGGCGGAGAAGCACGATGCGCTGACGGTCACCGATGGCATGGGGGGCGTGCTGTCGGACTTCAGCGGCTCGGCGCTGGTGCAGGGGGAGCCCGACGCCTCGAGCTTCCCTTCGGGCGGCCTGCGGGCGACGTTCGAGGCACGCGGCTACACGGCGTGGGACGCCACCAGCCCGGCCTTCCTGAACCGGTCGGAGAACACGGTCACGCTGTGCATCCCAACGGCCTTCGTCTCCTGGACGGGCGAGGCGCTGGACAAGAAGACGCCGCTGCTCCGCTCGATCGACGCCCTGTCCCAGCAGGCGATGCGGATCCTGAAGATCTTCGGCACCGACGTGGGCGTCAGCCGCGTGCTGACCACGGTCGGCCCCGAGCAGGAGTACTTCCTGGTCGACCGCAGCCTGTACTACGCGCGCCCGGACCTGCTGACGGTCGATCGCACGCTCTTCGGCGCCAAGCCCCCCAAGGGTCAGCAGCTCGAGGACCACTACTTCGGCTCCATCCCGCCGCGCGTGCTGGCGTTCATGTCGGAGGTGGAGCGTGAGGCGTACCGGGTGGGAGTGCCGCTGAAGACGCGCCACAACGAGGTGGCGCCAGGGCAGTACGAGTTCGCGCCGCTGTTCGAGAACGCCAACGTGGCGTGCGATCACCAGATGCTGCTGATGGAGATCTTGAAGCGGGTCGCGCCCGCCTACGGGCTGCAGGCGATCCTGCACGAGAAGCCCTTCGCGGGGATCAACGGGTCGGGCAAGCACAACAACTGGTCGATGGCGACGGACACGGGCGTGAACCTGCTGGACCCGCAGGACCAGACGCACACGAACATGCAGTTCCTGACCTTCCTGTGCGCGGTGATCCGCGCGGTGGACCTGCACGCCGACCTGCTGCGGGCCTCGATCGCCTCGGCCTCCAACGACCACCGGCTGGGGGCCAACGAGGCGCCGCCGGCGATCATCTCGATCTTCCTGGGGGACATGCTCAGCGACATCATCGAGCAGCTGGAGGCGGGCTCGCCCAAGCGGACCATCAAGCGCAACGACCTGGAGCTGGGGGCCCGGACGCTGCCGCAGATCCCCCGCCACGCCGGCGACCGCAACCGCACCTCGCCGTTCGCGTTCACCGGGAACAAGTTCGAGTTCCGCGCGGTTGGCTCGACCATGAGCTGCGCCTGGCCCAACACGGTGCTCAACACGATGGTGACCGAGTCGCTGGACGACATCGCCACGGAGCTCGAAAAGGCCGTCGGCAAGAACAAGTCCGACGCCACCCTCCAGAACGCGGTGCGGGCGATCCTCAAGGGCATCATCAAGAAGCACAAGCGGGTCATCTTCAACGGCGACAACTACTCCGGCGAGTGGCACACGGAGGCGGCGAAGCGCGGGCTGCCCAACCTCAAGGACTCGGTGGACGCCCTCCCGATCCTCAAGGGGAAGACGGCCGTCGAGCTGTTCAGGAAGTACAAGGTTCTCTCCAAGGCGGAGACCGAGAGCCGCGCGCATATCTTCCTCGAGAAGTTCAACAAGCAGGTGATGATCGAGGCGGAGACGATGATCTCGATGGCGCGGACGCTGCTGTTGCCGGCGGCGCTGGACCACCAGACGCGCCTGGCGGAGGCGGTATCGGCGACGCTCGCCGCGGACGTGGAGTGCGAGGACCTGCGGGGCTCGCTGGAGACGTACGCGGACCTGGTGACACGCTTCCGGAAGGCGATCGACAAGCTGGACGAGGCGGCGGGTCATGAGGATGACGACGTGCTGCGGCACGCCAAGCAGATTAAGGCGAAGCTGCGTCCGGCGATGGGCGAGCTGCGCACACTCGCCGACGAGTTGGAGACGGTGGTGGCGGCCGACCTGTGGCCGATTCCGACGTACCGGGAGCTGCTGTTCATCAAGTGAGCGTCTTGGAGACAAGGAACCTGAGCGAGGCGGGCCGCTGGGCCCGCCTCTTTTCTTTGGAGAGGCTCCTGGGTTCCGCGAGGTTCGGCGAGGTTTCTTGAGGTTCGATAGGGGTTCTTTGTGATTCCGTGAGGTTTCTTTGAGTTTTTGCGGGTTTTTTGAGGTTTTTTTGCGGCGTGTTTTGATGCAAGTGTTTGTGGCTTAAGCACTTGACTTCGGTTAGTGCTCGCAAATATGCGCCCGACCCTAAGACCGCTCTCGCGGAGATTGTCCGTTGGAAGTCAAGGGGTTTTGAGGTGAGGGGTGAGGGGTTTTTGGTTCTTGAAGGACGCCGTAGATGGTCTGGACGAGCTTGCGGGCGACGGGCGCCGTAGCAGGCGGCGGGGTGCATGCCGGACGCTTGCAACGCGTGGACAATCCAGCGGCGAGGCCGCAATCTCTGCGGGGCTGTCACGGCAGCAGGCGCAGGTGGCGGTCCCCGGTCCGGTCGGCCGCTGGCCGGGCCGACTGCCCGGTCAGCGGCATTACGGCGTCAGCCTACTGACGTCGAGTTCAACACGTTGGACCATTGAATAAGGCGCGGGGAAGACGGGATGGGCTGGGCGGGGCCGTCGCTTACGCCGCCTCTGCCGCGGGAGGGGCAGGGGCGGCGGTCGGGGCGTCTGGTGGTGGAGCGGTCGGTGCGGCTGTCGCTTCGGCTGTCGGCGCAGGCGCGACGGCGGGTTGGGTTGCGCGGCCACCGGCGTCGGAGGCGACGAAGCAGACGCCGGCGAGCCAGGTGTCGTTCGGGCCGCGACGGACGCGGACGACGCGGGCGCGTTGGTCGGTGACCGAGCCGTCCTTCTTGCGGACGCGGAGCGAGAGAACATCGTTGAGGGAAAGGGGCCACGGGGTCTGGACCTGCATGCCCGACTGGCTGATGTCCTTGACCTGGACGGGAAAAGACTTGGGGGGCGCGGGGGCGTCGTTCTTGAGGCGGCGGACGAAGGAGGCTTCGACGGAGATTTCGCAGTGGACCCGCTGGTGGCGGCGGCGGTTGTCCTGCCAGAGCGTGGAGGGCTGGAAGTCGCCAGAGACGGCGTCGCCGGAGACCCCCCCTCCACCCCCTCCCGCCCCCTTGGCGCCGGCCGCCGACGGGGCGGGCTTGGCCAGTTCGCTCGAGGGGATCAGGTCGGCCAGGGAGATGGTCGGACCGCTCTCGGTGGGCGGGAGGGCGCGGGCCGGATTCTCGGCGAGCATGCGCTCGATGATCCTGCGCCAGGCGGCGAAGACCTCCTCCTCGAAGTACGTGCCGACACCGTCGGCCATGATCTTGAGGGCGTCGGCGGGGGGCGTGGCGGGGCGGTAGGGGCGGGCGGTGGTGATGGAGTCGAAGGCATCGACCACGGCGCAGACGCACGCGGGGAGACCGAGCTTGTCGGCGGTGAGGCCGGCGGGGTAGCCGGATCCGTCGAGGCGCTCGTGGTGGTCGCGGGCCATCTCCAGGACGATGGGGGAGACGCCGGGGAGCTTGGCGAGCTCGAGGTGCGCGACGATCGGGTGGCGACGCACGAGCTGCCAGTCGGGCTCGGCGAGCTTGCCCTCTTTGCAAAGAACGGCCTCGGGGATGTCGCGCTTGCCGATGTCGTGCAGGAGGCCGCCCTGGTGATAGAGGGCGAGCTCGGCCGGGTCGGCGGACTGTGGGCCGCCCCGGAGCTCGGCGAAGAGCATGCCGCAGCCGAGGCCGACGTTGGCCATGTGGCCGGCCGTGGAGAGGTCGTGGGCGGAGATGTCGAGGAGGCAGGAGAACTCGCGGGGATCGGACGCGGCCCAGGCGGCGAGCTGCGCGGAGGCATCCTGGACGATGCCGACGGACTCGGGCTGCCCCGGGAGAAGGAGGACGTCCTCGATCATCTTGCCGGCGGACTCGCGGATGATGCGGGCGCGTTCGGCCTGCGCGAGGGCCTTGTCGGTGAAGAGGCGGTCGAGGCGCGTGGTGAGCGCCTTGCGATAGATGGCGTGCTGCTCGGAGGGGACGTAGAGGAACCGGATGCGCTGCTCGGAGAGGCGACCGGCGTCGGCGGCGGAGAAGACGACACCGGCGCCGCGGTAGAGCGCGGCCTTGGGGCTGGCGGAGTACTTGATGTACAGGTCGAGGTCATGGGCACAGTGATCAAGGGAATCGACGGCGACGGGGAGCAGACGCATGGCGGCTGCTTCGGGCGCTCCTGCTCCCCCTCCCGCCCCCCCTCCCGTCCCCCCTCCCGAGACGGCTGTAGATGGTTGTGAACTCATAGGCTGCTGATTTCGAACGCGCAGGCAACGGTCGCCGCGGCGGACGGGGGACCCCGTGGTCATTGTCGGCAGGCACGCGGACGGTCTTGAAACTCACTCGGAAGGGGCGAGGTTATCGGGCGGGCACATGATGCACGAGGCACGCCGATCAGTGAGCGGGCTTCTCGCGGGAGGGATTGACAAGGAAGTCGTAGCCGCGGCCAGCCTCACCGGAAAGGGCGGCGGTGTTGGACGCGGGGTGCGTCTTGCCGCCGTTGTCCTGGCCGTCGGAGCCGACGGAATAGAGGAGGTAGGCGCGGCCAGCCGGATCCTTCGCCGGGTCGGTGCGGGTGTAGCGGAACAGGTGGTCGGCGGCGAAGACGTCGGCGGGGACGGAGGGGAGGAACGAGGGGACGAGGTCGTTGAGTGAGGCGGGAGGTTTCTTGCATTCGGCGCGGAAGAGCTCGATAGCGACAAGGAGGCGGAGGCCGTCGCGCTCAGTGTTGAACTGGTCGCGGGAGGCGAGGGCCCTGGCGAGCGGGGCCGATCGTGCGGCGAGGATCTGTTGGTTGGCGGGGAGGGCCGCCGTCCACTTCTGGAGGTCGTCGAGGCGGGGACGGTGCTGCGCGGGGGTCGGGGCGTGCGCGGCGGCGAGCATCAGGTCGAACATCTCGGCGGCACGCTTGAGTAGTTCCGGGGCCGGCGCCGTGTCGGCATCGCCGGCGTTGGGGACGCAACGCTCGATCGCTTCGAACGTGGCCAGGCGATCGCAGTCAACGGCGGAGACGAGGTCGGCGGCGGGGAGAGAGTCGGCCGCGGCGAGGAGGCGCCGGAGCGTCGGCGCGGGGACCCCCCCTCCCGGCGACGCGGCGATCGCGCCGGCCTCGCGAACAAGCGCGCTCGCGCAGGCGATGCCGACGAGGTTCTCGGCGATGGTCCCGCGCCGGAGGAAGGCCTTGGCGAGGGCCGCGGTCTCGACGGCGGCGTCGGCGCATTCATCCCAGTGCTTCTCCTGGGCGGCGAGGCGCATGCGCATGCGCTCGGCGCGGGCGATGACGCGCGAGGGGGGGATCTCGGAGAAGGAGGCCCGCATGAGGAGGGAGACTTCCTTCGGGCGCGCCGTGCCCCGGAGCTTGGAGAGATCGTGGAGCTTGGTGAAAACGCCGCGCGTCTTCATGGCGGCGAGGAGGCGGCGGCCGGTCTCGAGCTCGGCGGGATCGGGCGAAGGAGAGTCGATGAGCTTGGCGAGGTCGACGACCCACTTGATGTCGCCCTCGGCGGTGCCCATCGGGTGGCCGGCGGCGTCGTCGTTGGCCTTCTCGACGGCGGAGACGGCGGCCATCAGGAGCGAGAACCCGTTCTGGTCGTTGCTCTCGATTCCCTGGGAGCGGCGGGAGAGCTCGACGAAGGCCTGCGCGTAGTCACGCGAGGCGGGGTACTTCGGGGAGAGCCGGGCGAGGTCGGGGGGACTGGCGGAGGTTGCCTGGGCGGCGAGAAGGAGGGTGCAAAGGAGGACGCGGGCGAGCATGGATAGGTTCTGGTTCGGCATTCGGAGTGGAGGATGGTGTAGTGTGATAATCGTCCCGGGCCGGATGGGGGTTGAGTTGATCAGGTGAGTTGACGCGGAACTGCGCCGCGTAGTCGGCTGGCTAGTGCGGCGGGCGGTTCGCGGGGGGCCTGGGTGCCGGCTTGGCGGGCGGCTTGGGGGAAACCTTCCCTTGGGCGTTGTCGGGCGCGGGGTTGATGAGGAAGTCGTAGCCACGACCGGCGGAGTCTGTGGCCGCGAGGGCGTTGGACTGGGGGTGCTGCTTGCCGGCATCGTCCTTCCCGTCGAGGCCGACGGAGTAAAGGAGGTAGGTGCGGCGACGCGGGTCCCGGGGGGCGTCGGCGGGGACGAAGCGGAACTTGTGATCCGCGGCGAAGAGATCGGCGGGGAGCTCGAAGAGGTACGCCGGCACGAGCTGGTCGAGCATCGCGGGGAGGTTCTTCTTCTCGGCCCGGTAGGTCTCGATGGCCAGGAGGATGCGGAGGCCCGCGTGCTCGGTGTTGAACATGTCCCGCATGGCGATGGACTTGCCGAGGCGCGGGGCCATGTCGGCGAGCACTTCCATGTTCTGGGGGAGGCGAGCGGCCCATTTCGGGAGGTCGGCCGCGATCTGCCGCTGTTGGGCGGCGGAGGGTGTGGTGGTGGGATCGGGGGGGCGGGCGGCGGCGGCGAGCATGTCGAACATCTCGGCGGTCTTCTTGAGCAGGTCGGGGACGGGGGCCACGGTCGTGGTGCCGGCGGGCGTGAGGCAGCGCTCGATGGCCTCTACAACGGCCTCTCGCTCGCACTCGACGGCCTTCTCGAGGTCGGCGGTGGGGACCGCGTCCACCGCGGCGAGGAGGCGCTTGAGCGTGAGGACGGGGACGTTGGCTTTGGAGGCGATGAGGTCGGTCTCGCGAAGGATGGACGAGGCGCAGGCGATGCCGATGAGATTCTCGGAGAGGCCGCCACGCCGGATGAACGCCTTGGCGAGGGCCATGCCCTCATCCGCGGCATCGGCGCAGCGCTCCCAGTTGCTCTCGGCGGCGGCGAAGCGCATGCGGAGGCGCACGGCGTGGGCGATGAAGCGGGCGGCGTCGAGCTCGGCGGCGGGGGCCTGAAGGAGGAGGCCGGTCTCCTTGGGGCGGACGGTGCCGCCGGACTTGGCGAGGTCGTGCAGACGGGCGAAGACCTGCTGCGTCTCCATCGCGTCGATCAGGCGGTGGGCGGTTTGGAGATCGGGCTCCTTGGGCGAAGGGTTGTCGATGAGCTTGCCGAGGTCGATAGCCCAGTTGGTGCGACCATCGACGGGGCTCTTCATGGGGCGGCCCGCGGCGTCGTCGTTGGCCTGGAGAGCGGCGGCGATGGCCGCGGTGAGGGCGGGGTAGCCGTTCTGATCGGGCTGGATAATCGCCTGGGCACGCCGAGAAAGCTCAACGACGATCTGAGCGTGGTCGCGCGAGGGAGGGAACCTGGGATGGAGCGTGGTGAGGTCGGGAGGGGACGGCAGCGCGGTAACGATGAAGCAGAGAAGGGCCGGTACAACCATGGTGTGCACCTACTTCGGCGGGTATTCGAAGACGCCGCGGCTGGTCTTGTCGCCGAGGCGGCCGGCTGCGACGAGCTGCTTGAGGAGGGGGCAGGCGCGGTAGCGGTCGTTGTTGAGGCCGTCGGCGAGGACGTCCATGATGTGGAGGCAGGTGTCGAGGCCGATGAAGTCGGCGAGGCGCAGGGGGCCCATGGGGAAGTTGCAGCCGAGCTTCATGATCTCGTCGATGTGCGCGGCCTCGGCGACGCCCTCCATCCAGGCGTAGAAGGCCTCGTTGATCATGGGCATGAGGACGCGGTTGGAGACGAAGCCGGGGCGGTCGTTGGCGGGGATGGGGGTCTTGCCAAGGGCCTTGGCGAGATCGACGACATGCTGGACGGTGTCGCTGGAGGTCTGGGCGGCGCGGATGACCTCGACGAGCTTCATGACAGGGACGGGATTGAAGAAGTGCATGCCGATGACGCGGTCGGCCCCGCCCCCTCCGGCGCCCCCGCCTCCTCCACCCCCGCCCCCACCACCGCTCGCGGTCGCCGAGGCGACGGCCGCGGCGATCTCGGTGATACTGATGGAGCTGGTGTTGCTCGCGAGGATCTGGTGGCCGTTGAAGATGCGGGCGAGGCGGGTGAAGAGGTCGCGCTTGACCTTGGCGTCCTCGACGACGGCCTCGATGACGATATCGGCGCCCTTGAGATTCTCGAGCGAGTCGATGTAGTGGATGTGGGAGAGCGCGGCCTCGAGCTGGCCCTGGGTCATGCGCCCCTTCTCGACCTCGCGGGCGAGGCGCTTGCCGTGGTTGTCCTGGCAGCGGCCCAGGGCGCCCGGAACGGAGTCGTAGACGAGGGCCTTGAAGCCGGCGACGGCGGCAACCTGGGCGATTCCGCCGCCCATCTGGCCGGCGCCGACGACGGCGATGTTTTGTATCGGGTGCTTGGGGGGCTCGGGGTTGTTTGTTGGATAGGGTTGGGGGGGAGGGACGCGGGGACGCGGGGACGCGGGGACGGTGGGACTGGGAGACTGGGGGACTGAGGAATTGGAGATGTCGAGGATTGAGAAGCTGATGAAGATGCTGGAAGTGGATGGGTCGGACGCGTTCGTGCTGTACGGGATCGCGCAGGAGCATGCGCGGGCGGGGCGGCATGCGGAGGCGGTGGCGTTCTACGACCGGTGCATTGCGGCGGACGGCGCGTACTGCTACGCGTATTACCACAAGGCCGTGTCGCAGCAGGCGGGCGGGGATGTGGACGGGGCGCGGACGACGCTGACGGCGGGGATGAGGGCGGCGGAGAAGGCGGGGGAGGGGAAGGCGCTGGGGGAAATGCAGGGGCTGATGGAGGGGATTGGGGAGTGCTGAGCCGCGACGCCCGGGGCCCGGAGAAGAAGGACGCGCTGGGAGCGGCGCGCCGGCACGTGGTGCGCCTGCTGGCGAAGCGGGCGATGACGCGGGCTGGGGTAATCGCGAGCGTGCGCCGGCGCGGGTTGGGTGAGGACGACGCCGCGAGGGTGGCGGCCGAGCTGGAGAAGAGGGGGCTGATCGACGATCGCGCGTACGCGGCGGCGTACGTGCGCGGGTTGCTTGCGCGGAAGCCGGCCGGACGGGCGTTGCTGATGGCGAAGCTGCGGCAGCGGGGCATCGAGGGGACGGTGGCGCGGGCGGCGGTGGAGTCGGCGCTGAAGGAGCGAGACGCGGGGGAGGATGCGCTGGAGCTGGCGACACGCCGGCTCCGGGTGATCGGGAGCACGGTGGATCGGGCGGCGGCCGCGAGGCGGGTGTATGGATTGCTGGCCCGCCGGGGGTTCGAGGCGGAGGTGTGCGGGGAGGCGGTGCGGAAGGCGATGAAGGGGTGGGAGGGAGGATACTGTTGAGATTGTGGCGAGCGCGGCTGTGCCCAACGGCCTGCGACGCGCCTGGAGCAACCGATGCAGCGAAGGACAGGGTCGAACGTGGGATGTGTCGCGGCGGCGGCATTTGTGGGCATGGCGGCGATGATGGGCGGGTGCAGCTACCGGTCGCTGAATACGGTGACGAGCCCGGGGGCGGGCGTGGAACTGGACACGATTTCGCCGTGGGAGAGCAGGGGCCATGCGCCATGGGGAGCGGCCGGGCTGTCGGGGTCTCCGTCGGTCACGAGCGCCAGTCGCGAGAACTGGGGGCGGACGGTGGTGCTGGTGCCGGCCGGGGGCGTGAACCACCAGCCGACGTACACCAGGGATGCGCCGCACCTGACGTTCCAGACGGCGCGGCAGCGGGACGAGTTCCCCGGCCCGGAGCACGCCCTGGACGCGCCGGATGCGCGGAGCGGGCAGAGGCAGGTGCTGGAGGCGATCGAGGCGCCGTTCATGGCGGCGCTGGACCTGGTGCTGTTTGTGCCGCGGGCGATCGTGACGCCGCCGTGGAAGACGGTGGAGAGCCCGCTGGACGCGTACGCGCGGGCGCCGATCGGGGAGGGGGGGCTGGCGCCGTCGCCGCCGCCACCGGGGCCGGGGGTTGAGCCGGCGACGCCGGTGACGACGGATCCGGCGGGGTGGCCGCGTCGGCCGCGGAAGAAGTGAGCAGTAAGCAGTGAGCAGTGAGCAGAAGAGAAGAGATAAGAGAGCGGGTGTGGGGGACAGGGGACGAGAAGGATCGAGAGATGTTGAGAAGGATCGAGAGATTTTGAGAAAAGCAGAGAAGGGCGGGGAAAAGACGAGAAAAACAGGGCAGGTTTTTTGCGCAAGTGCTTGTGGAAGCTTGAGTTGTGAGTTTTGGCGGGGTGTTTTTCGCGGAAAGGGGGGGGGTGGTGCGTACCCCAAGGGGATGGGGTTTTGGTGCCGGGATTGGTGGGAGTTGCGCAAGGGGTTGTGGGTCAGGGGGAAAGTGAGCAGAAGAGGGAGGCGTGGGGTGGCGGCGTGCGGTTGGGGTTCTTGGGTGTGATGGCACTGCACTGGTGTCCCCCTCTACCTATGGGCCGACGGTCCTGTTTGCGCGCCCAGAATGGGAAATAGCGGCGGGTCAAATCGCGTAAGTGCTTGTGGGCGCTGGAGATAAAAATTTTGAGGTGTGCGCTTTTGCGCGCGCCGGGGGCGCTTGTTCTGCGCGCGCAAAGTGACTCCACCGTTTTGGGGAGGAGGCTGGATCGGCTTCTTTTTCAGCGGAGGAGGTGGTAGGCGACGGTGGCGGCCAGGCAGAGGAGGGCGGCGAGGAGGAGGAGGCGGGTGGCCTGCTGCCGGCGGTCGTGCGATCGGTGGGCGATGATGATGGG
>JBGPJM010000036.1:0-28574 GCA_041485385.1 Phycisphaerae bacterium | reverse complement strand
CCAGGCCGTACGCCAGCGCCGCGGCCGTGGGCTCGTTGATGATGCGCTCGACCTTGAGGCCGGCGATCTCTCCGGCGTCCTTGGTCGCCTGACGCTGGGCATCGTTGAAGTAGGCGGGGACCGTGATGACCGCCCGGTCCACCTTCTCGCCCAGGTAATCCTCGGCGGTCTTCTTGAGGTCCTGGAGGATGAACGCGGAGACCTGCTGCGGCGTGAACTCCTCGTTGCGGACCTTCACCTTGACGAACTCGTTGGGCCCGCCCTTGACCTCGTAGGGGACGAGCTTCTCTTCATGGCCGACCTCGCTGTGGCGCCGGCCCATGAACCGCTTGATCGAATAGACGGTGTTCTTGGGGTTGGTGACCTGCTGGTGCTTGGCCGGCTGGCCCACCAGACGCTCGCCCTTTTCGGTGAACGCGACGACCGACGGGGTAATGCGGTTGCCGGAAGAGTTGATCAGCACCTTGGGCTGGTCCCCCTCCATCACGGCCACCACCGAGTTCGTCGTGCCGAGGTCGATTCCGATGATCTTGGACATTCCTGCACTCCTGCGCTTGATCGCACGTCGTTCGGGCGGTCACTGCGTGTCGGGTCCTGCCCTCCGCGGGCGCGCCCGGCGCTCGACCCCCGCTGCGAGTTTAAGGCAACATCGGTGCCAGCGCCGGGCCGAGCACGGATGCCGAGCGCGTGGGTATTGAAGGCGTCCATTGGACCCCGCGACGTTCATGTTGACGGAATATGGACGGGGGCCTGCCGAAGTGGCAGATCGGCCCCCGCAAGTACACTCGGGCATGGCGCACGTGCTCGTCGTCGGCGGGACGGGGATGCTGCGGGGCGCGTGCCTTCATCTCGCGGCCGGCGGCTCGGTGGTCTCCGTGGTGGCAAGGTCGCACCGGTCGCTCAACGAATTGGTCAAGGCGGGCAGCGGGCCGGGGCGGATCAACGCCGTGCCGGTCGACTACACCGACCCGCAGCGCCTGGCGCTGGGGCTGCGGAGCGCGATGGTGCGGCACGGCCCGATCGAAACGGCGATCGTGTGGGTGCACTCAAGCGCACCCGATGCGCCGCGACTCATCGCCGAGACGATCGCGCCGGAGGGGTCGGGCATGTGTAGGTACTTCCACGTGCTGGGGAGCGACGCGACGGATCCGCCGGGGCTCGCAGCGTCGCAAGCCGAGATCGGCGCGCCCGCAGGGATCGCGTACCGGCGGATCATCCTGGGTTTCATCCTCGAACGCGGCGGGCCATCACGATGGCTCACCCACGAGGAGATCAGCGAAGGCGTGGTCGCGGCGGTGCAGCCGGATGCCGTTGATTCGACGGTCGGAACAACGAGGCCGTGGTCCGCACGACCTCACGAATGATCAAGGGGCTCCCATTGGCTTCTCTCGCCGCCTCCTCTCGCGGTTCCTCCGATGTAGATACTGCATGACGGTAAGGCTTCGCACAACCATCAAGGACGACCGCGGGCGCCGCGTGCCACTCGCGGCGAGCCCGCGCGTGCGTCCGGCCGACGGCATGGATCCGCGCGTGCGTGACCGGCTCGCGCGCCTGGGGTCGCTCGAAAGGGATCTGTCGGCGGGCCAGCTCGCCCTCTTGGGGCTCGCCGTGTTGCCGGTGACCGTCCTGGTCGCGTTTCTCCCTGTCGCGCTGATGTCGTCGATCAGACCGCCCCTGTGGATATTCTTTCGCGTCACGGCTGCCGCCGGGGCGGTGCCCGCGCTGCTGACCATGTCTCTGCTGCGTCGCATCGGCTCCAAGAGTCTCGCTAATCGCTACCGGCGCGCCACCGCGTGCGCCTCGTGCGGGTACGACATGGAGACTCTTCCGGCCGAACTCGACGGGTGCCGTGTCTGCCCGGAGTGCGGGGCAGCGTGGCGTTTGGGCAGCCTCTGATGGGAGCCGGGCCAAAGGACAGTGAGCTCGTCAGGTAGACTCTCACCGCCCCGGCGGGTGCACGTGCGTGCGCGACGCAAACCGCAGCGCCGACAGCACCCCCACCACCACCCACGGGATCGTCGCCCCGCTCCGCATCTCGTTCAGCGTCGTCTTCCGGATCTCCCACCACGCCCACGGCGTCGCCCCCTGGTAGATGAAGTACGTCGTCGCGAACCCCAGCGCGACAAACACCGCCAGCGTCAGCGCCGCCGCGCCCAGCCCCAGCCGCATCGATCCCACCTTCGCCGCCTGGATCGTCCCCCAGCCGATGGCGATGCCCGTCGGCCAGATCATCCAGTCCAGCCGGTTGTGCAGCAGCACCGCCAGCCCCAGCCACGCGCCGGCACTCAGCACCGCCATGATCGGCGCCACCGCCCACGCCAGCCGGCGCCGCCGCTCCTGGCTCTGCCGCGCCCCCGCCCCCGCTGCCGAAACCGCGGGCCCCGCCGGCACCGGCGGCCGATCGTGCCCGAACAATTCGATGAGCGGTGCCAGCGGCTCCAGCGCCCCCGTCGGCCGCTCGATCCCCTTCGATGCGGGCGTCGCGGCCGTGTACTCCCCCACTCTCGCCAGGTACCGCCGCACCTCGGCCTCCAGCGGCTCCGACCATCCCAGGTCCAGCTCCCGGTAGATCCGGCGGAGCTCCCCGACCGGGTCGGCGACGAGGTCCTCGTATCGGATCCGCGTCGCATGACCGGCCGGCGCGACCGCGATCTGTTCCAGGTAGCGGCGCTCGGTGTCGAGGTACTCCTCGACGATCCGCCGCTGCGTCTGGTCCTCCGTAGGCGAGGGCTGGAGCGCGTACATCTGCTGCATGCGCTGGTGCAGCGCGACGTTGGAGCGCACCACCGCGACCGGCGAGCGGCTGATGTGCACGAACTTCACCCTCGGCGCCGTGAACAGGTCCATCAGCTCGGCGATGCGCGCGGTGTGGCTGGGCGTCTTCAGCAGCATCCGCCGGCGACGCATGAACAGCGAGAGCTTCCACAGGAACGCCCACTGCGTCCGCCGCCACAGACGCCTGCCGCGCGGCGACAGGCCGTCGAGCGAATGGAAGTGCCGGTAGTGCTCATACGACCGCGCGGCGGGCAGAATGCCGCGCCCGACCAGGCTGGAGGCCGCGGCCCAGTTGCACAGGGCAAAGTCCTCCTCGGCCGGCCACTCCGGGCCGAAGGGGACATCGTCCTGCGGGCGGTTGTTGGCCAGGAATGGGACGAGGAAGAGGCGGAGGAAGGTCCAGCTCGCCGCGAACCCCTGCGGCGCCAGCGCCTGGTACCACTTGGGCGTCTGGAAGCGCCGGTCGCAGGAGAGCAGGTTGTGCAGGTGGGTGGTGCCGGTGCGGAAATACCCCAGCACCACCACCACGCCCGGCTCGTGCGCCAGCATGTGCCGCCGACGCCGACCGACGAGGAACAGAACGGGCGCGAGGACCAGCCGCTCCGGGAGTGTGAACGCGGTGCCCAGGGCCGAGGTGAACAGCCCCAACGCCAGCCGCAGCCAGAACCGCACCGGGATCCACGCCGGCGGGAACAGCAGCAGCCGCAGCCAGGCATCCAGCGGCGCAAACCCCATGAAGTGCGGGTAGGGGACAGCAAAGGGGATCAGGCGCCGGAAGAGCGAGGGGCGTGGAGCGGTCATTCGCGGCTCGGCCGATCGAGAGGGAGGGGCTGGGGGGGGCTGGGGAGGGGGGGGGCGGCGAGTCTAGCCCCGACCGCTTCAGCGGCGACCAGAAGTCATGCGTCGTTGAAAAATGTTCGGTTTTTGCTTGCGTCCTCCCGTAGGCCGTGGTATCGTCCCGCACCTCCCTTCTCCGCAGCGAAAACCGCCCCTCCAACAGCGCCCAAGATTGCCACCAAGGTTGCCACGCCATGACCCGGAATCTTGGAGAAAACGCCCAACATTCCCCCAAGGTTGCCAACATGGCCACGCACACATTTTCTTTCCCCCCGCGGCACCCCCGGAAACTCCCGAAGGCCGCCGTACACCGCCGTAGGCCGCCACTTGAAACCGTCGGAATTCCTCGAGGAAACCCCGTAGGCCGCCGTAGACCGCCGTAGGCCGCCATCACGAAGAAACCCAGGGATTCCGATCCCTGGGTCCCAGCGCACGAAGGCCGCGCACCCCCGTTCTCGCTTGAGCCCTCCCAGCGAGAGGCGCACCTACTGTTTTCAAACCTTCTTGAAAGTTCAGCGCGATGACCGGATTGGCGGACACACACACTGGGGGGGGGCACGCGGCACTGGCCACCGGTTGGCCCATCACCGGCCCCGCCCGCCCGGATGCCCGCCTCAGGCCCATCCGCGCCAAGGTCGAGTCCGGCGAGCGCCTGACGCTCGAGGACGGCGACCTGCTCTACACCACGCCGGACATTTGGACGGTGTGCGAGCTGGCGGACGGGGTGCGCCGGCGCCTCAACGGCGATGTCGGCTACTACAACATCAACCGGCACCTGAACTACTCCAACGTCTGCGCCCTGTCGTGCAAGTTCTGCGAGTTCTACAGGAAGGAAGGCGAGGCGGGGTCCTACACGCGCGACATGCAGTACGTCAAGGACGAGGTCCGCCGCGCGGTCCAGGCCGGGGCGACGGAGATCCACTCCGTCGGCGGCCTCAACCCGTACCTCCCGTGGGACTACTACCCGGAGCTGGTGCGGACGATCCGCGAGACCGCGCGCGAGCTGGGGAGCGACCTGCACGTCAAGGCCTTCACCGCGGTCGAGGTCGTGCACCTGGCCAAGATCGCCAAGGTCTACAAGCAGGCCGATCGCGTCGCGGGGATCCGCTGGGTGCTCGAGAAGCTCAAGGAGGCGGGTCTGGGCTCCCTCCCCGGCGGCGGCGCCGAGGTCTTCGACGACCGCGTCCACGACGAGGCGTACAAGGGCAAGATCCGCTCCGATGTCTGGCTCGACGTCCACAAGACCGCCCACGAGCTGGGCCTGAACACCACCGCAACCATCCTCTACGGCCACATCGAAGAGCGCCGCGAGCGCCTCGTCCACATGGACATGCTGAGGCAGGCGCAGGATGTGGCCTTGGCACGGATGGGGCTGGAAGGAGCGACGGAGCGACGGAGCGACGAAGCGACGAAGGGAGGAGACGGACTCGGAGCGGAAGCGACGGAGCGACGGAGCGACAAAGCGACGGAGGGAGGAGACGGAATCAGAGCTGAAGCGTCGCTTTCCTCCCCCACTTCGTCGCTCCGTCGCTCCGTCGCTCTGTCGCTTCCGCCCCGCGGCTCCTTCCAAACCATCATCCCCCTCCCCTTCTTCCCCGACGGCTCCGACCTCGAGCACCTTCCGGGCCCCAGCGGCCTGGAGAACCTGCGGACGCTGGCCATCTCGCGCCTGATGCTCGACAACTTCCCGCACGTCAAGGCCTTCTGGATCATGCAGACCCTCCCCATGGCCCAGCTCATGCTCCAGAACGGCGCCGACGACATCGACGGCACCGTCGTCTGGTACGACATCACCAAGCTCCCGGGCGACGGCGGCGGCGGAGGGGGCGGCGGGGAGGTAGGGGTGGCAACGCACCAGGAGGTGAGCGCGTGGACCCTGCGGAAGGCGATCCTCGATGCAGGCCTCGTGCCGGTGGAGAGGGACACGCTGTACAGACGCGTGACAAGAGAGGGAAACAGGTGGTGGGCGGAGGGGTGATGGACGAATCGCCGATCCAGAGCGCCCTGTCTCGCCTGCAATACGGCCGAGATGGATCGACCTCGTCTCAGCAGTCGCTCATGAGCCGGACGATCGTCTACCCTCCTCCCGATGTCCGCCGTGACCAGGCCGCCGCACGATCCCTACGCCGCGTTGCGGTCGCCGAACTACCGGCGGTTCGCGGGCGGGTTCGTGCTGTCGTCGATGGGCCTGCAGATGCTCTCGACGGCGCTGGGGTGGGAGATCTACGAGCGCACGCACGACGCCTTCGCGCTGGGGCTGGTCGGGCTGGCAAGAGCGGTCCCGGTGATGTTCCTGGCGCTGCCGGCGGGACACGCGGTGGACATCTTCAACCGCAAATGGGTGCTGGTGCTGACACAGCTGGCGATGGGAACCCTCGCGGCCGCCCTGGCCCTGGCCTCCTGGTCGCAGACCGCGCTGTGGGTCACCTACGCGCTCCTGATGCTGATGGGGTGCGCCAGGTCGTTCAACGGGCCGTCGCGCTCGTCGCTGTTGCCGCTGATCGTGCCGTCGGGCGACTTCCAGAACGCCGTGACGTGGAACAGCGGGGTCTTCCAGCTCTCGGCGATCGGCGGCCCGCTGCTGGCGGGGCTGCTGATCGCCGTGTTCGACGCGGCGTGGCCGGTGTACGCGTGCACGGCGGTGATGGCGGGGGCGTTCGCGCTGACGGCGGCGGGGCTGAGGCCGCGCGAGTCGCTGCGCCACTCAGGGGCGATCACCCTCAAGTCGATGGGGGCGGGGCTGGGGCACCTGTGGCGAGAGAAGACGATCCTGAGCGCGATCACGCTGGACCTGTTCGCGGTTTTCCTGGGGGGCGCGACGGCGCTGATGCCGGTGTACGCCAAGGACATCCTGCACGTCGGCCCGCTCGGACTCGGGGCGCTGCGGTCGTCGCCGTATATCGGGGCGCGGGGGATGGCGCTGGTGCTGGCGTACCGCCCACCGTTCACCAGGGCGGGGCCGGCGCTCCTCTGGAGCGTGGCGGGGTTCGGGGTGGTGACGATCGTCTTCGGCGTCTCGACGTCGTTCGTCCTGTCGCTGTCGATGCTGTTCATCGGCGGGGGGTTGGACAACATCAGTGTGGTGATCCGGCACGTGCTCGTGCAGGTGCGGACGCCCGACGAGCTGCGCGGCCGGGTGTCGGCGGTGAACCACGTGTTCATCGAGACGTCCAACGAGCTGGGGGGATTCGAGTCGGGGCTGGTGGCCAGCTGGTTCACGCCGCTCATCTCGGTGGTCGCCGGCGGGATCGGCACGCTCATCGTAGTGACCGGGGTGGCGCTGGCGTGGCCCGAGATCAGGCGCCTGGGGAAGCTCGACGAGAGCGCGCTGGAGGAGGCCGCGGAGGTCGAGGTTGTTGCGGGCGCCGCGGCGGAGTGAGGGCGCGTGCGCTGCACCGAGGCGGGAGAATGGGGCAAAATCCGGTGGAGGTGGTCCGAAAACACCCCACGCCGGCCGGTGAGGAAGGGGGGAGCAGGGTCGCCTAGACTACGGCTCGAACCGACCTGCCCGGGGGTTCCGGGCGGGCGGGGACAGTGACCGACGCCGACCAAGCCCGAGTTCACGCACCGGTTCACAGGCACATGGACACACTCTCGGGCCAGGTTGGATGAAGCATGAAGATCTACGTCGGGAATCTGCCTTTCAGCACCAACGAGACGGAACTGCGGGCCATGTTCGAGGCGCACGGCCAGGTGTCGTCCGCGACCATCGTGATGGACCGTGAGACGGGCCGCCCGCGCGGCTTCGGATTCGTCGAGATGACCCAGGACGAGGACGCCCGCAAGGCGATCGAGGCCATCAACGGCCAGACGATCAACGGGCGCGCGATCGTGGCCAACGAGGCCCGGCCGCGTGAGGAGCGCCCGCGCGGCGGCTTCGGCGGCGGTGGCGGCGGCGGCGGCCGCAGCAGCTACGGCGGCGGCAGCGGCGGAGGGGGCGGCGGCGGCGGCGGACGCCCCGGCCGCGGGGGCGGCGGCGGCGGGTGGTAAGCCCGGCCGATCGATCGGACGCCGACGACAACGCTCTGTGATTCCCCAGTCATGCCCCGAGGCGCGCGAAGCGGCTCGGGGTTTTCATTGCGATTTCCGTCCGGCGCGGGCGACCTCATCGGAACGGGTCGATCACGCCTTGGGAGTAGAGCACGGCGAGAAGAATCAACGCGACGAGGATGACGAGGAACACCGCCATGAGCGCGCGCCGACTCTGTCGACCCGTTGCCTTGGCCGCCTTGACCGCCTCGGACTTGAGCACCTGCGTGGTGACCACCTGGGACGTCTGACGGTTGAAGCCGCACTGGGTGCAGACGACGGTCTCGGGCCTGAGCGGGCGGCGGCAGCCTGGGCAGACGTTCGGGGACTTGGAGACCGAATCGTCGACCAGCCTGGCCATGATGCCGCGTTCGTCGTCAACGGCGACCGCGGGGCGGGAGGCGGGCTTGGCCTGAGCGCCGTTCTGCTGGGCGGCCTTCTTCTTCTCGACGCAGTCGCGGCAGAAGTAGTGGCCCTGGGCGTCCTTGACACGGGGCTTGTTGGTGCAATCCTGGCGGCAGATCGCGCAGGTCTTGGCTGGAGAGCTTGGGGTCGCCATGAATCGGGTCTCCGGCGGGCCGGCCGCGGGGAGGACTGCGAGCCCGCTGGCGGTGGGACGGGGGTTTGGGTCCCTGCGCTTGGACGCGTCAGGGCACCGACCCGGAGAATACACGATGCGCTCCCGGGGTGCCAGCGGTTTCCGAACCCCCGGGGCGCGGCCGGGAACGCCGTTTTCTGACAGCTTTTTCCCAATCGTTCCGGGGTTCCCGGACCGCCTAGCGTGTGCGGTGAAATACGCGATCGGCGGGCTTGTGCTGACAGCCGGCGTGGTGCTGGGGATCTGTGCGCTGACGCTGGACGCAGGGTCGCTGCTCATGGTGGGCGGGGCGATGGTGATCCTGACAGTCTGCGGCACGGCACCGGTGGCGCTGGGGGTTCTGGCACGCCGGCGGGCGGAGCGGGGGCGGAACACGGAACGGGAGGAGATTATCCGGATCCGGGACGGCACGGCGGGCCCGGATGGGGCGGAGGGTGACCGGTAGGGGGCGGCCGGTGTTCCACACCGCCCGCATATGCTGTGGCCGCATGACCAAGACGCTGAACATCGCGACCACCGAGTTCGAGAAGCTCGACCGCTGCGCCGAGCTGGACCATCGCCCGCGGGTGCTGCTTGGGAAGATGGGGCTGGACGGGCACGACCGCGGGGTGAAGGTGATCGCGCGGGCGCTGCGGGACTCCGGGGTACACGTGATCTACTCGGGGCTATGGCAGACGCCGCGGAGCCTGGCGGTCTCGGCGCGGGACGAGGACTGCGACGTCATCGCGGCGTCGATGATGAGCAACTCGCACCTGGTGCTGGGGCCGAAGCTGGTGGAGGCGCTGAAGGAGCTGGGAAGGCCGGACATCCCGGTATACATGGGGGGGATCCTGCCGCAGGAGGACATCCCGACGCTGCTGGCCGGGGGCGTTGCGAAGTGCTTCACGACGGGGACGGGGCTCCTGGAGATCGTGGAGGCGGTGAAGGGGGCGACGAGGAAGTACGAGCAGAAGACGGGCAGGGGGAAAGCAAGCGCGGCCCAGCTTGCGCGGGACATCTCGCTGACGCACGACGGGCGGCCGGTGCGGGGCGATGCGGTGCGCCGGAAGCCGGCGCGGATCATCGGGATCACGGGGTCGCCGGGGGCGGGGAAATCGACGCTGGTGGCGCAGCTGGTCGGGGAGTTCACGCGCCGGGCGAAGGACAAGCCGGAGATGGGGCGGTGCGCAGTGCTGGCGTTCGACCCCAAGAGCCCGATCACGAGCGGGGCACTGCTGGGGGACCGGCTCCGGGTTGACTTCAACACGCTGGACGAGGCCGTGTTCTACCGGTCGCTGGCGATCAGCGGGGAGGACTACCGCGCGCTGCCGGAGGTCATCGAGCTCATCGGCGGGGCGGGGTTCGACACGCTCTTCATCGAGACGGTGGGCGCCGGGCAGAACGAGACGAAGATCCGCCAACACGTGAAGAAGACGGCGGTGGTGCTGACGCCGGGGATGGGGGACGCGGTGCAGATGGACAAAGCGGGGATCCTGGAGATCGCCGACGTGTTCGTGTGCAACAAGGCCGACCACCCGGGGGAGAACGAGCTGGTCCGCGACCTGCGGGACGTGGCGGGGAGGAGGCCGATCCTGGAGACGGTCGCGACGCGGGGGCAGGGGGTGGTGGAGCTGCTGGATCTGCTGTTGAAATGATGGCGGGCATGGCGAAGCAGACCGACGCGGCGGGGCACACCATGCATTGCATGGAGGTGTGGGGCGGGAACCAGGCGGCGGACAACGGGGTGTCGATGCCGGGGCTGGACGCGTGGGTGTTCAGCCGGCCCTACAAGGGCGAATCCGGCGGGGGCGACGTTCACTACGTGTCGTCGTGCGCGACGGGGCGGATCCTGCGGCTGCTGGTGGCGGACGTGAGCGGTCACGGGCAGGCGGTGGCGGAGGCCGCGGTGGCGCTGCGGGGATTGATGCGCCGGTTCGTGAACTACATGGACCAGACGCGGTTCGTCCTGTCGCTGAACAAGGAGTTCTCTCGCCTGGCGGAGGTCGGGAGCTTCGCGACGGCGGTGGTGGCGACGTACTGGTCGCCGACGGACTACCTGGTGGCGTGCAACGCGGGGCATCCGCGCCCGCTGCTGTACCGCGCGAGGACCCGGACATGGGAGCTGCTCAAGGCGCCCGTGGCGGGCGCAGAAGTCGCGGCCGCCAAGGGCGGGGTGGGCGCCGCCGATGGCGATGAGGGGCTGGTCAACCTGCCGCTGGGGATCGCCGAACCGACGGGGTACGACCAGTTCGGCGTGCACCTCCGCCGGGGGGACCTGGTGATGATCTACACCGACTCCCTGATCGAGTCTCGCGACGCGGCGGGGAAGCTGCTCGGGGAGCAGGGGCTGCTGGAAATGGTGCGGGGGGTGGACGCCGCGGCGCCGGAGACGCTCATCCCGACGCTGGTGGAGCGGATCATCGAGCGGGCGGGTGGGGCGTCGCTGGACGACGACATGACGGTGCTGCTGCTGCGGCACAACGGGCTGCGGCCGAGGCGGCAGGCGCTCCAGGGGATATTGGCGCCATTCCGGATCGCCGGATCGGTCTGGGAGCGGATCCGCGACGGGTCTGGCTCGCCGGCGGGGTTGCCGCAGATGAGCCTCGTCAACGTGCTAGGGGCGGTCGTGCCGGCGGCGAACCGGCTGTGGGGGCGGGTGCGGGGCTCGCGCGACTGACACGAGATGCGGGCGTTGGCGTTGGGCCCAGGTCGCCGAGCGCGATTCGGCGGGGCGAATCCGCTAGCGGCATACGATCGGCCGCGCCCGTGCGCGACCTGGCGGGGCGGTCCTGGGCCGGAGGGGAGGAGTGCGCGTGCTCGGATCATCACGGACGCCAAAGCGACCCGCGAGCACGCCGACGCTTGATCCCGCGACGCTGGACCCGTCGGAGGAGGGGTTTTCCGCGCGCTCGCCGGCTCGAGGGGCGAGGAAGGGCGGGGGCGAGCCGATCGGCCTCACGCCTGATTGGCGGCTGAAATCGGGCATGCTGGCCGGGCTGTCGATGCCCCGGGCGATCGTCGTGCTGTCGTGGCCGATCCTGCTGGAGTCGTTCCTGAACTCGCTGGTGGGGCTGACGGACACGCTGCTGGCGGCGCAGCTGAGCACGTCGGCGACGGGGGCGATCGGTGGGGCGTCCTACATCCTGTGGTTCATTGGGCTGGTGATCATGGCGATCGGGGTCGGCGCGACGGCGCTGATCAGCCGCGCGGTGGGGGCGGGGCGGCTGGCGGTGGCGAACGCGGCGGTGGGGCAGACGGTGCTGCTGGCGATCGGGTCGGGGGTTTGCGTGGGGGCGATGGTGGCGATGTGCGCAGGCTGGATGTCGGGGGTGATGAACCTCTCGGGGGAAGGAGCGGCGGATTTCACGCGGTACATGGTGGTGATGGCGGTGGGCGTGCCGTGCTCGTCGCTGCTGTATTCGATGACGGCGTGCCTGCGGGGCGCGGGCGACTCGCTGCGCCCGCTGATGGCGATGGTCGTGGTCAACGCGGTGAACATGGTGGTGAGCTTCGCCCTGGCGGGGGTGGACATCACCTCGACGCACCTGGTGAACGACGTGACCGTGACGCGCACGGTGCTGCACAACCCCTTCGGGTTCGGCATGGGAGTGAAGGGCATCGCGTGGGGAACGGTGATCGCCGAGGCGGTGGGGGCGGCGGTGATCATCGGGATGATCATCAAGGGGCGCTCAGGGGTCCGGCTGAAAGCCCGCCGGCTGCGGCCGCACTGGCACACGATGATGCGGCTGGTGCGGGTCGGGATCCCCAACTTCCTCGAGACGTTCGGGATGTGGGTCGGCAACTTCTTCATCATCCTGATGGTGGGCTGGCTGGGGTCGGAGGTGACGATGGGGGCGCACATCGTCGCGATCCGCATCGAGTCGTTCTCGTTCATGCCGGGGTTCGCGATCGGGGTGGCGGCGGCAACGCTGGCGGGGCAGTACCTGGGGGCGGGGAGCCCCGTGTTGGCACGACGGTCGATGCTGGTGTGCACGGGGGTCGCGTCGGTGGTGATGGGGCTCCTGGGGGTGGTCTTCGTCGCCTGGCCGACGTCGATCGCCGGGCTGATCACCTCGCAGCCGGAACACCTGGCCCTGGTGCCGGACCTTCTCCGGGTGACCGGGTGCGTGCAGATCCCGTTCGCGATCGGCATCGTGCTGCGCACGGGGATGCGCGGGGCCGGGGACGTGAAGGTGGTGATGTGGCTGACGTGGCTGACGACCTACGGCGTGCGGCTGCCGCTGGCGTACGTGCTCTCGGGCGTCGACGTGCACCTGCCGGCGTGGCTGGGCGGCGCGACGATCCACCACCTCTCACCGACGCGCGGGCTGGTATGGCTGTGGGTGGCCCTGTGCCTGGAGATCGTGGTCCGGGCCGCGGCGTTCGCGGCGCGGTTCGTGCAGGGCGGGTGGGTGCGGGCGCGCGTGTGAAGATCGCTCAACGCTGCGCGCCGGGCCTGGCGCTCGATTACTGCTGCTTCTTCTTGTCGACGAGCTTCTTGCCTTCGGGGTCGGTCACCTTGAGCCGTTCGCGGAGGCGGGCCAGGGTGAACGGGTTGTCGCCGGCCCGCATCTCCTCGATCTGCATCTGGTTGGCGATCTTGGCCTCCTGGGAGCGGAACTGCTCGACCGTCAGCGGCGAGTAGACCTTGAGCTGCGCCGCGACGAGCCCCTGCTTCTTGGGCGCCTGCACGACCAGGATCCGCTGGGCGATGTCGATGGTGGCTGCATCGACTTGCGGGTCGAGCCTGGCGGCGGCTTCGATGATCTGGTCGCGGAACTCCTGCGTGTCCACCTCGGGGGCGCGGGGAGAGACATTGGAGCGAGTAACCGTGGCGCCCCGCGTGACGAGCGGGGAGTTGGGCGCGGGCTTACCGGGATCGGGGGCGGGGGGACGGGCGGTATCCAAGGCGTCGAGCCCCTCGGCGATGGCCTTCTGCTTGAAGCCGTCGGCGTCGCGCTTGAGGAGCTCGTAGGCCTGGAGGCGCTTCCAGTCGCGGACGAGCATCTCGCGCGCGTCGTCGACCGAGATGGGGGCCGACTCCTTGCGCGTGTCGAGCACGGTGAAGTAGTAAAGGTTGCCGCCGGCGTCCTTGACGGGCTCGGGAGAGGGGAGACCGACCTGGAGCGGCACGGGCGTATTCGGCTCGATCTCGTGGACGGCCAGGGCGTAGCTGGGGAACGGCTCGCGTCTGGAGCCGCGCTCGAGGAATGCCCGGCCGATCGCCGGCAGGGCCAGCAGGTCCTCGTGGGTCTGGAAGGAGGCGTTCATCACCGCAACGGCCGGCGCGTCGATGGTAACGCCGGTCTTCTCCTTGACCGACACGACGATCGCATCGCGGAGAAACTCGAGCGTCGGACGGTTCGTCGCCCAATCGGCGGGGAGGACCTTGAACTGGCCGTCGGACTTGAACTTGAGGGTCCTCTTGGCCACTTCCCTACGGATGGTCTGGTCGATCTCGCGGAGGATCTTCTCTACGGTCTCGTTCTTGAGCTCGACCTCGATCTGCGCCCGCATGTCCTCGAACTTGACGTCCTTGGGCTGGGGCGAGCTGGCGAACCGCTTGCGGACGTCCTTGGGGTCCGGCTGCACCTTCGCCTCGATCCCCTGGCGCGCGACCGTGAGGTACTCGAGCTTGATCCGCGCCGGCAGCAGGTAGCCGATGCCGAACTCGCCCTCGCCGGGCCTGAGGTCCTTGAAGCGGTCGAGCTGGGCCTTGAGCGCGCCCTCGTCGGGCTCGGGCACGTCGGCAAGAACCCGGTCGGGGGCGAGGAAGATGTAGTCGATGGTGGCGCGGTCGAGCTGCTTCTTGGCCTTCAGCAGCGCGCGCTGTGTGGAGACGCGGGCCGAGAGGGCGTAGGCGTTCTCGAGCCGGTTGACGCCGCGGAGCTTGGCCAGCGTCTGCTCGATCTGCTCGTCGGTGAAGCCGTTCTGCGAGCCGATGGTGGGGAAGCTGGCGTTCATGATGGCCAGGGTCTGCTTGAGGTCCTGGTCAACCTGGGGGGCGAACTGGGGGGAATTGAGGATCTGGTCGGCGAAGTCGCCGTACTGGGAGCGGAACTTCAGGCGGACGAGCTCGTGGGCGATGTCGTTCATGTAGGTCCGCCCCTCCAGCGGACCCCCGACGAAGCCGCCGCGTTCGGCCAGGTCCGAGAGGAGCAGCCACTGCTCGACGCCCTCGCTGATGCCGAAGGCCGGGAGGAGCTGCATGGTCAGCCGCTCGAGGGCTTGGTACTCCCGTCCGGCCGCGGTCATCCGATCCTGCGTGATCCTGTGGCCGTTCACGCGGAGCACGGTGGCGTGGGCCGGGTCGCGCCCGAACTTCTGGAGCGCGCTTGGGATCAGGAAGACGATCATGAGCAGTACACCGCCCACGACGAGGATGTACTTGTTGTACTGCCGGAGGAGCTTGAGCATAGTCGGTCACCGGGGAGAAGAGGCTCACCACCGAGACACGGAGGGGCCAGGACAAACGGACCAGGCGGCGCCCGCGATCTGTGCCTCTGCGGCGAAGACAGGCAGGCGCGGCCACCGGCCAGGATCAGCGGTAGAACTCGACGATCAGGTTGGTGTTGACGTCGAAGGGGATCTGGTCGGAAGTCGGCCTGGCCACAACGCGGATCGTGAGCTCGCCGGGGTTGAAGTCCATCCACCCGGGCACCTCGTGCCCGGAAAGCGACTCCATGTTCTCGCGCACGAGCTTCTGGATCTTGGGTTTGAGCGTGACGACGTCGCCGACCGAGCAGCCGAAGCTGGGCCGGTCGGTCTTGCGCCCGTTCACCAGTACGTGCCCGTGCGCCACGATCTGCCGGGCGGCCCAGATCGTCCGGGCCAGGCCCGAACGGCGGACCACGTTGTCCAGCCGGCACTCCAGCAGCCGCAGCAGCACCTCGCCGGTGTTGCCGGGCTGACGCGCGGCCTCCTCGAGGTACTTGCGGAACTGCGCTTCCAGCACCGAGTAGTGGTACCTGAGCTTCTGCTTCTCGTTGAGGCGGACGCCGTAGTCGCGCAGGCGGCGCCCGCGGTACCCGTGCATGCCGGCCGGATTGAGCTGCCGCTTGGAGGTGTGCTTGGGGATGTCGGCGATCGGGACGCCGACACGGCGCGAGAGCTTGACCTTGGGACCGATATACCGAGCCATCGAGGACTCCTTCCGTCACCCGTCGTCTTCGGGGGGAACGGCTCAACGGGCCGTGCCACCCACGACGCGGGCGTGCCCGCCGGATTATGGGGTTCGGCGAGCGACCATGCCGGGTGGCCGCGGCTGCGGTCCGGCGAGTTTGATCCGGGCAACGTACCCAGTTGTGAGGCGGATTAAAGGCGATGGAAGGGGGGGAAGCAAACGGCGGGAGCGCTGGAAGCGGCGAAAAGCACGCGACCGGATCCGGGCGAGCCCGGAGGTCGCCTCCCGACCCGCGCGCCGACCCTAGACTTGCGCACCACCATGCACAAGTCGATCCCGCTCACCGTGCTGCCGACCCCCAAGCATTCGGCAGCGTGCGCGGACACGCCGAAAGAAAAATGCGGCGTCTTCGGGATCTGGGGAGGTCCCGGCGCGACCGGCGTGACCTACACGGGCCTGTACGCCCAGCAGCACCGAGGGCAGGAGTCCGCGGGCATCGCCGTGACCGACGGCCGGCGCCTGACCGGGCACACGGGCATGGGCCTGGTGTCAGAGGTCTTCGACGGGCGCACGCTCTCTCAGCTCGAGGAGCACGCCTCGCACGGCGCGATCGGGCACAACCGGTACTCCACCGCCGGCGGGTCGAGCTCGTGCAACGCCCAGCCTCTCATCGAGTCGTACATCGCCGGTCAGGTCGCGGTGGCGCACAACGGCAACCTCATCAACGCCGACGCCCTCCGCCTCGTGTTCGAGGAGAGCGGCCACCTCTTCCACACGACTTCCGACACCGAGGTCGTCGTCCACCTGCTGGCCTCGCCGCGCCAGCAGCAGACGGTGGACCCGTTGGCCGCGGCCCTCCGCCACCTGCAGGGGGCGTTCAGCCTGGTCTTCCTCTTCCCCGACCGGATCGAGGCGGCGCGCGACCCGTGGGGATGGCGTCCGCTGGTGCTCGGCAAGATGCTCGGGACCGGGCCGGACGGGCGGGACGAGCGGGATGTGGTGGCCAGCGAGACCGTCGCGCTGGACGTGGTCGGCGCCAGGTTCGTGCGCGAGGTCGAGCCCGGCGAGATCGTGACGCTGAACAAAGACGGCGTCTCCTCCCGCCGTTTCAGCGATCCCGCCGAGCGCCTGGCCCAGTGCGTCTTCGAGCACGTGTACTTCGCCAACCCGGCCAGCGTGGTCTTCGGACAGAACGTGCAGGTGGTCCGGGAGTCGCTCGGGGCAAAGCTCGCCGAGGAGGCGCCGGTCGATGCCGATTTCGTCATGCCGATGCCCGACTCGGGGCGCTCCGCCGCGGCGGGGTACTCGCGGGCCTCGGGGATCCCCTACCGCGAGGGGATCGTCCCCAACCGCTACGTGGGGCGGACGTTCATCAAGCCCTCGCAGGCCGAGCGGAACACGGCGGTCCGGCTGAAGCTCAACGTGATCCGCGAGATCGTCGAGGGCCGCCGGCTGATCGTGGTGGACGACTCGATCGTGCGCGGCACGACGACGCGCACGAAGATGGAGCAGCTCCGCCAGGCCGGCGCCAGGGAGATCCACCTGCGGATCTCCTGCCCGCCGATCCGGCACCCCTGCTACTTCGGCGTCGACTTCGCCTCGCGCGACCAGCTCATCGCGCACAACCGCAGCGTGGACGAGATCCGCGAGTTCCTGGGCGTGGACTCGCTGCACTACCTCTCGCTCGAGGGGATGCTGAGCTGCGTGGACCGGCCGTCGCAGAGCTATTGCACGGCGTGCTACAGCGGGGATTACCGGCTGGACGTCGAGCACCCGGTGACGACGGAGGTCTCGGGATCGCAGCTGCGGATATTCGGGTAAGCGCTCCCAGGCAGGTCCCGAATAACACGCAATCGGACGACGCGGCGCTCAAGCCCCGTCCCATCCGGTCCGATACACCGGGACATGCGCACGACCCGAAACTCAAGCCCACTGGTGGCCCTCCGCGGCGATCCCGAGAATCGCAAGCACGGACGATTCCGCTGCGGCGAGCTCCGCTGCCGCTTCGAGAACACGGGCTTGGCCAAGGTTCTTGATTTCTCCGGCTCGGGTATGCGCCTCGCGGCCACCGCCAGGCCCAACGCGGAGCCGGGCGACGTCCTGCCCCTGGTCCTTGAGTCGCCGATGGGCGCCCTGGCCACCCAGGTCAACGTGATCTGGATAACCAAGCGCCGCTTCAGGCGTTACGAGATGGGCGTGTCGTTCGCCGACCTGTCTCCGACCGTGCGCGCCAGCCTCGCCGCGATCGCGCGGGCCACCTCCGATTCCGACACGGTCTACCGCAAGGTCGGCTGACCCCCTCGGCCTCGCCGTCCTGACGCGCGCTCAACTCAGCCCGCGGACTGAAGCGCGGGCCTCCCGACCACGCACCCGGTCACGATCGCGATCGCTTCCTCGATCATCGCGCCGGTCACGTCCAGGTGCACCACCGCGCGGATCCGCTGCGGCGCGGTCGAGAGCATCCGGACGCCTTCCTTCTCCAGACGCTGGCACACCTCCGCGCCCGTGCCCACCGAGGGCTCGACGTCGAAGAAGACCATGTTCGTGACCACCGCGTCCAGGTCCACCTTCAGGCCCGGCACCTCCGCCAGCCCCTCGCCGAGCCGACGGGCGTTGGCGTGGTCCTCGGCGAGGCGCTCGACGTGGTGGTCCAGCGCGTGCAGCGCCGCGGCGGCGAGGACGCCCGATTGGCGCATCGCCCCGCCGAACATCTTGCGGAAACGACGGACGCGGGCGATCGTCTTCTCGTCACCCGCCACCGCCGAACCGGCGGGGGCGCCCAGGCCCTTGGAGAAGCAGCAGCTCACCGTGTCAAAGTGCTGGGCATATTCCGCGGGCTTGTGACCGGTGGCCACGCACGCGTTCCAGACGCGGGCGCCGTCGAGGTGAAGCTTCAGACCCAGCTCGCGCGACTTGGCGGCGACTCGCTTGATCCGGTCCATCGCCCAGATCGACCCCCCGCCGCGGTTGTGCGTGTTCTCGACGACCACCAGGGCGCTCTGCGGGAAATGGACGCTCCGGGGGCGCGCGGCGGCTGCGACATCCGCGGCGTCGAACAGGCCGTACGGGCCGTCGAGAGGCTTGACCATGCACCCCGAGAGCGCCGCGGGGGCGCCGGTTTCGTAGTGGATGATGTGGCTGTCCTTGTGCGCGATGATCTCGTCGCCCGGCTCGGTGTGGGCACGGATGGACGTCTGGTTGGCCATCGTGCCCGAGGGCACGCAGCACGCCGCCTCCTGCCCCATGAGGCGCGCGACTCGCTCCTGAAGACGGATGACGGTGGGGTCGTCCCCGAGCACGTCGTCGCCGACCTCCGCCGCAGCGATCGCCCGGCGCATGGCCTCGGTCGGCTTGGTGACGGTGTCGCTCCGCAGATCGATCGTTCGTGAGGCCACGGCCGCTCCTTCCAACCCCCCCTACTCCCCCGCCCCATCACCCCCGCCGCCTTTCCGTCGCTCAAGCAACTATAAACGATGGTTGGCCGCTGTACGAGGTCGAACCGTGCCTGCGGCGGCAGGAACTGACCCGGGAAACGTTCGGCGGCTGGACCCGCCGCCGGTGCTCGCCTCAATTGACGGCCCGCCTCCTCAACTTTCGCCCGGAGTGCCTCCATGCGACGCGCCCTGCCACTGGTCCTGCTCCTCCTCGCCGCGACGCCGACGGTCTTCGCCTGGGGCGCCCGCGGCCACCGCACCATCACCTGCCTGGCCATCGATGGCCTCCCGGCCGACGCCCCGGCGTGGATGCGCGATCCGGCCACGCGGCTCCGCATCGCCGACGAGTCCAACGAGCCGGACCGCCTCCGCGGCACGCCGCTGCCCGTGCTGGGGCACGAGAACGACCCGGAGCATTACCTCGACGTTGAGGACCTCGAGCAGTTCGGCCTGACGCTGGAGACGATCTCGCCGTTCCGGTACGACTACGTTCGGGACATGGCGGTGGCCAAGTACGTCCACCCCGAGATGGTCGAGCCGTACGACCCGACCAAGGACAAGGATCACGCCAAGGAGTGGCCGGGATTCCTGCCGCACGCGATCGCCGAGCACTACGCCAGGCTGCGGGCTTCGTTCAACACGCTGCGGATACTGGACTCCCTCAACGACACGGCGCGCGCCGAGCAACTCCTGATGGCGCGCGAGAACTGCATCCATGAGATGGGGATGCTGAGCCACTTCGTCGGCGACGGCGCACAGCCGCTGCACACCACCAGGCACCACCACGGGTGGGTCGGGGAAAACCCGAACCACTACACGACCGATCGCGGGTTCCATTCGTACATCGACACCGGCGTGGTCGAGCACCACGGGCTGACCGTCGCGTCGGTCTTCCACGTTGTGAAGTTCGGCGTCACGGTCAACGCCGACGACCCCTGGGCGCAGACGATCCGATACATCCGGCGCTCGTTCGAGAAGGTCGAGCCTCTGTACATCCTGCAGCGCGACGGCCAGTTGCAGAAGGAGGCGGGGAAGGAGTTCATCATCGAGCGGTTCGCCGACGCGGCGTCGATGCTCTCGGCCATGTATTGGGCCGCGTGGACGAGCAGCAAGCCCGATGAACGCCAGGTGCAGGCATGGGTGAAGTTCAACAACCTCAATCCCTCGGTGCTAGCGCCCGCCCCGGCCGGGCCGGGGGCTCCGGCCGGACCACCGGCGCCGCCCTCCCCGACACCGGCGACCGAACCAACCCCGGCCGTACCTCCGACGCCTACGCCCGCCGGTGAGCGAAAGGGCGGCTGACGATTCCGGTCGTCAATCCGCCGGTTTCTCACAGTTGCTGCACGATCTGTCCACATCGTGGCCCGCGCCTGCCCCGCGGCCCGCGCTCGTAGAATCGCGCGCGGACGCCGCACTCACCGATCCTTTAGGAGCGAGGAGATGACCATCCGGCCCGCGGGCAAATGGATCAAGGGCATTCGTGCCGACATGCCCGCGCGCCGGGCGGCGCGCCGCGCGCTGCGGTCGCGGCTCCGCGCTGTGGCCCGCCTCATCCTCATGCTGCTGGAGCAGCACCGCGACGACTCCGGCGCTGATCCGCAGTTCGTGCACAGGCTCCGCGTCTCGACGCGCCGGGCTACCGCGGCCATCGACGCATTCTCGCCCGTCCTGCGCGCCGGACGCGCACGGAAAGCCGTCGCGACGCTGCGCGCCCTGCGCCGCGCCGCGGCCGACGCGCGAGACTGCGATGTCCACCGGGCCCTTTTCTCCGGCACGCTCCCCGGCGCGCCGGAGGGCGACCGCCCCGCGCTGCTGCACGTGCTCGAGCGGATCGACCACGACCGTGCCCGCGCGGCGAGACAACTCGGCAAGGCCCTGCGGAGAGCCAAGCCGCGCAGGCTGCGCGGCGCCCACGCGCGCCTGGTCCGACGGAGGTGCGACGCCGGACCGACCGGGGCCGGCGGGGCCGCCCCCGTGACCGCGCTGGACTTGGCGAGATCCTCCCTCGCCGCCCGGGCCGAGGACTTCCGGCGCGCGGGCGAGCAGCCGCTGGCGGAGATTGAGAACGTCCACGCGCTGCGCCTGGCGGGGAAGAGCCTCCGCTACGGCCTCGAGACGCTCGCGGTGTGCCTCGACGCTCGCGTCCGCGACGAGCTCTTCCCTCGTCTGGCCGATCTCCTGGACAGGTTGGGCCAGCTCAACGACGCCCACCAGGTCGTGCACCGTCTTGACCGCTACCGCGCCGAGCTCTCGCCCGGGGCGCGCGACCCCGGCCTGGCGCCGGCCCCCGACGAGTCCGCCGAGGCGCTCCTGCGGGCGATCGACTCGTTTACCGGCCGCCTCCGGGCCCGGCGGGACCGGCTGCACGCCGAGCTCCAGGCCGGCTGGCCCGAGTTCAACTCCGGCGAGTTCGTCCAGGCCTTGAACACCCTTCTCGGGCCGGCGCCCGGCGCCACGGGCGCCGCGCCCCGCGCCGTGGATCAACCTGCGCACCGGGTGCCCCAGGAGGCGATGCCCGTGACGCCGCTCATGCCCGGCACGCGCGCCCGCATCGGCGCCATCGACGTCGGCTCCAACTCGATCCGGCTGATCATCGCCGAGGTATCGGCCGACGGCTCGTACCGCGTGATGGACGACGAGCGCGAGGTCGCCCGACTCGGGAGCCGCCTGCATTCCCGCGGCACCTTGGATCCCCGCGCGATGCAGCACGCCGCCCTCACGATCGCCCGCATGAAGGGCATCGCCGACGGCTACGGCGTGCGGCTGCTTCGCGTCGTCGGCACGTCCGCCGTCCGGGAGGCGCGGAACACGCCGGAGTTCATCCAGCTCGTCCGCCGGGCCGCCGGCGTGGAGCTGGAGGTCATCAGCGCCGAGCAGGAGGCGATGCTCTCCTATCGCAGCGCCGCACGGGCCTTCGACCTCGCCTCCGCACCGGGCGCGGTGGTCGACATCGGCGGCGGCAGCACGCAGATCGTCGTCTCCGCGCCGGCCGCGCCGGTGCAGCGCCCCGGCGCCGCTGACACCGGGCCGGCCCTCCCCGAGCTGGGCGGGGTGGTCGAACGCGTGTACACGATCGCGCTGGGGGCCGTCCGACTCACCGAGCGATTCGGCGGGCCCGACAACGCCGCGGGCAGTCGATTCCGCGAGATGCGCCGGTTCATCAAGCGACGATTCCGCCGGGAGGCCGGCGCGCCGCCGCTGGCGCCCCAGCTCGTGGTCGCCACCGGCGGCACGTTTACGACGCTGGCGAGTATCTGCGCTCAGGCCGAACTGGGGCCCGCGGCCGACGGGCTCTTCGCCGGCACGCTCCAGGGGCGAGAGGTCAAGCTCGCGCAGCTCAAGCACGCCCTGGACCGGCTCCGGAAGATGCCCCTGCGCCGGCGGGCCGAAGTGCGGGGCCTCGGCGCCGACCGCGCCGACATCATCGTCGCCGGGCTGGCCTTGGCAGAACGGGTCATGAAGACCCTCGGCGTGAGCAGCGTCCGGATCCACGAGGGCGGCATACGCGACGGGCTGCTGCTGGAGATGGCCCACCGGCTGCGACAGACGGATCCGGCCGGCGCCCCGCGCCCGTCCGACCCGATGCGCTCCGTTCGACGCTTCGCCAGGGCCTGCGGGTACGAGCAGGCGCACTCGCGCCACGTCGCCCGCCTGGCCCTCCGCATCTTCGATCAGCTCGGCGTGTACCCCGCCCTGGCCCAGACCTTCTCGGCGCGCGACCGGGTGCTCCTGGAATCCGCGGCTATCCTGCACGACATCGGGTACCTCATCAACTACTCCGGCCACCACAAGCACAGCTACCACCTGATCATCCACGCCGACCTTCCCGGGTTGACGTCCCGCGAGGTCGAGGTGGTCGCCAACCTCGCGCGGTACCACCGTCTCGCCGAGCCGACCAGGACCCACCCCGGCTTCGCTCGCCTGGGGCGCGACGACCGGCGGCTGGTGAAGCGCCTGTCGGGCATTCTCCGCGTCGCCGACGGGCTGGACCGCACACACACGCAAGGCGTGCGCGACGTGCGCGTCGAGATCGCGGGCAGGTCGGCCAGGTTCATGATCGCGGCGGCGGGTGAGCCGACGGTGGACATCTGGGGGGCCGAGCGGAAGTCCGGCCTCTTCGAGGCCGCGCTGGGGCTGCGGCCCCGTTTCGAGTTCGAGCCGGTCCGCACGACATCGGTCGAGGCCGATGCCCCGGTGGCCTAGCTAGCCCCGCTACGCCTTCGCGAAGTCGATCCCGCGCTCGCCCCACGGCGCCGCACCTTGCATCGCCGCCACGACCTCGTCCGCCGACGGCACCACCGACCACATCGCGCCGTGCGCCTCGCTCATGAACTTCTCGCGGATGCACCGCCGGAGCTGATCGACGGCCGGATCGAAGAACCCGCCGATGTTCACCAGCACGATCGGCCCCACGTGCAGGCCCAGCCGCTTCCACGTGATCGCCTGAAACAGCTCGTCCAGCGTCCCGCACCCTCCGGGCAGGGCCACGAAGGCGTCGGCCTCCTGCTTCATCACCCGAAGACGCTCGTGCATGTCGTCCACGAGGCGGAGTTCCGACACACCGGTGTGGCCCCACTCGACGTCGTTCATGAAGCGCGGCAGCACGCCGAGTACGACGCCGCCGGCGGCCAGGGCCGCGTCGGCCACCGCCCCCATCAGCCCGGCCCGCCCGCCGCCGTAGATCACCGTCATGCCGGCCCGCGCCAGCGCACCGCCCAGCCTCGACGCCTGCTCGAAGTAGACCCGGTCGCACCTCTCGCTGGAGGCGCAGAACACGCAGACACGCTTGATCGACATTCCGGCGATCCCTCGCTCCCGGGCCGGCCCCTTCCCGGGGCCGAACGATACGCCCGCACGTCCGCCCCGCGCACACGTCGGGCGCGCGACGACCCTTGACAAACCCGTCCTATATGGTATATTTCGTCAATTGTCGAAATGAAGGAGCCGAACAGTGCGGGAGATTCTGGCGATCACAAGGGCCCTGGCCGACGAGAACCGGCTCCGCGCCTTGGCCTGCCTGCGCATCGGAGAGTTGTGCGTCTGCCAGATTATCGAGCTCCTCGGGCTCGCCGCCTCCACGGTCTCCAGGCACCTGTGGATCCTCCGCCAGGCCGGGCTCATCGAGGGCCGCAAGGAGGGACGGTGGATGTACTACCGCTTGGCAGGGCCCGATGCACCGCCCGCGGCCCGCGCCGCCATCGACTGGCTCATGACCGTCCTCCCGTCCGAGAAACGAATCGCCGAGGACGCACGCCGCCTCAAGCTCATCCTCAAGGTTGAACCCGAGGTCCTCTGCTGCAACCAGCGCGAGGGGATCTCTTGTTGCCCGGCCCCCGAGGCCGCCGGCGGGCGCATCACACGAAGGAGCAGACCATGACCGCCCCCCCTCCCCGCCCCTCATCCTCCACGATCGACAACGACACCGTTCGCCAGAGGGTCCGCGAGGGATACGCGGCGATCGCCCGCGCCGGCGCCTGGACCGGCCCCTCTCCCACGACCGCCACCCAGCCGGGCAGCTGTTGCGGCGGAACTGGGTGCGGCGGCGCAACGGTCGAGAGCGCCGCTGCCGAAACAGCCGTTGCCGAGACACAAGGCCCCGGCGGCTGCTGCGGCGGTGGCCCCGCCGGCGCTGACGACATCGCCCGGGCCGTCGGCTACTCCGATTCCGAGCTCGGCACAGTCCCTGAGGGGGCCAACATGGGCCTCTCCTGCGGCAACCCGACCGCCCTGGCCTCGCTCAAGCCCGGCGAGGTCGTGCTCGACCTGGGCGCGGGCGGGGGCTTCGATGTCTTCATCGCCGGCCCGCGCGTCGGTTCCTCCGGGCGGGTCATCGGCGTGGATATGACCCCCGACATGGTCTCCAAGGCCCGGCGCAGCACCGCCTCCTACCGCGAGCAGACCAGCCTGGAGAACGTCGAGTTCCGCCTCGGCGAGATCGAGAACCTCCCCGTCGCCGACGCCTCGGTGGATGTGGTCATCTCCAACTGCGTGATCAACCTCTCCCCCGACAAGCCGCGGGTGTGGCGGGAGATCGCCCGCGTGCTCAAGCCCGGCGGGCGTGTGGCCATCTCCGACCTGGCGCTGGTGCAGCCCCTCCCGGCCGGGGTGGTGCAGATGGTCGAGGCCCTGGTCGGCTGCGTCGCCGGCGCCTCGCTGCTGGGAGACATCGAGCTCATGGCCCGCGCCGCCGGCCTGGCCGACGTCAGGCTCGACATGAAGGGCGGGTACATCGACTCGATGACCAGCTTCCAGGACCCCCTCTACGCCGCGATCATGGCCGAGCTGCCGCGGGGATCGAAGCCCGGCGACTACATCACCAGCCTGAACATCTCCGCGCGCAAACCGCGGTGATACGAGCCGGCACGACGGCGTGACTATTCACCGCTCACGGCGAACGTCAGCGTAACCACCGCCTGCACATCCTTTAGGATCGTGGACGTGTCGTAGATCCCCGAGCCGCTCACGTCCGTCGAGTTGGGCTGGGTGATCTGCAGCACGCCCATCTGCGCCGAGCGCAGCTCCCCCACCCTCGACCCGGCCTTGCCGACGATCTCGTCCGCCCGCGACCGGGCGTCCTTCGAGGCGTCGCCCATGATCTGAATCTTCAGGTCCGGCAGCTTGCTGTAGTAGTACGCCGGGGAGCCCGAGATCACGTAGATCCCGTCCTTGATCAGCCCCGTCACCTCACCGGCCGCCCCGGCCACGCGCTGGGTCTCCGGCGTGGTGACGCTGAACGTACGCCGGAGCGTGTACCCGGCGGTCTCGCTGGTGTCCTTCCCGTCCTTGTCCTTGACGTACCGCTCCTCGGTCTGGATCGCGTGCTGCTCCACGGTGGGCGGCGTGAACCCCTGTTTGTTCAGGAACGCCTGCACCCCTTCGATGCCGCGCTGGAGCACCTCGTAGGCCTCCACCAGCGTCTTCCCGTCGCCGCGCACGCTGATGTGCCACACCGCAAGGTCCGAGGTGATGCGCAGCCGGGCCGACCCCTTGACCGTGATGGTCTGGTCCCTTTCCGCGACCTGCGCGAACCGCTTCTGGTAGGCCCTCGAGGCGACCCAGGTGCTGGTGACCAGGCTCAACACGACGCCCGCGGCCAGCACGGCCGCCCCGCTCAGGATGTTCACCCGGATGTGATGTTCCATGCGTGCTCCCTCTGGCGCGCGCGGGCGCAAGGGCGACGCCGGAGGGGTGGGTGGGGCCTCCGGGGTCGCCAGAAAACTCGATGTGGTACTGAGTGCGCGCCATGCGCCGAACGCGAATATCGGCACCGCGAGCGCGATCTCTCCAACTCTCTATGAACCTCCCCGTTCCCGCCCGGATTCCCGCCTCGCCCGGATTGTCGGAATCTGCGAAGACCGCCTCAGAGCCTTCCCCGATCGAACTGTCCCCGCCCACCGCAACGGGTTGGACCCCGATCGACCGTCGCCCGAAATGGGGGCGCGCGCACGATCCGGCCCGGGCGTCCGTACAGTTGTGCGGAGGCCGGACCGATATCCCGTCCCTGGAGGCTCGCTATGAACACTCTTCGTCCCATGTTCGCCCTGACGCTCGGAATCTGTCTGGCGATGCCCCTTCCCAGCACCGCAGCCCAGGACCAGCCCGCGACGCCGCCCGCCAAGGAACCCGAGCCGACCAAGGAGCGGCCCTCCAAGCCGCAGCGCACGCCGATTCGTGAGAACGAGCCGACCAAGAAGGACTCTTCTCCCGATCGCAAGGACCAGCCCGAGCGCAACCGCGAGGCGGACTCCAGCAAGAAGATCGACCTCCGCCCCAAGTTCCGCAAGGGCGACCACATCCGCCTGCGGATGGACCTGGACAGCAACTCCAAGATCAGCATCCCCGCCGTGAGCGACGGCCCCCGCAAGCAGACCAGCAAGCAGGAGATCGGCCTGCTCCTCAAGGTCGCGAGCGTCGCCGACGACGGCTCGGCGAACATCGAACTCTCCGTCCAGCACGTGTCGATGACCCAGACCAGCGGCACCGGCAAGGACGCCGAGACCGTCGACTTCGACAGCTCCAAGCCCGCTTCCAAGGACGGCGACAACCCGCTCGCCCCCTCCCTCCGCGCCCTCGCGGCCACCGTCCTCACCTTCACCGTCGACAAGGACGGCAACACCTCCATGGTTTCCGGCGGCGGCAACCTCACCAGCCTCGACGCCCTGGGCATGGGCAACGGCCTGGGCGGCGGCCTCCAGGGCGGCAACACCGGCCTCAGCGGCCAGGGCTTCGCCGACGCCATCGGCTCGATCTTCAACATAAAGAAGGGCAGCCCGCGCGTCAACCTCGGCGACAAGTGGACCAACGAGGACAGCGTGAACTCCGGCCTCCTGGGCAACTTCAAGATCACCACGATCCACACGGTGAAGTCGTTCCGCGGCGGCGACGCCACGATCTCGCTCACCGGGCACATCGAGCCCGCCACACAGACCGGCGGCGGCGCCGCGATGTTCCAGCTCAAGGATTCGTTCTACAACGGCGCGTACGTCTGGGACACCGAGCGCGGCATGCTCCGCAAGATCGAGCTCGACCAGAAGGTGGTCGTGGACACCAGCGCCGGCGGCACGGGCATGACCATGGACGCTACGTCCAAGACCAGGATCACGCGCCTGAACTGAGCACCGCCTGCACGCGGCAGCCCGCCGGTTACCGGCCGATCGCCTTCATCGCCCTGTCCACGTCGCTCACGCCGAACACCAGCGTCGACCCATCCCCCGACGGCGTGCTCCCGTACACGTAGTGCACGTTCACGCCCGCCTTCGCCAGCCGCTTGCAGATCCGCTCCAGTTCGCCCGGCCGGTTGGCCGCGTCCACCGTGAGCACGAGCTTGGCGCAGACCGTGTATTTCGCCTTGTGAAGCACCGCCCGGGCCTTCTGGCTCGGGGTCGCGATCAGCCTCACCCAGCCGCAGTCGGCGTTGTCGGAGACCGAGATCGCCTCGATGTTCACGCCCGCTCGCCCGAGCTGCCCGCAGAGCTTCGCCAGTGTCCCCGCGGTGTTGTCCAGCCCAACCGAGAACTGCACGGCCTTTCCCATGGTTCGCTCCTTTGGCATGTCTCCGCCCGAACCAGCATACCGCGCAACCGCGCCGCCACCGACTCCACCCGATACCGCTCCCTGCGCCCAACGGGCGATAACCTGCGCTCGGCGTCTCCATTTCCCTGCCTGCTCTGCACGTTCACCCCGCCGCCTCAACCCGTTCCGCCGCTTTCACGATAACTCCCCTGTGCCTCGCCGGAACCCTGCCGTTCTGCGCCAGACCGCTTCCTTCATCTCCCACCCCCTCGCCCGCTACGCGTCCGGGCAACAGGTTGCCGCGGTGCCTCGGCGCCCGCGGCCTCTCGCCGGGAGGTTCCCATGGGCAAGGTCATTCTGGCCGTCCTCGCCGTTCTCGCGATCGTCGGCTTCCTCACCATCGGGCCCGCGGCCGGCCGCGGCGCCACCCCGCCCGATTTCCAGCTCTACACCCCACGCGGCAAGCTGATCACCCTCTCCGAATACCGCGGGCGGGTCGTCGTCCTCGATTTCTGGGCCAGCTGGTGCGGCCCCTGCCGCATGGCCATCCCCGCCGTGCAGCGCCTGCACGAGACCTACCAGGACCGCGCCGTCGCCGTCTTCGGCATCAACGTCCGCGACAACCAGGACCCCGCCGAGTTCATGGAAAAGATGAACGCCTACTACCCCGTGCTCACCAACGGGGACGATGTCGCCGCGGCCTACGACGTCAAGGGGATCCCCACGCTCATCGTCATCAGCACCGACGGACGGATCCTCTACCGCGAGACCGGCTGGGGCTCGGGCT
>JBGPJM010000035.1:0-28612 GCA_041485385.1 Phycisphaerae bacterium | reverse complement strand
TGGAGCGGGCGCGGTCGAGGGTCATGAGGATGACGAAGCCGCTGATGATGAAGAAAAGGTCGACGCCGTGGTGGCCGAGGGGGAACCGGAGCGCGAGCGGGCCGCGGTGGCCGTAGAGGGCGTCGTAACGGGTGGTGTAGTGGTAGAGGACGACCATCATCGCGGCGATGCCGCGCAGGGCGTCGAGCTCGCGGATGCGGATGGGGGCGAGGGTGTTGACAGCCCGTGGGCGCGGAGCGGTCACGGGGGCAGCGTACCACCGGGTGGAGAGGTGTGCGATCGGTCGCGGCGTGTGGATGACCGCGGCGTCAGTGAACGGTGGTGCTGGCCTTGAGAGTGTTGCGGCCGCATTCCGGGCAGAGTTCGCCGGGCGGAAGGCCGCGGAGGTCGTAGCCGCACATGACGCAGCATCCATGAAGGCGCTTGGCGGAGCGGCGGATCGAAGAGCGGAGCACGGCCGCGACGGCGGCGGTGGCGAGGAGCGCCGACCAGAGGGGGATAAAGAGAAACGTCGCGCCCCCTGCGTGCCTGATAAGGGAGAAGGTCCAGCTGAAGGGGAAGTGGTGGGGGCCGGTGGGCCCGCGCATGACGATGGGGCCCGAGCCGGGCGGGCGGGGGTGAAAATCCCAGCCGAGAAGGAACCGCCCGGCGGCGATGCTGAAGCCGCCGAGGCCACGGCCGGATTCATCCCACCAGCCGACGGCGTAGCGGGTGCTGGTGATGTCGGCGGCGAGGAGGATGAGGAACGCGGGGAAGGCGATCCAGAAGAGGATGCGCCGGATTCTCTGCTTTGCCCGGTGGCTTGGCATGGGGGCAGAGTACCAGTCGTGGTGCGGGGGGCTCAACTCAGCGGCCGTCCTGGGGGTGGCGGGCCCCTAATATGCATCTGTCGCCCGTCACCCCCGGGCGGAGCACGAAACCAGGCTTGCAGCCAGGGGGGCTTGGCTGAGAACCCAAGGAGTCCGCCTTCGGACGGAACATGGCATGGCCAACGGCAAATGGACCAAGAAAGAGCTTCTTTCGCGCCCGATCCAGCACATCGACATCACGCGGTACGACTGCCGCGCGGTGATCGAGTCGTACCGTTCGATGGCGTACACGGCGCGGACGCTGGCGAACGCGGCGGACATCTACTCGATGATGCTGGCGGACAAGGGGTGCGCGGTGATCCTGACGCTGGCGGGGTCCTTGATCTCGGCGGGGCTGAAGAAGGCGATCGTCACGCTGCTGGAGAACAACATGGTGGACGCGATCGTGTCCACCGGGGCCAACATCGTCGATCAGGACTTCTTCGAGGGGCTGGGGTTCAGGCACTACATCGCCCCCGGGTCGCCGGAGGCGCCGCCGGTGGACGACATGACGCTGCGGAACCTGATGATCGACCGGATTTATGACACGTACATCAACGAGGACGACCTCCGGGCGTGCGACGAGACGACCAAGAAGATCTTCGACACGTTCGAGCCGGGGGCGTACTCCAGCCGCGAGTTCATCGACGCGATGGGGGCGTACCTGGTGAAGCACCACCCCAGGAACGAGTCGGTGGTGAAGACGGCGCACCAGAAGCGGGTGCCGATCTTCTGCCCGGCGTTCAGCGACTGCTCGGCGGGGTTCGGGATCGTGCTGCACCAGGTGGAGGCGATCGAAGAGGGGCGGAGCGGGATGGTGGCGTTCGATTCGGGGAAGGACTTCCGCGAGCTGACGGACATCAAGCTGGCCAGCAAGGACACGGGGCTTCTGATGCTGGGCGGGGGTGTGCCGAAGAACTTCGCGCAGGACATCGTGGTGGCGGCCGAGCTGCTGGCGGAGCGCAAGGGCGGGCAGGCCCGCGGCGACGTCTCGATGCACAAGTACGCGGTGCAGATGACGGTGGCCGATTCGCGCGACGGGGCGCTCTCGGGCTCGACGCTGCGGGAGGCGTGCTCGTGGGGGAAGGTGGACGTGGTGCACGAGCAGATGGTGTTTGGCGAGCTGACGGCGCTGTTCCCGATCCTGGCGAGCGATGCGTATCACCGCGGTCAGTGGAAGGGGCGGAAGGGGTTCAGGTTCGCGGAGTTGTTTGAGAAGGCGGCGAAGCCGACGGCGACGAAGGGACGCAAGACGGTCGGGGCCACGCGCTGACCGCCAATCGATGTGCCTAGCTCGAAATACCAAGCGGAGCTGCCGACAACGCATCGCACGAGCGATTGTTGCGATCGGGGTCGGATTGGTCTGCACGGTCGGGCTCAGCTGGATACTGGCCGCGACCATTAGGGTGTGCTGCGATCCGTTCACCATTGAGGCTCGATCCCGAAGACCGGATTCAGGCGAGGGAAGCGGGTTCTTGGTCGTTTCGCGGAACAACGCATTCGGTTCAGCATTTCTGGAGAGCTCGCTTTGGTCCGCTGACGATCTCGCTGGTCAATCAACAGTCGACAGGTCGGACAGCACGCCTGAAGCGATCGTGCCGGATCTGGGCGCCTCGAAGCTGTTCCCGTGGAGTTCGAAGGGCGCTGGCTGGCCGGAGTACGGCGGACGCTGCATTGAAGCGCGGGGCTGGCCCTTCCTTGCGCTTTGTTGCACAGTCGTTCCGATCGACAATACGAGTGGTGCCTCAGCAATTCCGATAGGGGCCAGTATCGAAGGCGGAGTTGAGATTGCGGCGATTCGGATGCCGCGAGGCCTAAGCGGCTTCGACGGCCCTGCCGCCCTTCCATACCGGCCAATCTGGCGTGGGGTCGTGAAGGACACGGTTATCCTCGGTGCCGCCTGGTGGCTCGCCGGTTGGGCATGCAGGATTACTCGGAGCAGGTGCCTCCGTCGCGCCGGCCGGTGTCCGGACTGTGCGTACGACCTTCGGGACACTGCGGTGGACGCGCCTTGCCCCGAGTGCGGCACGCCACCTCGGCGTCGTCCCGCGATGCCGGCCCCGTACACTTCTCCCTGTTTGACCTCATCGACCCCACCACCCGCGGCGATCGCCGCTGAAGGAGTCGCACCATGATGACCACCCGTTCCGCCCGCACCGTCGTTCTGGCCCTCGGCGCTGCCTCCCTGCTGTTTGCCGGCGCCGGCACGCTTGCCCGCACGCTCCCCGGCGCGGCCGCCCGCGAAACAGCCGCCGCGGCCAACACGTTCAAAGTCGACCCCGTGCATTCATCGATGGTCTTCAAGATCAGGCACCTCGGGGTTGCCAACTTCTACGGGCGCTTCGACAAGATGGCGGGCACGTTCACGTTCGACCCCGCGGCGACGGACACGGCGAATATCGAGGCGACGATCGAGACCGCGAGCATCGACACGAACAACTCCATGCGCGACAACGACCTCAAGAGCAAGAACTACTTTGAGGTCGAGACGTACCCGACGATCACGTTCAAGTCCAAGTCGGTGAAGAAGGCCGACGGCGGCAGGTTCGACCTGACGGGCGAGCTCACGATGCACGGCGTGACCAAGCCGATCACCGCCAAGCTCGAGTTCATCGGGGAGAAGGACGCCGGCGCACGCTTCGGGTACCGGGGTGGCCTGGAGGCGCAGTTCACCGTCAAGCGGTCGGATTTCGGCATGACGACGATGATCGAGGGGGGCGGGCTTGGGGACGAGGTGTTCCTGATCGTGTCGCTGGAAGGGATGAAGCAGTAGGCGAGCGCGGGCGGCGCCCGAGCGATGGTCGATGGACGGGGACGTCCGCATTCCGTGCCCGATGGAAATGGCCTTGAGGCAGCGTTCCCGACGGTGGGCGGTGCGCATTGCGCGGGCCGCGCTGGTGCGCGTGGTCTTTGGCGTCGCCACCGCGGTCGTCGTCGCGTGGGTGCTGGCCGTCACGGTCAACGTCGATGGGGGGCCGATTGGCGGGCGTGTGTCGGTCGCGAGCGCGTGGCGGACGCAGCCGGCGAACATCGATCGGCGCGACGTGGCCGAGGGCGTGGGGATGCTGGAGCTCAAGCGGTTCTCGCGCGCCGGCGCGGTGTTCCTCGAGTCGTACGCCACGGGGCCTGAGCAGGCTGGGACGGTGTACATCGAGCCGACCTGGCCGGCTCGCCCGCTGGCGCCGGAGGAACTGGCCGATCCGTGGGCCGCGGCGGCGGTGCTGCCCTGGTCGGCGGGATCGGTGGCGTGGCCGGGCCGGGACGAGACGGATGCCCGGATGGTGGACGGGCGGGGCTGGCCGCGGCTGGCGCTGTGGTGCGAGTACTCGCTGGTCACCGATGACAAGTTGCAGCTCTCCGCCGTGGCGCGCGGGGCGATCGAGCTGCCGAGGAGAGTCCAGAAAGGGCGATGGTCGGGCGTGTACCCCGTGGCGCTCCCGTATCGCGTGATCCGGGGCGGGCTGATGATTGACACGGCGGTGTACGGCGCGGCGTGGTGGGTGTTGCTGCTGGTTCCTCACGCGTTTCGAGGGCTTCTGGGCCGCCGCCGCCACCGGCGGGGCCTCTGCGCTGTCTGCGCGTATGACCTTCGCGGCACGCAGGTGGGCTCGCCCTGCCCGGAGTGCGGTGCGGCGCTCCCGTCGTCGCTGCTGCGAGCGAGCGGCTGACGCCGGTCGGTTCGCACGTCCGGCGCTACCATTGGCCCCTCCTGCCGAGCGTCTCCCAAGGTCCCCCGCGAGATTCCCCATGGAAGCCGGTATCGTCGGTCTGCCCAACGTCGGCAAGTCCACGCTGTTCAACGCCCTGACGAAGGCGGGCGCGCTGGCCGCGAACTACCCGTTCGCCACCATCGAGCCCAACGTGGGCGTTGTGGCGATCCCCGACCCGCGCCTGGAGCAGATCGCCGCGTTGATCACGACCCAGAAGATCATCCCCGCGTCGTTGCGCCTGGTGGACATCGCCGGCATTGTCCGCGGGGCCAGCGAGGGGGAGGGGCTGGGGAACAAGTTCCTCAGCCACATCCGCGAGGTGGACGCGATCATCGAGATCGTCCGCTGCTTCGAGAAGGCGCCCGGCGGGGAGGAGATCATCCACGTCGAGGGGAGTGTCGATCCGGTGCGCGACCTCGAGACGATCTCCACGGAGCTGATCCTTGCGGATCTGCAGACCGTCGAGGGCGCGCTCTCGAAGGCTGAGCGGGCCGCGAAGGGGCGCGAGCCGGAGGCGATCGCGCGCTTCGAGGTGCTCAAGAAGATCCTGCCGGTGATCGCCGCGGGCCGGCCGGCCAGCACCATCCAGATCGACGACCCCGAGCAGAAGAAGGCGATGAAGGGGTTGGGGCTCAACAGCGCCAAGAGGACGCTGTACATCGCCAATGTCGCCGAGGACGACCCGCTGGGCCAGGGGCCGATGGTGATGAAGGTCCGCGAGTGGGTGGCGGCGCACCGGGGCGACGCCGCGTTCGACGTCGTCCCCGTCTCGGCGAAGATCGAGGCGGAGCTGGCCGACCTCTCGGACGCGGACCGGCTGGAGATGCTGCACAGCCTGGGGATGAAGGAGCCGGCGCTGGACGCGGTGGTGCACGCGGCGTACCACCTGCTGGGAGTGCAGTCGTTCTACACGGCGGGGCCGAAGCAGATCCGGGCGTGGACGATCCCGATCGGGGCGACGGCGCCGCAGGCCGCGGGGGCGATCCACACCGACTTCGAGCGGGGGTTCATCCGGGCCGAGGTGTACAGCGTGGACGACCTGTTGGAGCTGAAGAGCGAGAAGGCGATCCGGGAGGCGGGGCGGATGCGGGTGGAGGGGAAGAGCTACGTGGTGCGGGATGGGGATGTGTGCTTTTTCCTGTTCAATGTGTAGACGGGATGCAGAACCCGGCCGCCGGGGTGATGGAATCCCGGTTGCCCACTGTGGCGCGTTCTTCGCTACGCTGAGATTAGAGCGCACCGGCTCGTACGTTCATGCGCGGAGGTCCGCGTTGGCGAACCCTCACCCGTATCCCCTCATCCTGGCGCCGATGCTCTTCGACAAGGTCTGGGGCGGCGACCGTCTCGCGCGGTTCGGCAAACCCGTCAGGGCCGGCGCGCGGGTCGGCGAGTCCTGGGAGGTCGCCGACCTGGCCTCGACCTCGGCCTCGGGCGCCGGCGGAGGCGCGGCCATCTCGATGATCGCCGATGGCCCCCTCAAGGGGAAGTCGCTCCACGACGCCGTGGAGCAGTGGGGGGAGGCGCTGCTGGGCGCCTCGGCTGAGCGAACGCCCCGCTTCCCGCTGCTGGTGAAGTTCCTCGACGCCCGGGAGAACCTCTCCGTGCAGGTTCACCCCTCGATCGCCTACGCCAGGGCCCACCCCGGCTCGCACATCAAGACCGAATGCTGGTATGTCTTGGACGCCGCACCCGGCGCTGTGATCTACAAGGGGGTCAGAGCAGGTGTCACCCGAGCGTCATTCGAGTCCCACCTGCGCCAGGGCGAGGGGGGCGCGATTGTCGGCGATCTCGAGGCCGCCCCGGCCGTCGTCGGGGAGATGCACAACTTCCCCAGCGGCACGGTGCACGCGCTGGGCGCAGGCGTGCTGGTTGCCGAGGTGCAGACGCCCAGCGATACCACGTTCCGCGCATTCGATTGGGGGCGCGCCGGGCGGGAGATTCATATCGAACAGGCGCTGGAGTGCATCCAGTTCGGGCCGGCGCGGGGCGCGACGTGGCTGCCGGCGGGGGACCGGCGGGTGAGGCTGGTCTCGAACGGCTATTTCACGGTTGATGAGCTGGCGCTGAACCCGGGCGAGCCGGCGCAGATGGTCGACACGCTGGCCGATGCAGGGACGCGCCGCTGCCGCGTGGTGATGGTCGTCTCGGGGGCGTGCGAGCTGGCGGCGGAGGCGGGGGTGGGGGTGGGTGGGTTCGAGCCCGTTGCGCTCTCGCTGGGCGCGAGCGCGGTGGTCCCCGCAGCGATCGCGGATTTGTGCCAGATGAAAACGGCGAGCGCCAAGGGCGCTCGCCTGCTGGTCACGACGGTCATGTAGGACGCGGGGATTGGCTCAGGGCTTCCAGCCGCACATCTGCTCCCATTTGGGCCGTCCGGCGGCCATCATCTTGGTCGCGTCCTCCGCCGAGACGGTTCCCTCGGCGACGTACGCGGCGATTTCGCGGCGCGATTCCTCGAGGTGCTTGCTCCGCACCACTGATTTCACCGTGCCGGCGATGATGCCGATGATCGCGACGGTAAACCCCCCGCCGATCGCCAGGATCGGGATGAACTGCTCCATGTCGTCTGCAAGCATCAGGCACATGCTGGGCCTCGCCTTTCCTTCCGCTCCGCCGCCCCCCTCCCCGCCCTTCCCTACCCCGGCCCCGATCACGCGTGATTGTTATCCCCCGATCGCATCAGCCGCTCGCCTTGCTCGGGCGTCATCGATCCCTCGGCGATGTAGGCGGCGATCTCCCGGCGGGTGTGCTCCCGCGAGACCGAGCGGGTCACCGAGGCCAGCGTCTTGAGCGCGACGATGATGACGACGCCGCCCGCGATGAGAAGCGGCACGAGGATGTTCCGGTCCAGCAAGCGGTCGAAGAAATCGCTCATCGCCAGGACCATCGCTTCGCTCCCTTCACACCATGCTTGATGGGAAGCCGGTCTCCTATCTTTCGCGCGCCGCGAGCCTCCGGTAGACCAGGCAGGCCCATACCGAGTAAAACTCGAACGCGGGATGATCGTCCCGTACTTCCTTGCCCCCCGTGCTGGTCCGCCACCGCAGGACGAAATCGGGGGGGCAGATGAACTCGGCGAACTTCGTGTCCACGAGCACCTTGGGGCTCTGCTCGGCGAGTTTCAACGCGAGTTTGTCGGCGTTCTCGTTGTCCGACAGGCCGCGCTCATCACCGAGCACGTCGAAGTTGAACTTGTCGCCGCTGATCCGGATGCGCGAGCCGTCGCGGAGGTAGAGGTCCATGACTTCCGAGAGCGACGACTTGTCCTTGCGGATGATGTGGACCTCGGGAACGGCGTAGCCGGTGGCGTAGTTGTAGTTGTAGTCCACCTCGGCCTCGGGCCGGCCGCGCTCGATCCTCCTCAGCCGTGCGCGGACGATGAGGAACAGTTCGCGGGGGAGCAGGCCGCGACCCTCGTCGCGCCACATCTCGCACATGTACATCGGCTCGGGGGAACCGATCGCCTCGACGAGGCGCTTGGCCTTCAGGGCGGGGGCGATGGACTCCATCTGCGAGCGTGCCGGCGCCAGCGCGGCCACGTTGCGTTTGTGCAGGTGTTTCAGCACGTCGGGCGCCAGCGCGGCGTCCAGACGGTGCACGACTGCCGGGACGCCCTTGGCCACCCGCTGGTCGGCGACGAAGGGGTCCATCCCGGCTGCGTCCACCAGCGCCTCGACCATCTGCTGGCGCGTGTACCCGCCGGGCCAGCGGACGATGGAGAGGTAGGCCACGTCCTCCTTGTTCATCAGATCCGAGTGTACCACCGCGTCTTGCTCATGCCCCCTGCGTCCGCGCGGCGTCCAAGGAATAATCCGGGGCCGCGATGACCTCTCCCGCCCCATCCCGCCCCATAAGGACGCTCCTGGACGCCTACCGGGCCGGCCTCTTCCCCATGGCCGACCCGCGCACGGGGCGCATCGACTGGTACAACCCCGACCCCCGCGCGTTCATCCCGCTGGAGCCCGGGGGCTTCCATGTCTCCCGCTCGCTCGCCCGGCGCGTGCGGTCGGGCCGGTTCGTCGCCACCACCGATCTTGCGTTCGAGGAGGTCGTCCGCTGCTGCGGCGAGGAGCGCCCGGAGCGCCCCGAGTCGTGGATCGACGACCGCATCGTCGAGTCCTACACCGACCTGCACGGTCAGGGGTACGCGCACAGCGTCGAGATGTGGCTGCCCGGCGCGCCCCCCCCGGGGGCGGATGCCCGGCTCGACCTTGTCGGCGGCGTCTACGGGGTCGCGATCGGCGCCGCGTTCTTCGCCGAATCCATGTTCTGCCGCCCGGAGCGTGGCGGGACCGACGCCTCCAAGGTCGCCCTGGTGCACCTGGTCTCGCACCTCCGCCGGCGAGGCTTCACCCTGCTGGACGTGCAGTTTCGCAACCCCCATATCGATCAGTTCGGCGTCGTTGAGATCCGGCGCGCGCGGTACCTGCGGCTGCTCGCCGAGGCGGTCGATCAGCCGCGGGAGTGGCTTCCCTTCGAGCCGTGGGCCGTTTCGTGGTGATCGGGGGCCGGTCTGGGTCCGGATGAAAGAGGACGCCCCATGCGGGGGCGGACGGGGGCCCGTCGATGTCGAGCTACCCCACCCGCTCCCGCTTGAGCTCGCGGCTCATGAGCCGGCCGATCGCCTCGATCGGGTCCATTCCCTCGAAGAGCACCGCGTGCACCGCTTCGGTGATGGGCATGTCGACCCGGTACTTCAGCGCCAGGTCGACGACCGATCGGGTCGTCGCCACACCCTCCACGACCGACGTGCTCCGCTTGAGGTAGTCCTCCAGCTTCTCGCCGCGCCCCAGCGCCTCGCCACACGAGCGGTTGCGCCCCTCCGGCGAGAAGCACGTCGTCGCCAGATCGCCGACGCCGGAGAGCCCGAAGAAGGTGTCGCTGCTGGCGCCCATCGCCGTGCCCAGGCGGGTGATCTCCGCCAGCCCGCGCGCGAGGAGCGCGGACTTGGCGTTGTACCCGGCCTGCAGGCCGTCCAGCACGCCGGCGGCGATCGCGATCACGTTCTTCATCGCGCCCGCCAGCTCGACCCCCAGAAGATCATCGCTGGTGTACACGCGCAGCCAGCTCGTCGAGAACAGGCGCTGGACCTCGTGCGCGAACGCCGGCGTGTCGCTTGCAGCGATCATCGTCGCGGGCAGGCAGCGGGCCAGTTCGGCCGCGATCGTGGGCCCGCTCAGCGTTCCCAGCGGGCGCGGGCGGGCGTCGGGATCGTCCGCGAGGGCCTCGGCGATGACCTGCGTCGGGCGCAGCAGTGTCTTGTTCTCGATCCCCTTCGCGACCGAAACCGCGCGAGCCCCCGGTGGCGGGCCCGCACGCCGGATCCGTTCCCACACCCCCCGTGTGTACTGCACCGGGATTGCCGAGACCACAAGCGCCGCGCCTTCCACCGCCTCGGCCACGCTGGCGGTCACACGTACAGAGTCGGGCAGGGAGAACCCCGCCAGGCGCGGGCTACGCCGGGTCTGCGTCAGGCTCCCCGCCTCCTCGGGGCTGTGCCCCCACAGCAGCACCTCGCGGGGGGCGGTGGTCCAGTCAGGCGGAGAAGGCGCGGCCTTTGTGTTGCCCCCGCTCCCGGGAGGACGTGCTGTCGGGCGTCCGGATTGGAGAGGAATGGTGGGGGAGGAAAGAATCGCTGCGCAGACGAGTCCCATCTGGCCTATCCCCAGCACGGCCACGCGCGCGGGGGCCCGGTCGGTCGGCTGCCGGGCCGGATCTGACCGCGTCTGGTCTCTTCCGGCTGTCCCGCCAGCGCCACCTGATCCCGAGCGCCCCGGCTTGTGTGGCTGCGACGGCTTGGCCAAGCGACCGCTCCCGTTCCGGCACCCTCCCGTTCCTCCCCGCCGACCAAGAGAATACCCGCCCCCCCCTCCGTCCGCCCCTCACCCGCCCGGTTCTGCATGGTTCCGGCGCCCGGCCCTTGACCCGGGGGTGATGCTGTGATTCACTGGTGTCATTCGCGCCCCTCCGACGCGTCGTTCTGACTGAGAGTGGAGGTGCAGCATGCCGGTGGATCAGGCCAAACTCGAGGCCTTCATGGGGAAGGCGGTGGGGGATATCGGCGCGACCATGAGCGCCGTGCTCGTCATGATCGGTGAGAAGCTGGGGTTGTACAAGGCCCTGCAGGCCGCGGGGCGGTCGGGGATGACCGCGACGCAGCTGGCATCGAAGACGCACACGGCCGAGAGGTATGTCCGCGAGTGGCTGCTGAACCAGGCGGCCGGGGGGTATGTCGAGTACGACAAGGCGGCGCAGCGGTTCTGGATCACCGAGGAGCAGGCGATGGCGCTGGCGGACGAGTCCAGCCCGGTCTACATCCACGGCGCGTTCGACATCGCCATGTCGATGTTCATGGACCAGCCCAAGATCGAGCGGGCGTTCAGGACCGGCGAGGGGGTGGACTGGGGCGACCATCATCCCTGCCTGTTCACGGGCACCGAGCGGTTCTTCCGCCCCGGCTACCAGGCGCACCTGGTGGCGAGCTGGCTGCCGGCGCTCGACGGCGTGGTGGGGAAGCTGAACGACGGCGCGACGGTCGCCGACATCGGCTGCGGGCACGGCGCCTCGACGATCCTCATGGCCCGCGCCTTCGTGAGGTCCGAGTTCGTCGGGTTCGACGCGCACGCCCCCTCCATCCAGGCCGCCCGCAAGGCCGCGGAGAAGGCCAAGGTGACCGACAACCTCCGTTTCGAGGTGGCCAGTGCCAACAACTATTCGCGCCCCGAGCGGAAGGCCGGCGGCGTCGGCGGGTACGACCTGATCGCCTGTTTCGACTGTCTGCACGACATGGGCGACCCCGTCGGCGCGGCGAGGCATGCGCACGGGTCGCTCAAGCGCGACGGGACGTGGATGATCGTCGAGCCCTTCGCCGGCGACAAGGTCGAGGACAACCTCAACCCCGTGGGGCGCGTGTACTCCGCCGCGTCGACCACGATCTGCGTCCCCGCTTCGCTGGCGCACCATGGGCCGGCGCTGGGCGCGCAGGCGGGGGAGACGCGTCTTCGCGACGTGGTGATGCAGGGGGGCTTCAAGCGATTCCGCAAGGCGGTGTCGACGCCGTTCAACCTGGTGCTCGAGGCGCGGCCGTAGGCCCGGCGCGTGGACCTGTTCAGGCCGCGAGCCGATCGGCGCCGGGCGGTGTGTTGGTCCACCGGCACTGGGTGCAGCGTCCGTCGGGGCTCACCTCGTGCCCGCAGCGGGCGCAGAGGCCGCGGCGTTTCCACTTGACCCGGCGCAGCTCGTGGATCGGGCGGAGCAGCGCGAACCACGCCGCGCCGAGGATCAGCATGTTGGCCCCGATGCCCGCCGGGATGAGCCTGTGCGGGATGGCCCGGTCGAACTTGATGGCCCGCGACGAACCCTTCAGCTCCGGCGGCCCCTGCCTGACCCACGCCCCCGATGCGTGCGCGATCGCGCCGGCCCTGGAGCCCCAGTCGACGGTGTACTCGCACCAGGCCATGGGGAACGGCCAGCCGCGTGCTTCGATGAACCGTGTGTCGATCGCGCCGTTGGCTGGCCATGCAGCCGCGCCGCGGGCCCAGGGGAGCTTGGCGCTCTCGCCCCACGCGGGCCAGGAGGCGAGCAGGGCCTCGGGTGTGCGGGCGTCGGTCGGGCTGCCCGTGGACATCCCATCGGGCGCGACCGGGGCGGCCCAGACCTCGTAGAACACGGCGCCGGGGCGGGACCACTTGTCGACGAGGACCGAACCTTCGCCCTCGGCGCGGGCGGCGTCGCGGGGGCGCGTCGCCTGCGCGTGGGTGCTCCATCCGTCGCCGGCGCGCAGGGGCAACCACAGCGCTGAGCCCGCGGCGGCGCCCGCGGCGGTGAGGAGGCCGAGCAGGAGGCAGGTGAGCGGCAGGCGGGTCCACCAGGACCAGGTGGTGCGTTCTCCGGCTGTTTTTCCGAGCTTCATCGGACGTGTTATCGGCGATTGCGGCGCGCCGGTGCATCCCGGCGAGGGCATTCTTCGATCAGACCTTGATCTGCGGGCGTTTGGGGTCGGGCCAGTCGAGGTGGAAGAACTGGCCGCGGGGCTGGTCGGTGCGTTCGTAGGTGTGGGCGCCGAAGTAGTCGCGCTGGGCCTGGAGGAGGTTGGCGGGGAGTCTGGCGGAGCGGTAGGAGTCGTAGTAGGCGAGGGCGGAGGAGAAGGCGGGGACGGGGACGCCCTGGACGGCGGCGCGGGCGACGATGGCGCGCCAGTTGTGCTGGCCCTTGTCGATGGCGCCGGCGAAATAGGGGTCGAGGAGGAGGTTGGGGAGGGCGGCGTTGCGCTGGTAGGCCTCGGTGATCTTCTGGAGGAAGCGGGCGCGGATGATGCAGCCGCCGCGGAAGATGGCGGCGATCTCGCCGAGCTTGAGGCCCCAGTTGTTCGCCCTGTCGGCGGCGGACATGAGGGCGAACCCTTGGGCGTAGGAGCAAATCTTGGAGCAGTAGAGGGCGTCGCGGACGCACTCGACCCAATCGGGGATGTGGCCGCCGGGGCCGATCGAGTGGGCGTTCTCGGAGGAGTGAGGGGCCTGGAGGATTCTGGAGGCGGCGACGCGCTCGTCCTTGATGGCGCTCATGTTGCGGGCGAAGACGGCCTCGGACATGGTGGCGGCGGGGACACCGAGGTCGAGGGCAGAGGCGATGGTCCATTTGCCGGTGCCCTTCTGGCCGGCGGCGTCCAGCACGATGTCGACGAAGGGACCGCCGGAGACGGGGTCTTTCTGGCGGAGGATGTCGGCGGTGATCTCGATGAGGAAGGAGTCGAGGTCGCCCTCGTTCCACCTGGCGAAGGTGGTGGCCATGGCGGAGGTGGAGAGGGCGAGGACGTCGCGCATGAAGTGGTAGGCCTCGCAGATGAGCTGCATGTCGCCGTACTCGATGCCGTTGTGGACCATCTTGACGTAGTGGCCGGCGCCGCCGGGGCCGATGTAGGTGGTGCAGGGGACGGCGCCGGGGGCGGTGACGGGCTTGCCGGGTGCGGCGCCGGGGATGGGCTTGCCGGTGCGGGCATCGACCTTGGCGGCGATGGCTTCCCAGACGGGCCTCAGGAGGGCCCAGGCCTCGGGCTTGCCGCCGGGCATGAGGGAGGGACCGAAGCGGGCGCCCTCCTCGCCGCCGGAGACGCCGGAGCCGACGAAGAGGAGGCCTTTGGCGCTGAGCGCGGCCTCGCGGCGGACGGTGTCGGTCCACTCGGCGTTGCCGCCGTCGATAACGAGGTCGCCCTTCTCCAGATAGGGAGTGAGGGAATCGATGACGGCGTCGGTGGGTGCGCCGGCCTTGACGAGGATGATGATGCGGCGGGGGCGCTTGATGGAGGCGACGAAGTCCCTGACCTCGGCGGCGGGGACGAGGGCGCCGCCGGGGCCGAGGACGGACGGGGGGTTCTCGGCGATGAACTTTTCGGTGACGGCGGTGGTGCGGTTGTAGACGGCGACCTTGAAGCCGTGGTCGGCGATGTTGAGGACGAGGTTCTGGCCCATGACGGCGAGGCCGACGAGGCCGATGTCGGCGGTGGAGGGACCGGGCTTGGGGAGGGGCATGAGGTGCTCCGTTGGGAGTGCATCATGGGGCGGGCGGGGCGGGGGATCAAGGTGATGGCGGATGTGGGATGGCGGATGGGGGATGGGGGAAGAAGAGGACGCGGGGACGGGAAAAAACAAACGTCGAGAGTTTTTGAGAGTTTTGGAGATACACAGAGAAAACTGCGAGAGTTTTTGAGTGTTTTGGAGAGTTTTTGAGAGTTTTGGACTTCCCCCGGCGGGGCGGATGAATGTAAGTCGTTGTTCTGCAAGATGTTGTGTGCGATCCGGCCCGTTTGTGCGCGCCGGAACCCTGAAGCGCGCGCGGGCGCGATCCAGAGTTCGGTCCCAATCTTCCGGTTGCGCCGACTTGGGGCGACTTCGGACCGGGTTGCGTTGACTTCGGCACGACTTCCTTCGACTTTCGACGACTTCGGTTGACTTTTTGCGACTTTTTGCGACTTCTTCCCGGGTGGCTTTTTGCTGTAAGTGCTTGTAGCACATGATCTTGAGTGGGTTAGCGGCCGCCAATATGCGCGCAACCCCGAAGAGTGCTCGCGCCGTGGCGCGGGGGTCGCTGAGAGACAGAGCAGAGAGGGGTCGCCTCCCTGACCAGGTCGCCTCACGTCGGTGTCGGTTGTCCCTCTCCCCATACCCCGCCCCCTCCAACCAGGCCCCAGGCCGCAGGCCTTAGGCCCTAGCCCTTAGGCCACTCTACGTTGCCGCGGGAATGTAGCAAGAGAATCTGCACCTATTACCCCAATTTGGCGCGCAGGATGGACCTTCCCCTATATTGGGGATGGACAAGTCAGGAGTAACGGTGGTGCGGCGGGAACTGGGAGGGGGCATACAAACAGGCGGTCGGGGGGCGGGGTGGGATCATGACGCCGGAGAGGCGGAGGAGGCGGACGGATGTTCCTGGAGACTCTGCGGTTGATGCTGGAGTACAACGATTGGGCGGACGGGCGGCTCTTGGAGTGCGCCGACGGGTTGAGGGACGAGCAACTGGACCGGCCGATGGAGATGGGGCCGGGGACGCTGCGGCGGACGCTGGTGCACATTCATGCGGGGGAGGATGTGTGGCGGCAGCGGTGCGGCGGGCGCGTGGAGACGCCGTGGCCGCGGGAGGACGAGCGGGTGGATATCGCGACGCTGGGTGCGCGGTTCACGCAGACGTGGTCGCAGCGGGACGCGATGCTGGCGGGGGTGACGGAGGAGGGGGTGGAGCGGGTGCAGAAGTACCGGGACTCGAAGGGGAAGCTGTTCCGGGCGCCGCAGAGGGAGATGCTGATGCAGCTGTGCTACCACGCGACGCACCACCGGGCGCAGGCGGTGAACATGCTGAAGCGGGTGGGGGCGGTGGCGCCGGAGCTGGACTACATGATGAGGGTGAGGGTGGGGGCGGAGAGCGCGGGGTAGTAGCCCGGCGGTGCCCGCGGCACCGATCGATTAGGCCCGGCACGTGCACCCCGGCCGGCCGGCGGCCTCGTGCCAGCCGGGACCGGACCGGATGCGGCGTCGGGTGGGCCGAGGAGGAGCGTGAGTTTGCCGCGGGGGATGCGGGAGTGCCAGAGCCAGTGGAGGTGGCTGGGTGGGGAGGCGGCGAGGGGGGCCGGCGTGAGGAGATCGGGGTGTGTTTGCATACCGTACGAATATAGACTATTGTTGGTTTGTGTCAAGCGTTTTCTTGATGGCCGTTCACGGTGTTGCCGATGGGGCGGCTTCGCGACCATGGAAAAACGGAGCCCTCCAACCCGAAGGCACAGGAAATGCCGACGAATGCAGACTTGTCCTGGCGAGTCGGAGCGAGCGAGCTTGGTCAGAACCGAAATGGTGGGGAGAAGGCGATCAGGGTGGTACTCTGAGGGTGTTGTGCTGGAGGTAGACATGCGTAGCCCGAAGTTGCATCTTGTCGCGCTCACGGGTGCTGCAATCATCTGCACCGCTACTCCGTCAACTCTTGGCCAGACTATCCGGTTTGTAAACGCGACCGCACCACAGGGGGGAAACGGCTTGACATGGGCGACGGCCTTTCGCCGCGTCCAGGACGCCTTGGCTGTAGCGCAACCGTCTGACGAACTCTGGGTAGCGCAGGGGTTCTACACGCCAGCGGGCCCCGGCGGCAGTCGACAGGCCGTCTTTGATCTGCGCCCGGGGGTTGCCGTCTTCGGCGGTTTCGTCGGCAACGAAACGACGCGCGCTGAGCGCGACTGGCGCTTGCACGAGACGATCCTCAGCGGAGACCTGAATCGTGACGAGTCCATGGGCGGGGGCACCTCAGACAATTCGTACACCGTCGTAACGGCGATGAATGTCTTGGCAAACGCGGTCCTTGACGGCTTTACTGTCCGAGATGGCTCGGGGGAAACGCGTTCCGGAGGCGGGGTCAACATCGTCTCGGCGAGTCCGACCGTTCGCAACTGCCTGCTGACGGATAATGACGCTGGGATTGGGGCTGCCGTTTACACAAACGGTGGTGCCCCCAGATTCCAGAACTGCAGATTTCTCAGGAATGGGCGGGTTTCGAGCACCCCGGGTGGAGGGCTTTACGTGGACGGCGGTTCGCCGGTCGTATACGGCTGCTCGTTTGTTGGCAATCGCGGGAGCATTGGCGGCGCGGTTGCGGTGGGATCTGCCTCAACGGTATTGATGGTGAACTGCGTGTTCGTCGGAAATGACGCCGCGGCCGGTGGTGGTGGCCTCTTCTCGTCTGGCGGACTGCAGTTGGTGAACTGCACGGTCGCCGGCAATCGAACTGACAATGCGCAGAGCCGCGGCGGGGGCATCCGAATCGAGGGAGCGAGCGCGTCGGCACTCATTCGTAACTGCGTGCTGTGGGGCAACACGGATGGGGGTACGGTGGTGGAGGTAGCGCAATGGTCATTTGACAATCCCTCTCTCAGCGCCGACTACTGTCGCATCCAGGGTTGGAGCGGGCTGAATAACGGGATCGCTACCTCGGGAAACGACCCGTTGCTCGTTGATATTGATGGGCCGGATGACCTACGTGGCACGGGCGACGAGAACGTGCGACTAGGTGTCGACTCCTCATGCATCGACGCCGGTAACAATTTCTACGTCCCACCCGACACGTTCGACATCGACAGTGACGGGAACACTACCGAGCCGCTCCCGTTTGACGCTGATGGCGAGGTCCGGTTCATGGACATTCCGAGCGTTCCGGACAGCGGGGTGGGAGAAGCACCCATCGTGGACATCGGCGCCTATGAGTTCAGTGGTCGAACGGCGCCATGCCGGGCCGACTTCAACCATGATGGCATCGTCAACAGTCAAGATTTCTTTGATTTTTTGACGGATTTCTTTGCAGGATGTCCCTGATGGTCGCCGGACTCGTGACCTGCCTGACTTTCCCGTACCGGTTCAGATGAGTGGAACCGAGGTCAAGTTGTCCAGTTGCATCGAGCAGCAACCCCATGCCTGCGCCTGGAAACGACATTGCTTTTTTGGCCAGGTGCCCGAGCGTTCTGGCTCCGCAGTTGGGCCGTTAGAGTTCGGCCTGGGTATTGCCGTTCCTCGACACGGTAGTCCCGGGTTCGGCGTTACATCAAGCCACGATACTAGTGTCCTGACTTCCAAGAAGTCGAACGGTCCGCCACGAGGACTGCTCGGGAAACCAGCCTCCGACGCATGGCGGGAAACTCGAAGTCGGGACAATAGCTAGCAGGAACGCCTCCGCCCGCTCTTCTTGGCTGTTTGGCTCCGCTTCACGGACTTTCGGTCCAAACCGAGAAGGTGCGAGTGTGATCGGTTCTTGTACACGGCGCCGCGTGGTGGTGGGACAATGCCGATGTTCTTGAAGTCGGCGATCAAGTTCTTGTCGTTTGACACCAAGACCCGACAACCGGATAGCCGCGCCAAAGCCAGAATGTGCGGGTCATCCGATCGAATGCAGAGAGTCTGCTCCACGGCTGCCGTCTCGTCATCCACAGTCTGCCTTCGAAGGCGGTGCGCGCGCCCGGCTCTTTCGAGCTCGAGTATTCGGTTCCAGATCTTGTTCGACTGCTGCAGCTCTATCACCAGATAGCCGCCAAGAATCGCTATGGCGGTCGGGCGTCGACCGGCGATGGCCACGCCAACCGGTTGATAGTCTGCCGATTGCGATTCACCGAACACGTGGGACATGCAATTCGCATCGACGATCAATCGGATCACTCTAGGTCCCCGCTCTAAGAATCAATAGTAGAGGCCGAGCTGTTCCGTCATAAAGAAGTCCCTGTACGATGCCGGCGCATTCATGATGTTGCCCTCGTTGTCGAGATCCAGTCTGTGGAGATTAGATTCTGGGCCTACCATCTCTAGATAGACCAATGACACATCGCTGGGTTTGATGTCACCCTTCTTTACGTGCTGGCGTATGCGGTCCACGACGAAGTCGCTATGCGTCTCGACCACGAAAACTTTCTTCTCTGATTTGAATAGCTGCACGAAGAGCGAACCGAGTGCCGCCTGCGCCCGAGGATGGAGGTGCACCTCAGGCTGCTGAACGACAACCAGCTGCTTCGGTGGCGCCAGCATGCATTGCACGGCAACAGGCAGAGCCTGACTCACTCCATAGCCAACGTCTGCCAAGTTGGCCGGCCTTCCCATGGTTGTCACCATGATTTGGAAGGGGTCTCCCGGGTGATCGCCCAAGGGGCGCGGCTTCAGTTCACGAAATAGGCCAGATGCCACGCCGAATTGCGAGAGGCCGTGCCTCAGGCGCTCGGCCTCGGTTCCCGTCGCAGCGGACTCGAGCAGTCGAGCCAGTACGATCGGCACATGGTCGCCCTCGGGCGTAGGAGTATCGTTCAGTTGATCGTAGGTCCTCTTTGGCTTGGTCCGCACTGGGGCCAACGCCGTTACCTCGGGAAGTATTCGCAAGGGAGCGACGAGGTCGCGCGCGCGCGGCGCAGCGAGCAGTTCTGCCACCTTGGCATCGGTCGGGCGCTTTAGAAACAATGCGCGGAACAGGAGGTCGGAGAGAGAGGGGCTCTCACTGGCACCCGTTGGCAAGCGCGTGCTGACCTCGATGGACTTGTCTCCAGACTTGATCGTAGCTGCGAGCTCATTGTTTCTTACGGTCGCTGTCATGGTGCCGGCGGCACTTGCGGTCCGAATCTCTTGCGGAAAGGGCAGGCCGTTTCGCTCTATGAACCGGCACATCCACGACCGGACTGTACCGCTGGCGTCAGGGTCCGTGTCGATGCCGACGGCAAAGCTGAGCGCACGTCCGTATGAGCCGCCCTTGTACGTCGCGATGCTTGAAAAGGTGCCCAACTCGAAGGGTGGGATATTGAACGTGAAGGGGATCGGGAGTTCTTGCTGGTAGAGAGCTGCGACGAGGGCGGCTAGCAAAGTGGTCTTGCCGGAGCTGTTCTCGCCGACGAGGACCGTGATGGGTCGCACAGGAAGTCGGTGGACCTGATCGAAACGGCGAACGTTCTCTATGAGCAAGGTAAACAAGTCCGTCTCCATCTAGTGTGGTGACTTCGAGGAAGCCGCGAGGACAACGGTTGATTCCCCGGGATTCTCTTCAGGGGCGATAAACTCTCGGTCAGGACACTAGGGCGTGTCCGATTGTATCGACCACATGGCCAGGCTTTCCCACGAGAGGTTGCGGCCTCGCAGCTTGAGCAGCGGCCGAGCGCGGGGTCGCGAGACCTCGAGGATCTCTCGCATGATTGTCCACTCCAGCGGACCGGCTCCTCTTGATGTTGCCGCGAGGTTCGGGAGAGTGTACTGGCGATCGATTGAGGGCACCAGCTATGTGGGCAGGGTGGGTCACCGGGGCGGGTGGCGCTAACTGGCGCCAGAGGAAGGGGAAGCCACTTCCTCCGGCACCTCCAACCCCAGGGCGAGGCGGGAGGACGCGGGGAGGGGGAGGACCAGGCGATTGAGGAGCTGGCCCGCGCTGGAGCGCGACCTCTGCGGGCGGTTGGGGGCGTGGGGTGTGACGGTTGTCGGATGTCCGCCCTGGGAGGTGAAAGGCGGCATGAACCGGGGGTTGCACCCCCGGCGGCGGTCGTGCGGTCCCGTACACTCAGCCATGGCCTCGGCGCAACCAGTGGAAGGCGCATCCGTGACTGCCCCTCGCCGGCGGATGCCGCTGTGGGGGATGCTGGTGGTGACGGTGGTGCTGCTGGGGATTCCGGCGTTTGCCGTGCTTGTCGCGCGGATGAGCACGCCGGACTCGTCGCGGCTGGGGTTGTACGTGGCGACGCCGGGCGTGGTGACGGGGACGGATGTCATGACCGTCAGCGCGATGCACTTCGAGCCGGGGTCGTTCGTGCCGGTGGTGTGGTACCGGTACACGGTGAAGGGGATGGAGTACACGGGCTCGCGCGTGCAGGTGAGCGGGCCGAGCTTCAGGCTGCTTGGGCAGGCGCAGGACTACGCGAAACGGTGGGCCGCGGCGGGGAACGTGACGGTGTGGTACGACCCGGCGGACCCGGGCTTGTCGGTGCTGGCGAAGACGCCGGGGGTTCGCGGGGGGGCGTGGGCGATGGGCGGGTTGTTTGGAACGGTGGTGGGGGTGTTGCTGCTGGTCGTGTGGGTGCAGTGGTGGAAGCGGCGGAGGGTTGGTGGGGTTGAGAGTTGAGGAGGGCGGCGCTTGTGGCCGCCATGGGATGCGGTTGTTCCGGCACCTCCAATCCCCGGGGGAGGACGCGGGGAGGGGGTACGCGGGGAGGAGAGGTGAGGACCAGGCGATGAGGGAGCTGGCGTGCGCCGGTGCGCGACCTCTGCGGGCGGTTGGGGGCGTGGGGTGTGAAGGTTGTCGGATGTCCGCCCTGGGAGGTGAAAGGCGGCATGAACCGGGGGTTGCACCCCCGGCAACGTTCGTGCGCCCGAGGCGGGCGAAGAGAAGCGCCGGTGTTCCGCGGCGGGTCGGACGCGCGGCCGCGCCCGCGGCGCGGGGGCGGAGCCTGAAGGGTCGGGGAAGCCCGTTGAAACGGGCTGAAGATTCGACGCAGCTCTCTGACCAGCCCTGAAGGGCTGGCCTAAACCCCGCTGGCGCGGGAAAGGCCCCTTGAAGGGCCTGGGGGAGTTTGCGGGCGGTGAACGATGGGGCTGAGGGGGCGTGTGTGCCCGGAGTGCGGGGTTTGTTGCGGAGGGTCCCAGCAATTGGGACGCTGATGCCAGAGGCCCCCCCAAGGGGAAGCCCCTCCGGCACCTCCAACCCCAGGGCGAGGCGGGAGGACGCGGGGATGGCGACGGTTCGTTCATTCGCCGTGGTGGGTGGAACGCGGACGGACGGAGGGAGCCTCGACCCCCTTCGGGTGAAGTAGGGAAGGAGGGATCGCTTACCACGGGCTCCACGACGGCGCGGACGGCGTCGTTGCGCCCGTGGCTACTCGCCCTCGACCCCTTCGGGGTGTCAGATCACGGACAGCCGGCGAAGTAGGCGGTGAGGAAGTCGAAGAAGTCCTGGGAGTTGGTTGCGCCGGAGTGGTTGAAGTCGGCGTTGCCGGCGAAGAACTGCGTGAGCATCGCGAAGAAGTCGGCGCTGTCGACGGTTCCGTCGCGGTTCCAATCGGCCGGGCAGGACGGGCAGGCTGTCCACCTGGAGAGGAAGCCGCAGGGGATGCCGCCGGCGGAGTTGAACTGGCCGCCTGCGAGGAGCGATCGCCCGCCGAAGTGCTCGGATGGCGCGAGCGCCAGGGCGCCCTGGTCGCCGACGCCCGTGCCGAGCGAGGAGAACGCGACGCCGTCCCATCGGGCGATGTCGGCGGTGTCGTGGCCGCCAATGGAGCGCCGGAGATTCCCGATGAAGAGGGCGGGGCCGCCGCCATCGTCGCAGGCCAAGAGCGGGCCGGCGGCGGCCCAGGAGCTGCCAGCGGGGCGCGTCGGGAGGGCGGTCCAATGGGCGCCGTCCCAGGCCGCGAGGCCGTTGTTGGTCTCGTGGCCGTCCATCAGGTAGAAATCGCCGCCGGCATAGAGCCGGGCGCCGGCCGGTCCACCGTCGTCGTACACGGCGAGCGAGCGAACGGAGTTTCCGGATGGCGAGCCGACGGGGGACCACTGCTGGCCGTTCCATCGTGCCACGAGCTCGGCCGGCTGGCCGCCGGCGATGTGGAACTGGCCGCCGACGAAGAGGCTTGGGGAACCCGTGCCGTCGTCGAAGACGGCCATGCTCAGCCCGCGCGCGCCTTTTCCGGGTCGATATTCAAGGCCGCTCCCGAGCGGTACCCACGCCCCGTCCCTCCATTGCGCGATCCCGTTGACGACGGTGGTGCCCGAGTGATCGAAGGAGCCGGACGCGTAGAGGTGGGGTCCGGCGCCATCGTCGTACACCGCGAGGTCGGAGACGTTCATCCGGTAGCCGATCCTATCCGGCAGCGTGAACCCCGCGCCGACGGGCGACCAGGTGTGGCCGTCCCAGCGCGCGACGCCGTTGACGACCTGGCCACCGGCCACCGTGAAGTCACCCGCGGCGTAGAGGGCGCGGCCGGAGCCATCGTCGAAGTCGGCGAAGTCATCGATCAGGAAGCCGTCGGCGATCCCCTCGCCCAAGGGGGACCACGCTGTGCCGTCCCAGCGCGCCGCACCGTGGACCTGCACAGATCCTGCCACAGAGAACCAGCCTCCGGCGTAGATCGCGGGCGTGCCGTCAAAATCCGATTCGATGAGAGCGTTGACCCAATGGTTCATTCCGCTTCCCGGCGCGGTGAAGGCCAGGCCGTCCCATTGCAGGAACATACTGCCGGCCAGCAGGAAGAGCCGGGGCCCGAGGCCCGCGTCGAAGCGGGCCAGGAGAGAGATGGGGGCCGGCCATCCATCGCCGACCTCGAGCCACTGCGAGCCGTCCCATCGCGCGATCGCCCTGACGGGCCGGCCGTCGGGCGTTTCCGTGAAGCTGCCGCCGACGTAGATGCTCCCGCCCGTTCCGTCGTCAAAGGGTTGCATCGTTTTCACGACGCCGATGGCTGTCGCCGGGCCAATCAGCCCACCGCCGAGCGTCGTCCAGGCCGCGCCGTCCCACGCGGCGATGTTGTTGGCGGCCTGCCCGCCGGCGAACTCGAACGTGCCGCCGACGACGAGCCTTTCGGCGCCGTTCACGGCGGCGGCGCTTATTGTGTAGACGCCGCGGAGTGTGCTGATGCCCGCGGCGGGGACGCCGCCGGCCAGGTTGGACCAGGCCGAGCCATCCCAGCGGGCGACGTTGTTGGCGGTGACGGAGCCGGCGCGATTGAAGAGGCCGCCGACGTACAGGGCGCGCTGGGGTCCCTGGCCGTACACCGCCAGGGCTCTGGCGCTCGCGGCGCCGCCGCCGAGATTCAGGCCGCCGCCGACTTCGGACCATCGGGTTCCGTCCCAGCGTCCGATCCCCCTGATGAACAGGCCGCCGGGCGTGCTGAGCTGCCCAGACACGTAGAGAGAAGGTCCGCTCCCGTCATCGAAGGAGGCCACGCCGGTCGCCCATCCGCCGATGACCGCGCCAAGTCCGGTCCATTCGCTGCCGTTCCACCTGGCGACGGTGCGTGCGGCGTGCGTTCCGGAACTGAAGAAGACGCCCGCCGCGTACAGGGCCGGTCCTGTCCCGTCGTCGTGAACGCAGAGCGCCGAGACGGGGCCGTCCAGGCCGTCGCCGAGGGCGTGCCAGGCGGTGCCATCCCAGCGCGCCACCCGCTCGGCGGGCGTGCCGTCGGGCGTGCTGAGGAACCGGCCGGCGAGGTAGAGCTGCGGGCCGCCGCCGCGGCCGTCATCAAACACGAGCGCGGCGGAGACGGTGCCGTCGAAGGTGCTGCGTGAGAACTCGCCCGACCAGTGCTCGGTGCATTCCTGCGCGCTGACGGTGCGGCTGATCGCCGCCACGGCGAGGCACATGAGCAGACGCAATCGCGCGGACGTCGATGACGGCATGCGATTCTCCTCAGCGAAGATTTGGGAACCAGCTTCGGGGGTGCCAGAGAGGGCCCCGATGACCCGAATGGGTCGATTGCACGGTAGACCGGTGGCCGCGGATGTCAACCGGCTCCGGCCCGGCACTGGTTCGCGGCCTCTGCGGGGTGGCAGCCGCTGGCGGGCCGTGCGCTCCCCTCATCGCCCGGAAGGGCGATGCCACGGGTCATGCCACGGATCATGGCAGGGAAGCGGGGACGCGCGGCAGGATGTCGATGAGGAAGGTGGCGATGGGGCCGAGGAGGATCGAGACCAGGAACCAGGCGAGGCCGCTGCGGCCCTTGCCCTGGGCGAGGCCGGCGTTGATGAGCGCGAGCGTGCCCCAGCCGACGGCGTAGCCGGGGACGGCGCCGTTCCAGACGATGGTCCCCGTGGAAGGCTGGGCTTGCAGGAGAACGGTGAGAACGTCCATCGGGTGTGATCTCCTTGGCGCGGCGCGGGATGCTGCGATCCGGCGGCGGGCGCATGCTACGGAGGAGTTGTGCGGTTCGTGGCCGAGCCAGTTTCAAACCTGGTCAGTGCAGGCTCGCGCGAGCACGGGCACGCCGAGGGGTGGCCGGCGGAATGCGGGAGGTTTGGTGCGGCTTGCCCATGCCACCCACGCAGTTCTGTCAGCGCGGCTTGCTCATGCCGTCCACGCGCGCGGGGGACCGATCAGCAACCGGGGGGCGGGTTGAAGAAGCAGGTGAGGAAGTCGAAGAAGTCCTGGCTGTTGGTGATGCCGTTCATGTTGAAGTCGGCGTTGCCGGCGAAGAAGCTGGTGAGGAAGTCGAAGAAGTCCTGGCTGTTGATCGTGCCGGTGTGGTTCCAGTCGCACGGGCAGAGGGTGCAGGAGATGCTCATGGTCGCGCTGCCCTGGGTGCCGGAGAAGCTGGCGAAGCGGATCAGGAACGGGTTGCCGGCGGCGGCGGGGAAGGAGATCTGGGACGCCAGCCCGCTGGTGCCGCAGAAATCGTCGTTGCAGGCGACCTGGCGGGTCTGGGTCGCGGGGCAGGCGGCGACGGAGTAGGCGAAGAGGACGGAATCGAAGTTGGCGTCGCAGACGCTCACCCTGACGGTGCCGCCGCAGGTGGCGGTGTAGGCGTACCAGACGTCGCTGAAGCCCGTGCGGCAGCCGGTGACGACGCCGTCCTGGGTGGCGCCGATGTTGCACACCGGGGTCGCGCCGTTGCCGACGACAGTGGCGGCGGCGCAGGCGTCGTTCACCGGGCTGAAGGAGACGTGCAGGAGGTAGGGGCCGGAGATGGAGGCGCCGAACTTGGAGACGCGGATCTTGACGGTCTGGGCGCCGGAGAGGGTGACCTGCACGGCGGAGTCGCGGAGGACGCCGGTGTCGATGCCCTGGCAGGCGGTGGGCGGGCTGCCGCCGGTTCCCCAGTCGTCGTTGCAGGCGAGCTCGGTGCCGCCGCAGGCGCTGAGGATGCTGAGCACGGTGTCCATGCCCGTATCCTGGCCGCTCATGTCGTTGGTGCCGCAGGTGTTGACGGAGAGGAGGCCGCCGCAGCCTGCGGGGGTGGTGTAGGAGTACCAGGCGTCGGGGTTGGTGGAGGAGGAGCCGCAGGAGGCGGAGCCGTCGTTGGTGGCGCTGGCGAGGGTTCCGTTGAAGGTGCCGCCGGCGGAGACGTCGGTGGCGTTTGCGCAGTCGTTGTTCCCCGGCGCGAAGCCGGCGGCGACATCGCCGGGAGTGGTGCCCGCGCGGATCTCGTCGATGTCCGAGACCGGGTCGGTGCGGAAGTAGAACTGGCGCAGCGAGAGCGAGGAGGCGGAGACGGTGGTGGCGTTGGGTATGAAGGCGGCGGTGGGGTTGAGGTAGACATCCACGGTGGAGAGGCCGACGAACTGGTGCGCGTGGATGACGATGAAATCGGTCTGCCCGACGCCGAGAGAGGGCCCCAGCGGGAGCGCCGCCCCGGGGCCGAGGGTCATGAAGAAGTTGCCGGCGCCGTCGCGGTAGACCACGATGTCGAGCCCGCCGGGGACCTGCGGCTCGAAGCGGACGAACTCGCCGCCGCCGGCGACGCCGTTGAGCTCCATGAAACTGATCCAGAGCTCGTCGCCGACGTTGGTGAGGGGGTTGCCGAAGGGGCGGAAGGCCTCGCCGATGATCGGGTTGTGCATCTTGATGCCGGTGGACGGGAGGGCGAATGGGTACTGCAGGGTGGGCGTGGTGGCGACCATGGCGGCGCTGCCGGTCCACGGCGCGAACCAGCCGGAGCCGCCGTTGAGGCCGGGGAGGGTGGCGCCGGGGGGGTAGGCGAAGCCTTCGTAGACGAGGGTGATGGCCGCGGCGATCCCCGGCGTGCCGAGCAGGATCATCGCGGACAATGCCACAGCAAGCCGACGGGGCGATCGGGTTATCGGGTTCATGGTTTGTCTCCGGGCGAGTGGCTGGGGCCGCCGCGATGGACATCGTACCTCGGGATGGTGGATTTCCATCGCGAAATTCGGGCCTATGGGGCTGGGAGCGGGTCAGACCGGCGGCGTGGGATGCACGGAGGCCCGCTGGAGCGAGAGCGGCCTGGGAACAGAGGCAAGAAACGTCGCGGATGTGCGGGATTCGATCGTCATCGGGCCGGCTATTTGGGTGGGCTGATCGGCGTGGGGGCTATTTTGTGCTGGGGCGGGTCGGAACCTGCGTAGGGGAGAATCGGACGCGGTGCGCGGCACTTTGGCAGGGGCACGAAGAGGACCGGGGAGGTGGCGCGCGGCGGGAAGACGGTGAGGCTGGCGTTTGACATCTCGCGGTTCTTTGGGGAGATGGGGTTGAAGCCGTAGAGGCGGAGACGGTGACGACGTCGGCGCGTTCGGTAGGCTGGTGGGTGGTCAATGAGGGCCGCGATGGGATTGAAGCTGCTGAGAGTGCTCCCGGCGGCGCCTCCGCGCGCAACGCTGAAGGCTATCGTGGTGCTCGCGGCCGTCGGCGGCTTTGCTGCGCCGTGGATGAACATTCCGATTGATCTTGTTGTTCATCGCGTGTTCCCTGTTTCGCTCGTGTTGGACATGTTGCTGGCCGTGCTCTCGCTCGCAGTTCCGATCGCGTTGACATGCTGGCTGATCGTCAAGTTTCACCGCTTCTGGCCGGTGCTCGGCGCGAGCGCGGCCGCTTGGGGCGTGTTCCTGATCGCCACGTCGATTCACGAGTACTGCCAAATCGGCTTTCAGAGGGGCTCCAGCTCGCCGCAACAACATCTGCTGTCCGACCTAGCGCTTGTGTGGGGCCTGCAGGTCGTGGTCGGCGCTACGGTGTTCCTCGTGGCGTGGTGCGCCATTCGAGGCGCGGTCGTTCGTTCCGTGTGTCAGACGGGTACGCTCTGCAGGCGGTGCGCCTATGACCTGGTGGGGCTGCCACCTGGGGCTCGATGTCCGGAGTGCGGGCGGGCCGAACCCGCGGCGTCGGAGACGCCGCGGCTGGGAGCGAGCGTGTGCGCGTTGCTGTCGAGGCGCGGGTGGGTGGTTGTGCTTCTTGCGCTCGGCGCGGATCTGGGGGGCAGGTATGGCTTGTGGAGGACGTACGTCCAGCCCGAGTTGAGCAGCCTCGCGACCTTTGGTGAGGTCAGGAGCGAGGCGGGCGACATCTTCTTTGTCGGGTCGACTGGTCGGTACACAACGTAGTTCGCGCGGGTGGCCGTGCGGCCCCTGGATTCGAGTACCGGCGCGGTGCTCGTGCTGGCCTTGCCGGCGCAGAAACACCCCGGGGCGTTGAAGGCGCAGATCTACGCGGCGTTTCCTGTCCAGACGGGATCGAGTTTCCTTCCATACAAGCGGTCCGAGCCGTTGATCTTCTGCGACCTGTCGGATGAGGAACTCCGGCGCGTTGAGCACGGATTGCCACCTGGTCTTGAGGAAGCGTTCCGGAGGAAGGTGCAGGCACTGGGAGCGGGACCACTGCATGTGGAAGCGAGTCGTGTGTTGTTCGGCGACGTTGAGGAAATCGACGAGACGAACACCATGCCGGCGGTGAAGGTGTTGTTCGAGGACTACAAGTGAGGGCAGCGGGCAACCTCGGAAGGGCCTCCGACATGGTGTGCTGGGTCGGGGCAGTCAGAGCACTGCCCCGGCACCCGGCGCAACGCTGGACACGCAGCGGGAAGGTCTGGTGAGAGGCACGGCACGGGCAAGCCAGGGTGGTCGGCCGAGTGCGGGGGGGGTCGGTGCGGCGTGCCCATGCCACCCACGCTTTGGCCAATCGGACTATTCGACGGTGACGCTCTTGGCGAGGTTGCGGGGCTTGTCGACGTCGTGGCCGCGCATGACGGCGGCGTAGTAGGCCATGAGCTGGAGGGGGATGACGGTGAGCATGGGGCTGAGGGGCTCGGGGATCTCGGGGACGTAGAGGACGTCCTCGGCGCATTTGGCGATCTCGTGGTCGCCCTCGGTGGCGACGGCGATGACGTGGCCGCCGCGGGCGCGGACCTCGGAGATGTTGGACATGACCTTGTCGTACTGGGCGCCGCGGTTGGCGATGAAGACGACGGGCATGCCGTTGTTGATGAGGGCGATGGGCCCGTGCTTCATCTCGCCTGCCGGATAGCCCTCGGCGTGAACGTAGGAGATCTCCTTGAGCTTGAGGGCGCCCTCCAGGGCCAGCGGATAGCCGTAGCCCCTGCCCAGGTAGAGGAAGTCGCGGGCCTGGGCGTACTTGATGGCCAGG